>JAJFUJ010000108.1 GCA_021372475.1 Chloroflexota bacterium | reverse complement strand
GATCGGGAGGATCGGAGGGTCCTTGGCCAACGGAGTAGTCTCCTTGGTCAATGGCGGGAGCCAGAACGAGCTGAACTCAAACTTGCGGCGGTCGTCCTGCATGATCGAGCCCACGCGCCAGGAACCATCCCAGAACATGGCCAGGGTGCCCTGCAAGTACAGGTCCCAGGCGGCTGACCACATCGTGTCGGCGTTCACAAAACCTTCCGGCATGTACAGAGAGAGATCCTTAAAGATCTCAAACATCGTGATAGTGCCGGGCTCTTCAAAAGCCTTCCAGTTGTTGCACAGGTACTGCTGGACAACCTCTTCCTGGCTGACCAAACCCTCCTGGAACTGCTTCGGCGTCTGCTCATGATAGTTGAGCGAATCAAACTGCGGGATCAGGTTCCAGAACAATTGGTCACCCAGCACACCCTGCAGCCACCACTCGAGGATGTAGCCGCTCAGGGAGAAGGCAAAGAAGCCGGCATCCTTGATTTTCTTGCACCACTCGATCAAGGTAGCCCAGTCCTTGGGAGAGCCATATTCCGGGACGATTTCGTTCTTGAGGTCGATGCCCACCGCGGTGAACATATCCACGTTGCAGTAGACACCGGTCGAGACCAGGTCTAGCGGCACGCCACCCCACTGCCCTTTATCGCTAAAGGTGGTCTGGAAGGGACTCTTGAAGGTCATCTTCCAAGCGGTGGTGTCGTCGGGAGTATACTTGTTGGGCAGCTCGAGGTAGTCGTTGAGAGGTACTACCTTACCCTGGTCAGCAAAAGAGTTCAATGTCCCAAGCCAAATCCAGAACATGTCAGGGCCGGTGCCACCGATGAGCTGCGTATTGAGCCAGCTTCCGGTATAGTCCTGGCCTGAAGGCGCGCCCAAATGAAACTTGAATGTGATACCAGGGTGCAGGTCCATCCATGACTCCGCCAAAATTGCCATGGCCTCACGTTTGGGGGAATCAGGATCGGGGTTCTCCAGGGCAGAAGTGGGCGTATATGCCTGAGCATAAAACTCTATTTCACCCTGAAAACCTGTTTCCTTGGGAGCTTCAGTTGCTTTGGGGGCCTCAGTAGCCTTAGGTGCTTCAGTTGCTTTGGGGGCTTCGGTTGCTTTGGGGGCCTCGGTGGCCTTCGGCGCTTCAGTCGGCACTGCTGTGGGCGCGCAAGCGGCCGCTACAATCGCTACGCCGGCAAGGGAAGAGATCTTGAGAAAATCACGACGCTTCATTTTCGTATCCACGGCGATCCTCCTTAATCGGTACGGGAAAATCTAAACACCAAAACACCGTACGAACCAAGCGGTCACTATAGAAAAAGCTATTCCTCCTTTCCAGTATGTATAGGTTAATGGGTCATGGTATAAAAACAAGCAACTAGAATGACGCTACTGTGTGTTTTAGCTGCCCACCATACCCTAGACCTCTCCGGCAAAACCTACATAACGAAAGCCCGTCTCCTCAACGCTCGTCCCTCTGCCTCAGTTAGAACGAGGCTATCAGAGCATTATAGTATAATGTATACTCGCAATGATAAAATTATACGCTTTTATAATGTTTCGTCAAAGGAAAACAAAGAAAACCCGGAGAGGGCTTTACAGCTCCCCCGGGTAAACAGAATAGCTTGAGTGTTACACTTCAGGCTGGCATTCCCACTGCGTTAGATCCCAAGAACCATCCTCAGAATACTGGACTGCCGCTTTGCGAATCACTTCCTTGGCTAATGGCACGCCAGCCTCCTTGAGGTTGTTAAAGAAGGTATCAGCATCTTCTTCGCCCATAAAGTAGAGCGTCTGCTCACGGCGCAGCAGGTCACCCCACTTGTCCTCCTGCCAGCCAAACCATGAGTACGGTCCGGAGACTGGATGGGTTCCACCTGCCACCAGTCGCGTCTCCCCTACAAACAGGTTTTCGACTTCCGGTAGGCTCTTGGCCTTTTTGTTTGATGGGATGAATGACGGAACTTCATTGACAACCATCTCGTCGTGTTCTGGCGTTGTGATATACATCAGCCAATCCACGCACTCTTCCACATTGCCTTTGGCGATCGTCTTGCGGTTCAATCCAAAGCTCAAGGAACCATATCCGCCGACCCCGATCGGCAAATACGGAGGATCGGGGACATATTCAGAGGTTGCTCTAGTTATCGGCGGAAGCCAGAAAGAGCTAAACTCGAACTGACGGCGGCTATCCTGCATTATCGTGCCAACCGACCAGCTACCATCCCAGACCATCGCCAATTCCCCGGTCAGGAACAATTCCATTGGGTTTCCATAATCTGGGTTAGCCCAGCCGGTAGGCATATATTGTGTCCATTCAGCAATCACGCGGAACATATCGCGCACATCAGGAGCTGCGAAGACATCCAAGCCTTTGCAGAAGTACGCATGGCAAACCTCTTCCTGGCTAACTACTCCCTTCTGGAACTTGACGGGACGAATGGTGTAATAGTTCAGTAAGTCATACTTCTCAATCCAACTATTGAGGAACTGGTCAGAAAATACCCCAGTGGTCCACCATTGGTTGATTACCCCCATGCCGGCGCTCATTGCAAAATAGCCGGCTTCCTTTAGTTTTTTACACCAGCCAATCATCGTCTCCCAGCTATCTGGTGAGCCGATTTCCGGTTTGATCTCAGCCTTGAAGTCGATGCCTACCTCTTTGAGCATATCGACGTTGGTGTACATCCCTGTTGAGACCAAATCCATAGGAACACCACCAAAGTTGCCCTTGACACTGTAGGAATCCAGGAATGGATCCTTAAAAGTATTTTTCCAGGCAGTTGTCTCTTCAGGGGTATACTTGTTAGGCAATTCAAGGTAATCGTTGATTGGAACCGTCTTGCCCTCATCAGCCCAGTTGTTGAGGCTTCCCAGCCAAATCCAGAAAATATCGGGCCCCGTACCACCCACCAGTTGGGTTTGAATCCAGGAGATATAGTCGCCAGATGGAGCTTGCATGAACTTAAAACTGATCCCCGGATGCAAATCCACCCACTCGATCGATAACAGTTTTAACGCTTCGCGTTTGGGCGCCTTCGGATCAGCATTGGGGTTCTCGGAAGTTGGTGTATAGCTCTGGGCATAGAACTCTATCTCACCCTGGAAGCCGACTTGAGGAGCTTCGGTTGCTTTAGGAATCGCAGTTGCTTTAGGAGCTTCAGTTGCCTTGGAAGCTGTAGTAGCCTTAGGCGCTTCGGTAGCCTTGGGGGCTGCAGTTGGAGCTGCAGTTGGAACTGCTGTAGGCGCGCACGCGGCCACAATGACCGCCGTACCAGCAATGGCTGAAACCTTGAGGAAAGCACGTCGACTAAATTTGGTATCCACAATGACCTCCCGTGTATTACCAACCTAAACGATGCTTTCATTTTCGCATACACAGACTATTCGCTTATATTCTCTCCCTGCCAGGCTAGCCAACTAATTCAAGCATATCATGCCAGCCCAACTATTATATTATACCACATAACATAATGTACCTCAATCAGTATGTTGATTTATGCAGGTCAACCTCCGCAGGGTGCTATTATATAATTATTGACATTGTTACTCAAGTATTATATATTAAGCAGAGTAGAAAGGAGGCTTACAATGATAACTGAAAATCAGATTGCTCCAGATTTCACCCTACAATCCGATACTGGAGAGCTTGTGACGCTCTCCTCGTTTCACGGACGCAAAGTGGTGCTCTATTTCTATCCCAAAGATGATACGCCAGGCTGCACTACGGAGGCGTGTGCCTTCCGAGACGACCAAAGCCTGTATCTGATGAAAGGTGCGGTGGTAATCGGCATCAGCCCGGATGATGCGGCATCCCATGGGAAATTCCGCGCAAAATATGGGCTGCCTTTTTATCTGCTGAGCGACCCAGACCATGCAGTGGCCAGCCTATATGGGGCCTGGGGCAAGAAACAATCCTTCGGGAAAATGGTGGAAGGCATTATCCGCTCCACCTTTGTGATAGGTGAAGACGGGGGAATAGTCAAGGTCTTTTCTCCTGTAAAACCTGAAGGCCATTCTGCCGAGGTATTGAAATACCTCTAGGTATGAGCATTTTGTCTGGTATTGTTACTGTGGATTTACCGGGTGTGGGCGGCATAGTGCGTCTGCACCCGGAGGATTTTTATGTGGAGGAGATACCGGCCTACTCGCCTAGCGGTTCCGGTCCGCACACGCTTTTCGAGATTGAAAAGCGCGGCATCGATACTTTTGCCGCCATTCGTCTGATCTCCCGCGAGTTGGGTGAATCCAGCCGTTTGATTGGCAGCGCTGGGTTAAAAGATGCCAACGCCGTCACTCGGCAGCATCTTTCCATCGAGGGTGTAGCTCCCGAACGGCTGCTGAATCTGCATCTGCCAAACGTGCGTATATTGTGGGCTGAAAAACACCGCAACCGGCTTAAAATCGGCCATCTGCACGGCAACCGGTTTGTTATCCGCATACGGCAGGTGGACGGCGATGCTCTGGCGCGCGCAGAACGGATATTGCAGTATCTATCTGTGCGCGGCCTCCCTAACGGATACGGCATCCAGCGGTTCGGCATTAGGGGCGTCACCCATCTATTAGGCTGCGCTCTTTTGCGAAACGACCTGGAACAATTCTTTGCTGTATATCTGGGCTGCCCACAACCGGAAGATTCTGCTCAGGAACGTGTGGCACGTGAATTGTACGATAACGGTAATCTGGAAGGCGCGCTACAGCACTGGCCTTATATAAACAGCGACGAGTATAGGGCATTAAGGATAATCCAAAAGGGGGCGCTGGCCGCGGCTTATTACAGTCTTCCCCGCGAGCTGCTGCGCTTGACTCTGTCAGCCTACCAGAGCTACCTATTTAACCTATTACTCCAGCAGCGATTACCTACCTATGATTGTCTGGAGACCGGCGACTTGGCGTATAAGCACGCCAATGGCGTTTGCTTCAGTGTCACCGATGTGCAAGTGGAGCAGGTGCGTGCCGACCATCTGGAGATTTCCGCTACTGCCCCTCTTTACGGGCGCAAAGTCAGGCTGGCTGAAGGCGTTCCTGGAGAACGCGAGCGTGCCTTGCTGGCGCAGGAGGGCCTAACACTGGAGACGATGCATCCCCACGGATTTAGCCTCGAAGGCGAGAGGCGGCCGCTGCGTGTACCGCTAAGTGAGGTTAGTGTCAGCCAAGAGGAGCATGACCTAATTATTCGGTTCACGCTGCCTCCTGGTGCATTTGCCACTAACCTACTGCGCGAGGTAATGAAAACTCCCGAGCAACCCCATTAGCCATAATTAGGATTAGTTCTGTTCACTGGTAAAAGGCTTGAGAATATCCTGCAAGTTAGGGTTGCCGATCTCCTGCAGCTCATACGTGACCCGCTGGGATGGTTTCCCCAGCGGGATCAACCGCCCAAGGTCAATCGGCGTAGCCACTAGTATCAGGTCGCAGGGAGTATTGCGTATAGTTTTCTGGAGCTCGTCAACCTGCTGAGCGCTGTAACCCATCGCAGGCAATATCGGCCCAACGTTGTATTTTGAGAAGGTCTCGGCTATCGAACCGACCGCATAAGGTCGAGGATCGACGATTGCAGCCGCTCCGAAGCGCTTGGCAGCAACCCAACCTGCCCCATACTTCATCTCGCCATGGGTAAGCGTGGGACCATCCTCAATTACCAACACCCTTTTATTGTATATTTGCTCCGGAGCAGGCACCGAGATAGGCGAGGCCGCATCGATAATGACTGCCTGCGGATTGATGTCGACAATCGATTCACGCACAGCCGTTACCGATTGCGGCTCAGCAGTGTCGATTTTGTTAATGACCACAGCATCCGCCATGCGCAAGTTCACCTGTCCGGGGTAATAGCTACGCTCGTGTCCGGGACGGTGAGGATCTGCCACCACAATCAACAGGTCGCTATGGTAGAAAGGCATATCGTTGTTACCGCCGTCCCAGACTATGATATCGGCCTCGGCCTCGGCTAACCGCAAAATGCGCCCATAATCCACCCCGGCGTAAACAATAACACCCCGCTCCAAGTGCGGCTCGTATTCCTCGCGTTCCTCGATGGTGCATTGGTTTAGATCAAGATCCGCCATCACAGCAAACCGCTGGCTCGCCTGCGCTGCGAGATCGCCATAGGGCATAGGATGCCGTATCACTACCACCCTCTTGCCTGCAGCCTTGAGGATATCGACCACCCGGCGGGTCGTCTGGCTTTTCCCTGAACCTGTTCTGACAGCACAAACGGAGATGACCGGTATATGAGCCTGGAGCATCGTCGCGTTAGGTCCCATCAATCGGAAATCGGCGCCTGTGGCCAACACGCGTGAGGCGATGTCAAGAACTGTAGCTTTTGACAAGTCGCTATATGCCAGGATTACCTGTTGGACATGGTGGGCGGCGACAAGATGTTCGAGCTCAGGTTCGGCATAGATCGGAATCCCTTGAGGATAGAGAGGGCCAGCTAACGCAGGCGGGTAGTTCCGATCTGCGATATTAGGAATTTGATTGGCGGTAAAAGCGACGATGTGATAACGCTCGTCATTCCGAAATGCTACGTTAAAATTGTGAAAGTCGCGGCCAGCCGCTCCCATAATTAATGTACGTATCTGCTCCATCGCATATTCCCCTTTGTCTTCTGGTTACATGGACGTATATGAAAATGACTTCCAAAGTAATTACCTTTGGAAGTCATCAATTCATGCTGCTGTAGCCTCTTGTGGCTCTTGCGGCTTTTTCGGCTTTGCCAGTCGAGATAGCAGTACGCCTATTTCATATAACAGATACAGAGGTACCATCACTATCATCATGTTAACTGGGTCGGGAGTTGGCGTAACTATCGCAGCTACGACAGCCGCTAGTAGAAAAGCCCATTTGCGGAACTTACCCAGGGATTTGGGCGTCACCACGCCTATTTTAGCCAGGAAGAACAGGATCAGCGGCAACTGAAATACGACACCCATCGACAATATGACACGCGTAACAAAGGATATGTAGTTATCCAGCGTCCAGTGGTTCTCAACGATAGTGGTTAGAAACCCCTGCATAAAATTAATAGCCGCGGGCAGCATAACATAAGTCGCGAAAACGACGCCTAAGATAAAGCAAATGAATACGCCAGGGATCAGAAAATACAGATATTTGCGCTCGTGGGGCAATAAACCGGGCAGCATGTACAGGACTACTTCATATACTATCACCGGTGAGGCCAATGCCACGCCAACAATAAAAGCTACCTTGAAATACACAACAAAGCCTTCGGTGACATTAATCGTTTGCGGGACTACATCGCCCAAGGGGCGGATCAATATTTGTAGTCCCCTTTCTGAATATACCATACCGATACATGTAGTTACTACCAGTGCGACAAAGCAGATCAGGAGGCGTTTACGCAACTCTTTGAAATGCTCCATCATAGAGAGTTCTTTATCTTGCAATCTCTTGCTCATGATGAACTCTCCTTGGATTCCTGGTCTTGTCCGCGGACCTGGACATCCTCTATTTCGACCGGTTCAATATCCTCATCCTTCTCGATGAGAGTCGTCGATTGTAGCTCAACGGGCGCTGCGTTGACATCGTCATTCGAGTCAGATCCGTCCGCTTTCCCTGGTTCCACGTCTGCAGTGCCTGTTGAATCCGTCGCTGCAGGAGGCAATCCTACTGCACTGATAACAGCTTGCGGTATTCGGCCAGTGGGCTTTGGCTGGGTTATCTCCTTAACAGTCTTGTTAACCTGCTTTTGGACGGCGCTCTCTATCGTTTTACCGCTGGTAATAGTCTGCAGCTCCCGCGAAACGGCCGCAGCTTCGTTACCAAGTGAGTTGACGCCTTGAACAGCTTCATTACTGAGCGAGGTGATGTCCTGAACAGCTCCCTTAAGCTCCTGGTCGATATCCTTCACTTCGTTAACCACTTCATCGTAAGCTTGCTTCACATCATCCACACCCATAGCGTCACGAAACTCCTGAGTGGCGCCGCTCGACATATTGCGAAACTTGGCCACCCATGTACCCAGTTTGGTCGCTAATTCGACCATCTTTTCTGGACCAACGACGAGAACGGCAATAACGAGGATGAGTATTAACTCACCACTGCCAATTCCTAGAAAACCCGTGTTCACTCGCTCTTCTCCTCTGAAGCTAAATCGATGTCTGAGGATAAGTCTTGGTCACTAAATGGTGCGGAAGAGATTGGAACAAGGTGTAGAGACCCTGCCAGTTCTGCGCGGTGGTTGTAAAGCGTACCTAAAACGCCGTTAACAAAACGGCCGGAATTGTCGCTGCCAAAAAGCTTGGCTAACTCGACTGCTTCGTTAATGGTTACTTTAGGGGGAGTTCCCAGGCCAACCATTAATTCGTATACAGCAAGGCGCAAGATATTACGGTCGACAGGCGCTATCTGCTCTAGCGGCCATTCGGGGGCTACTTGTTGGATAAGCGCGTCCAACGCAACCTGGTTAGTTAGCACTCCAAACAGCAGAGCACGCGCGAAACTCTCCGCCAACGGCGGTAGGGGAGCCTCCTGCAGCCGTTCGGCAACGACGAACTCGGGCTGATGATGCACAATATCAATTTCGAAAAGAGCCTGCAAGGCTGTGATGCGCGCTTGCCGCCTGACCTTCAAGTTACACCCCGTTCCGCCTACTCTTCAGCAGCGGATGATTCGATCTCTTCGATATGAACGTCTACCGAGATAA
>JAJFUJ010000107.1 GCA_021372475.1 Chloroflexota bacterium | reverse complement strand
AATATCCTCTTTATGGCCGGGATGAAATTCGGCGCCAGCCAAACACCGGCGCTTACCTGGGCGATGAACGTGTATATGCCGGGCATGGCCGCGCGCAGGTTCCCGCATGCCAACTGGGTGGTCTTCTCCAGCGGCAACATCTACCCCTTCACGCCTGTGGCCGGCGGCGGCTGTACCGAGTGCACACCGCCGGCGCCCGTTGGCGAATATGCCATGAGTGTGCTCGGACGCGAGCGCATTTTTAGCTATTTCGCCCAGCAGAGCGGCATGCGCTGCCTGCTCTTTAGGCTCAGCTATGCTGTGGAAATGCGTTATGGCGTGTTGTTGGATATCGCCAATAGGGTTTGGTATGGCGAGCCGGTCGACCTGCGTATGGGCAGCCTGAATGCCATCTGGCAAGGCGATGCCAACGCCACTGCGCTGCGCTGTCTGACGATTACCGAGAATCCGCCGCGTATCTTGAACGTCACTAGTCCAGAGACTCACTCGGTGCGCGCGTTGGCTGCAGAATTTGGCCGCTATATGCAGCGCGAGCCGATATTCGAGGGCAGCGAGCAGCCCGACGCGCTGGTCGCGAATGCCTCCGAGTGCCAGCGCTTGTTCGGCTACCCGAGCGTGCCGATTGGCAGTGTGGTCGAGTGGGTGGCGCATTGGGTGATGGCGGACGGCCCGACCCTCAACAAGCCGACCAAGTTCGCCGTGCGCGACGGGCATTACTGACTTGTTCCGCAAAGGAAATTGGATGAAGCGCGATATCGCAGAACTGCGTAATCACCTGGCTCGGGGGCAGGTTATCCCGGCCTGCCCACTGGCTTTGGATATGTCCCGCTCCTTTGACGAACGCCATCAGCGCGCCCTGGTGCGCTATTACGCCGCAGCCGGAGCCGGCGGACTGGCGGTCGGCGTGCACACGACTCAGTTCGCTATTCACCAGGCACAGCTTGGTTTATATAAACCCGTGCTCGAGCTGGCCGGCGACGAGATGGTTCATAATCATCCCGACATGGTAAGGGTTGCCGGCATCGTTGGCCGCACTAGCCAGGCCGTGAGGGAGGCTGAACTGGCGCGTTCGCTGGGATACGACGCCGGCCTGCTCAGCCTGGCGGCCTACGGTGGCGAAAGCGACGAGGCGATGCTCGCCCACTGCCGGGCAGTGGCGGAGGTGCTGCCCCTGTTTGGCTTTTACCTGCAGCCTGCGGCCGGCGGTCGGTTCCTTTCATACCGCTTCTGGCGCAGTTTCTGCGAGATTGACCCGGTGGTAGCCATCAAGATTGCGCCGTTCAATCGTTACCAGACGCTGGATGTCATCAGGGCAGTGTATGATGCGGGGCGCTGCGGAGATATCGCGCTTTATACCGGCAACGACGACCATATCATCGGCGACCTGCTTACCACCTATCGTTTCAACGACCGGCTTGGCGTCAGCGTCCAGATTGTCGGCGGGCTGTTGGGACATTGGGCGGTCTGGACGAGTGCTGCTGCCAGGCACCTGGCTGCCTGCCGCGCTGCCCGCGAAAGGGGCGTCATTCCTGCGCACCTATTGACCTTGGGATCCCAGGTAACGGAAGCCAACGCGGCGCTTTTCGATGCAGCTAACGGCTATGCTGGCTGCATCAGCGGCATCCAGTATGTGCTGGCGCGCCAGGGTCTTTTGGCGTGCGACCTGACTCTGGATCCGCACGAGCGCCTTTCTCCAGGCCAGGCCGAGGAGATTGAGCGCGTGCGGACGGCTTATCCGCATCTCTGCGATGACCGGTTCGTCAGTGAGCATATAGGGGAATGGCTGAGTTAAGCTAAAGGAGTATCCATGAGCGGAAGGCTGCAGGACCGGGTAGCGATTGTTACGGGAGGCTCGCGCGGGATCGGCGCCGCGGTATGCAAGGCATACGGCAGGGAAGGCGCGCGCGTGGTGGTCAACTATCTGCATAACGCTGGTTTAGCCGAGCAGGTTGTCCAGGAGATCAATGCCGGGCCAGGACGGGCGGTCGCCGTGCAGGGGGATGTAGCCAGCCGCGCGGATGTCGGGCGCATGGTCGAACAGGCGCATACCAGCTTTGGCGCGGTGGATATTATGGTTTGCAACGCCGTGCATTATCCGCGTAGTCCCTGGTACACCATCAGCGAGGAAGAGTGGGACCGCGTTATGGCGGTAAACCTCAAGGGGACCCTGTTCTGCTGCCAGGCGGTTTACCCGGATATGAAGGCGCGTGCTAAAGG
>JAJFUJ010000093.1 GCA_021372475.1 Chloroflexota bacterium | reverse complement strand
ACAACATCTCAGGTGGCTATCGGCGGCTTGAACTCCACAAAAGGTAATCCGATCACCGTTACAGTCAGCTATCCTTTTAGGCCGATCTTGACTCGTATCATCGGAAGGAGTGTTATTACGATGACGGCCCGTACCCAGATGATTGTCTTTGGGTACGATCTGTAAGAGTAGTGGAGGGCATGGAGATGAATACACAGTACCCGCAGCGAGAACGCGGACAGGCCTTGATAACGGTGGTTATCGCCTTGTTGGTTCTGCTCCTGTTTGCCGCCCTCGCCGTCGATGTTGGACAGATGTATACGCAGCGACGCCATATGCAAAACGCGGCCGATGCGGGCGCATTGGCTGGTGCGCGTGAGCTATGCCTGGGGCATACCGAGACTCAGGCGATTGCGGTAGCGAACGATTATGCCGGCCCGCGTAACGGTGCGCCGCAGGTGCAGTCGGCGGTTAACGGTAATATAGTTGTCGTTACGGCAACAGTTCCGGTTACGAGCTTTTTTGCGCAGCTCATCGGGATTACCACTACTCCTGTTCACGCAACGGCCAAAGCAGCCTGTGGTCAAGCTACCTCTGGCTGTGGAATATTCCCGATCGCCTTCGATACCCAGGTATATAACAATATCCCTTGCAATACCTATTTCTACGTCTGGGCAGATGACAACTCGGATATCGATGATACTCTCTGTCAGAACTGCGACTGTACTGCGGCATTCCTTGGCCGTGCAGTAATTGGTCCAGGCGACCGCGGTTGGCTCGCGTTTTCACCTCCGGCCTATCCTTACACGTCACCTTGCAGTGCCAACTGCGGCGCTAGTGCTTTGGCTTGCTGGATTGATAATGACTGGCCAGGCAAAGTGGAAATCAATCAGTGTATCCCTGGTAAATCGGGCGTTGTGGCGTCTGATGTAAATGCGGTTGATGACCGAATTAACGACACGATACGTATCTTGCTCTGGGATCCGGACCAGCCGGCAGGCGCGTGTACTTCTAGCAATACAGTAGGAGATTGCTCCGGCACAGGCTACCAGGTGAAAGGTTTTGGATGTGTGACGATCATTCAAGTGATAAAAAAGCTAAAGCTAGATAATCTACCCGGAGCGCCGAATCCCAGCTACAAATGCCCCAAGAACGACAAAGTTATACTGGTTTATAAACCTTGTAGTTGTCCCTTGTCGGAATGCGGCGGTACTTCAGGTACCCCAGTTCCAGTGGATGGAGTGGGCGCGGTAAGCTTGATAGATTAGTTATGTTTTGCCAAGGAACACTGCTTGGTTGTATGGATGCCTATGACATGCTTCGGCTGCTTCACTAGGTGCAGGAATCTAAGCAATATAGAGGGAAGGAGATTAACCAGAGCATTATAGTTATTGGGGGGTATGGCTGGCAGAATAAATATCTACAGCGCGAGTATTCTTAGCAATGGGGGTGCTACACGCTCGCTTATAGGTGGACAGGTGATTGCCATGGAAGCAACAACGAAACAAGGCGAACGCGGCCAAGCACTCATCACGATTGCGATAGCTCTTCTGGTTTTGCTACTATTCGCTGGTCTTGCTATTGATGTGGGACAGATGTATACCCAACGGCGTCATATGCAAAACGCGGCCGATGCGGGCGCATTGGCGGGCGCGCGTGAGCTATGCCTGGGGCATACCGAGACTCAGGCGGTTGCGGCAGCGAACGATTATGCCGGCCCGCGTAACGGCGCGCCGCAGGTGCAGTCGGTGGTTAACGGTAATATAGTTGTCGTTACGGCAACAGTTCCGGTTACGAGCTTTTTTGCGCAGCTCATCGGAATTACCACAACACCGGTTCATGCAATTGCCAAAGCCGCTTGCGGTGAGGCTACTTCGGGATGCGGGATATTCCCGATCGCTTTTGATCTTGATGTGTACAACAATATCCCTTGCGGGTCGTATTTCTACGTGTGGGCAAACGATAATTCGGATATCGATGACAGCCTTTGCCAGAACTGCGATTGTTCGGAAGCATTTCTTGGTCGGTCAGTCATTGCCCCTGGTAATCGCGGCTGGCTGAGGTTTTCGCCACCGGACTCACCTTATCCGGCTACCTGTGGCTCCAACTGCGGCGCCAGCGCCCTGGCTTGCTGGATTGAGAACGATTGGCCGGGGAAAGTGGATATTGGCCAGTGTGTGCCAGGCAATCCGGGCGTGAAAGCGTCCGACCTGAAGGCAGTTGATGATTACCGCATCGGCGATACTGTGCGCATATTGCTTTGGGATCCGGACCAGCCGGCGGGCGCATGTACCGAAAGTAATACGGTCGGTGACTGCCCTGGTACGGGATATCAGGTGCAGGGATTTGGGTGCGTGACTATCATCGAAGTGAATAATAAGCTGACGCTCAACAAGTTACCTGATGCGCCAGATCCCAAATACAAATGTCCGAAAAACGACAAGGTGATCCTGGTGTACAAGCCCTGTAGCTGCCCGCTAACTGAATGCGGCAGCACAGGAGGAGCATCCGTGCCGCCGGCAGGAGTTGGCGCCGTTAGCCTGGTGGATTGATGTAGCGATGCGGTGTCGCTGGAAAGTCGGATTATTTGGCTTTCAAGGCCTCGAGAGGCAAAAGCTAGGCTTAGTTTCCGATGCGAGGAAAATATATTCATCTTAGTGTTATGTCTCGTCGCATTTACCTTTGACTGTTCTGGAGCAGTAACCTACAATAATGTTGCCGCTCGTTATGTAGCTGAATAACCCTTTGCCGTAACTGGTGGAATTCCTGATGTGGGGGGACATTATGAAACATCCACGCTGTTACTATGAATCCGGGCATGTCGCACTGCAGATTGCCCTTTCCTTGATGGCGCTTGTGGTATTTATGGGATTTGCTTTGGACCTCAGTAATATCAATGGACAGCGTAAGCAATTTCAACTGCTGCTTGATTCCAGTGCGCAGGCGGGCGCGCAAGCACTGTGCCAGGGGTATGATATTGAACAGGCTGTGACGGTCACCGAAAATACTGTTGTGGAAGCGCAACCGGCGCCTCACTTTCAGGCTTCCATCTGCGGCGACCAGGTGACCGTCACAGCCACAGTCCAGATTACGAGCTATTTCTCCAAGTATATCGGGACACCATCACTGGAGGTTACGTCAGTGGCGTTGGCGGCTTGTGATAACCTGCCCGCATGCGTTAACTATCAAAACAATGGGTTAAGCGGCTCGGCGGAATAAGGCTTAGCGATACGAGATTTTATTGGTCCTGATCTTTGGCTTGACATGTTGCTGAATATGCTAAAAAGTTTGCTAGATTAAAGTAATATTGAAATACTATATTTGACTGTATAAAGATACTGTTTATATACCCCCGTCGTGATCTTATTTTTTAATTAGGGAAAACTCATCACACATAAGGCTGACGATATTGCCTACTCTCATAGGGATAACCTGGATTGTGTTGTCCGCCGCCGCTGGTGTATCTTCGTGGATTATTGCCCGGCATTCTATCCACAGCCCCTTATTGCCTGCCACCCTAGGTGAACGTTGGATACTCGCGATTGTCGTCGTCGTGAGCCTGGCTATCGGCGGCGCCCTGGCATGGCGGCATACCCCATGGCTGCAGGGATTAGTGCTGCTGGTTGTAATGATGCTGCTTGTAGCGATCAGCCTGACGGATTGGTGGTCGCGGCGCATCCCTGATGCACTCAACCTGGCGCTGTTCGCCTGCGCGCTGGCGCAGACGGTTCTGCTCCGCATACCCACTTTCAACGCTTCTTTCCTTGGGCTACTGGTTAGTGGAGGATTGTTCCTGCTGTTGGCGGTCATTGGGCGTGGCGCAATGGGGATGGGGGATGTCAAGCTAGCGGCCGTTCTGGGGGCGTTGCTAGGTTTCCCGTTGGTGCTCATCGCCTTGTTTGCCGGCATTATTAGCGGTGGGGTGGCCGCTGTTGGCCTGGTGGTTGCGGGACGAGGGAAGCGCGGCAGCACGATGGCCTACGGCCCCTATCTGGCGCTAGGCGGATT
>JAJFUJ010000088.1 GCA_021372475.1 Chloroflexota bacterium | reverse complement strand
CATCTGGGTACGGGCCGTCATCGTAATAACACTCCTTCCGATGATACGAGTCAAGATCGGCCTAAAAGGATAGCTGACTGTAACGGTGATCGGATTACCTTTTGTGGAGTTCAAGCCGCCGATAGCCACCTGAGATGTTGTAATCGCCACACCGCTGCTAACGGCCTCGTTTACAGTAGTTTGCTTGATACCTACATCAGCATCAGGGAAATGCGAGGCATAACGCGCCCCCTCGCGCGAGGCGTTGTTAATCACAATATAGTCATGAAAGGCACGCCCCAAGTCCCCAACCCCGGCTAGAATAAGAACCAGAATTGGCAGCATCAAAGCCATTTCGACCAGGCTCGCCCCTTTATTATGTTCCTGCCGATTACTCATAGTACGCCTTTCTTATCAACCTATTTGGTCGGCGTCGGGGAAGCGCGATTAGTGCTTGGCGTTGGTGATGATATACTTTTAGTGCGCCGATCATATCTACGAAGATAATATCCCTCGACCCAGCTATCTATCTTGGTTCTGAACGTCTGATATTGAACTGATATCCACGACTGGGCATTGACTCTTCCCGTCTGGACTTCACTAGATTGCCACAAAGTCGGAATATATAAAAAACCGGCAAATACACACAGCGCCAGCCCAATTGCCACGAGAGTTATGATAAGCGGACGCCTCGAATTAATCGTATCAACGCTGCGCACCTTGCCATTGGAAACAACACGGCCGCGGTCCAGCACGGCAGGCACAATTGCTACTGCCAATGCCCCAACCAGGAGCGTTGTTCCTACCTCGGGGGTGATCAATTTCGAGGTCGCTGGAATCAGGCTCATTATCCAGGTGCAAGCCAGAGCAATTAAGCCAAACGGCAGCATCCACAGCAGCGTCCCTAGAAACCAGCGCAACAACCAAACATCAATTGGCTGTGTAAGCGGCTGCTGCAGCCCCCTGACAACACCCCATATCATCCAAAAGACCCCGATAAGGAGCGCCCAGGCTTGTTCTGCCGGCCAACCGGGCAGTAGGCTGCCCAAGAAAACGGGAGGTTTAATGCCGTATATTCCCAACGTGAAGCCCAGCAAAGCACCAATAATACCAGCTACAATAGCCCCCAGCAGTGGCCTAAGGAAAATGCGCATAAAAGCGGATGGCTCTACGGCAACGCGCAGCCGTACTGGAATACGAATGGGTTTCTCTATTAAATCGGAATGCAGCGTAATCAAACCTACATATGGCTTGGTTTGAATCGGCAGTTTGGAGGTATCCACGCGTACGGCGACTCGCGTCTCATTTCCGCTCACCTGTTTGGGATCGACCCTTAGCCAAGGATCGGATGTCTCCAGTGTTCCCACCACATACCCATGGTGCGCCCCCGCCTTGATGGTTATCGTGTCACCGCAATCAGCGCCAGTTAGGACCCTCCCTAAATCCAACTTGCGCGGCTGGATAGTCACACCTCGAGGGTTGACCAGGCCAGTTTTGGCCAGCATTTTTTCGAGAGCAGCTCGCGGATCTTTACCCGCAGTATCAGCCGCCTCATGAACTAGCCTGGCCATATACAATGCCCCCTGGTCTTTTAGCCAGTTCTCCAGAGTACCATTGCGCATATGATAGATACCATCGCTCGGATTCCGATCAATGTGGCGGAACAGATCCGATATCGTCCATACTTTGCGATTACCGCCCAGGAAGCTTCCGCTGCGAAAGACAAAGGGCGTCAATGCCTTTTGGTTGCGCGTTAGTCTGCGTTCAACCAGGGCGGTAGCCAGCTCTTCGCAGGCAGAGCGATCCAGCCTATCGCCTGGCATGGCAGCCACAAGAGCGTTTATCTCGCGAGCCAGTTGCTCGCGAAGGACAATCAGCACGTTCCCGACTAACGGGCGTCCCTCAATGGTTGCCTCGGGATTAGTGAGTACTATGATTTGCGTAACCGTTATGGATAATTCTGGGAATTCCTCACGCAAGAAACGACGTAACGCTTGCTCAGCAGCGCGTAAATCTTTCATGGGGTTAGGATATGACCGAGACGTCCCATCCGGACATTTTTGCCGCCAGGATCCAACGGCTGAAGGAGTGATTTCACCATCCCAGTTGCGAGCATGCATTACTATCAGGCCTTGCGGCACTACGACTACCCCGGGGAGAACGACACGCTGCACCTCAGGAGCAACGACGACCAGAAAATCGTCGCCCAAGTCATCGGCCAATTCATTTAGCCAAGCGTCTGGGTCAACCCAATCATTGGGCTTGCGTTTTTCCGCCATAACGCTTATCTCCTAAGCAAGTACAACCTTGTCATCAATCAAACGATCCTGCACAAAATCACCCTTTGGCGCAATGCGAAAATGTGAGGCATCTAGTTGGTACTCCATATCGATTGCATTAGCACCGGCCCGGTTCTTTTCAATGCTCATCACAACGTAATTGCGCATAGCATCAGCCTGAGAAGGGTTATAAACCATATGCTCGCGGCTTACAATGGTAAACTTGTTATTCAGCACCAGGCCGATATCCGCCTCATATTGAATAGCAGAACTGCCTCGTAAATCCGTGAGGCGCATACGCCTCGACTTTAAACCAGAGCGGTCAGCCGCTGCAATCGCAATTACTTGCGAATTGGTATTCATTGCCAGTTCCTTGAGTCCCTGAGCAAGAATCGTGGTTGCCTCATCCTCTGAATCCACGGTTACTCCGATGAGCGGCACCTTTTGCAGGTAATCGACCACAAGGAGCACGTGAGCTGCGCCAGTATCCCACGCACTCTCTACCCATTCACGTATCTGTTGCATATCCGTATAATGGCCGCTCGCTTTGGCCAGGTACAAACGTTCGGCATATGAATCCATCTTTTCCACGAGGGGGACATACCGTGGGATACCTCGTAGATGCGAGACAAGCCCGGCACCATTCTCTGCATTCGCGGAATATTCCGCTAACCGACGTAGTGTGAGTGCACCATTACCGAGTCCTAGCAATGCACTTTCCAGGCACAGTAACCGTGAAAACAAATGGGCGCGGTCATGTTCGTAACAGACATATAAAGCTACGGCATCAGGGTAGGCCTCAACCATATTGCGTGCCATTTGCAGGGTAATAATCGTTTTACCGACACCAAATGCGCCTGCGATAATAGCCAATTCACCTGGGTGCATACCGCCATTGAGCACATCGTCCAAAGGGGTAAAACCGGTAGGCAGCGGCATAACACGGCTCACTCCCCCAAAAGTCGCCTCTTTTTCTATATCCAGCATAACCTGGGCGAGTGAAATCGGCTCAATGGATTCCGTTTCTTTTGCTGCATCTGCGGTATGGTTAGTTATGTCGTCAGCATACATAACTCCTCCTTAGTGTTTAGCACCTTTGCCCGTCGGCAGATAGGTGTTGGCAGGCAAGATGATCCCGGCGGCTTCTATTTTTTCGCTGAAGCGAGGCCGTACTCCTGTCGCGGTAAAAAAGCCTTCCACTTTGCCTTCACGCACGCCCGTTTGAGCAAAGCGGAATATATCCTGCATAACAACCGTGTCGCCTTCCATCCCCTGCACTTCGGAAATCGTGGTGACCTTACGAGTGCCATCCGTTAAGCGCTCGAGCTGCAGCACCATATCAAAGGCAGATGATATCTGCTCGCGAACGGCTCTCAGCGGGAGATCCATGCCAGCCATCAACACCATAGTCTCAACACGGCGCAGCGCGTCACGCGTGGTGTTGGCATGCGCAGTCGTCATAGAGCCATCATGCCCAGTATTCATAGCCTGAAGCATATCGAGCGCTTCAGCACCGCGCACCTCGCCGACGACGATGCGGTCAGGACGCATACGCAAAGCGTTAATTACTAGTTGTCGAATCGGCACCTGGCCTTTGCCCTCAATATTAGCCGGCCGTGATTCTAGGCGTACCACATGCCGCTGATGGAGCTGGAGCTCGGCAGCATCCTCAATGGTAATGATGCGCTCATGTCCAGGGATATATCCGGACAAAATGTTCAGGAAGGTGGTTTTCCCAGTTGAAGTTCCACCTGAAATGACGATATTCAACCGTGCCTCGACACAAGCTTTTAAAAAGGTGGCGGCATCCTGCGATAGAGTATCCAGGCGAACCATGTCGTCCATGGTTAAGGCTGTTTTAGGGAACTTACGGATGCTAATACACGGACCAACCAGCGAAAGCGGCGGAATGATGACGTTAACACGTGAGCCATCAGGTAAGCGGGCATCTACCATCGGGCTGCTCTCATCCACGCGTCTGCCTATAGGTGAAACGATACGGTCGATAATCCGTAACACCTCGGCTGAATCGCGGAAGCGCAGATCGGTCTCTTCGAGTATACCGGAGCGCTCAATGAATACCTGGTCATAACCATTAACGAGTATTTCAGTAATGCTGTCATCTTGTAACAACGGTTCGAGCGGCCCGAACCCGAGGATGCTAGCTACTATATCCTCAAAAAGGTTGGCGCGTTCCGTTCGAGTTAATGGTATCTGCTCTTCAGCGATCGTCTCGTTAAAAATCTGCTCCAGAGCTCGACGAACTTCAGGGATGTTGTTGGTTTCGACCGACGGGCTCAACTCTGCTAACAAACGCCGTTGAACGCGCTGTTTAATATCGCCATAAGGTTCTGTCCGTTCCGCCGTCCCGTCGTCGCGCTGGGGTGTTGCAAGTCGTGTTCCTGATCGCATTCCACGTAAAACCGTCATTTTCTCATCCTTCTTCTAGTTTGCCGGCCACAGCCAATTTCTAACGTATCCACACCGGATCATATTCCTCCCAAGGGCTATTGCTGATATTACGTATTCCTGATCCATCAGCATACATTACAAATATCTGCTGCCCGCCGGCTTGGTTCGACCAAAATGTAATGGATCTAGCATCAGGTGACCAGGAAGGATGTTTATCATAAAACCGATTAGGAGTAAGATCGATTTTCCCGCTGCCATCCGGGGCCATTAGCCAAATATCATCACTACCGCTATCCTGACTCACATAAACAATAGATGCTCCGTCTGGCGACCAGGATGGGTCATAATTCGCGCCGTTCTGGCTGGTAATTTGACGGGTGGTTGAACCGGAGCCGGAAGATGGAACCGTTGTAAATATTTGTGCGGTACTTTTCGGCCCCATGACATATACCATCGAACGCTGATCAGGCGAAAACTGATAACGACGGACTAGTTCTTCATATTGCTGCATCAACTCATTCGAATTGCCAAGATAACGGCGGTCGCTCCCATCCGGAGCCATCATCCATAAGCCCGGTTGGCCAGGATTGTTCGAAAGGAAAACAATGCGGTTAGTCAACCCGGCTAAGCCAGTGAGAGTCGGCGTTGGTGTAGGCGTTGCTGTGCGCTGTACTGCAGTTGGTCTGGTGCCGCCAGTACTACCGGCTATCGTTGGTCGCACTGTGGCTGTTGGCGTTGGCATAGGAGATGGCGTGATTTCCGGGAAAACTTGAGCTAGCCTGCCCTTCGCCAGCGTTACATCCTTCACTGGTAAAAGTGATGCATTCAAGTAGGCATCGTATGCCCGATATATATCATTCCCATTAAGGTATAAATCGCCACTGTGCACATAAGCATCGTAGAGCATTTCAACAATGGACATGCCGAGATAATCGGGTTGACTCTCATAGAGAGTTTTGAGTTGCAGAGTGGCATCGAGCCAGCGCCCTTCCTGATAGGCAGTTCGCCCCTTTGTAAACATCTCGGCATACTGCTGCTCCTGAAGTGCGCCGGGATCACGCGGTTTGTATGTTAATGCATTAGTGAAATAGTCCGCCGCTAATTCGACATCCGAGGGGGAAGCTGGCCTTTTCTCAATCAGTTCGCGACCCAAGCGCATATAGATAGTAAACAACCGCTCTGTTATCTCGCTTGCTTTGTAGCGAGCGTTAAGCGCCTTTACCTGGAGAAACTTGTCCAATGCCTCCTGTTGATTGCCCGTGCTAAATGCCTCCTCCGCAGAGGTATATAGCGTTTCAATATCCTGTTGCCGCTTCAGTGTTTCTATCCGAGAATTGGTATCCCGATACCCCGGCGATCTACCAGATAGCTCGACAAATGCGTCAAGCGCGCCGGTAACATCACCGCGCTCCTGCGCATCTACTCCCTGTTGGTATAATGCCTGGATCTCTCGCTTTGCTTTTATCTGCTCCAGGCCAGCTATGGCCTCTTCATGGCCCGGGACCGCTTGCAGTAAAGCCGTAAAGCTCTCCTCCGCTTTATCGAGTTCCTCTGCTTGTAAATAAGCATTGGCCTGTGAGAGCAGCTCCGCCCTTTGGCGCTCCGTCTGCGACTGCGCGATCGCAGGCAGAACTCCTTTGGTTATAAACCAAGCTGCCACTCCTACCACCGCGACAATAGTGACGATTGCCAGAATACGAAAAAGCAGCGCTTTCCAAGATACTTGCCAACGTTGAGCATGGACTTTGGTAGTGCTGTCAAAAGATGCCTTCAAACGAGCATTTTCCAAGTCCTTTTGTAGACTTTCGTCTTCTGGAAAATCATATAACAGCGCTTGAAGCGTAGCTATAGCCTCGCTCCAGCGACCAGCCTGCATGTGGGCGTATGCTTGTTTGTAACGAGGATCGCTGTGTGATGAACCCTGTCGACCTAACAAATTAGTACGCTCCTACCACCAGTGTGTATGAATCACCCGCCCGCCATATTCCCAAACGATGAGAGTATCAATGGCAGGCTCGGGCCAAGGATAACGATAAACATCGATGGGAAAATAAGAAACACCAGCGGGAATACCATCTTGACGGCTGCCTGCTGAGCTAATTCCTGAACGCGCTGACGGCGCCATACGCGCATTTGGAAAGCCTGCGCATGCAAAACCTCTGCGATACTCACACCTAAAGCGTCAGACTGTACAAGAATAGCTACAAAAGTCGACACTTCGTGCACGCCCGTGCGTTCAGCCATTCGTTGCAAAGCAGCAGCGCGGGGCATACCCATTCGCATTTCGCCCACCGTGCGCCGGAATTCGAGGGTAAGCGCATTATTCCATCTCTCGCTAACGCGCAGCAGCGCAGACTCAAACGCCAAACCTGCCTCTACGCCAATGGTCAGCATATCCAGAGCATCCGGTAAAGCCTTGAGTATTTGTTGTTTTCTAGCTGACACTTTGGAGCGTAACCAAAGCAGCGGCAGGAAATAACCAACTACCGCAGCAATAAGGATATTACGTACCAGGGGCCAGAAACCCAAGCCTGTCGGTGAAAAGAGTAAAAATGCTCCGGCTGCAAAAATAGTCAGTGCCAAGAGGCGCAGCCCGATGAAATCCAGAGGACTCATCCCGCCCAGTCCTCCGGCAGCCATAATCATCATGCGTACAGACTCGATGTTCTTACTCGGAGCGAGTGTGCCTAAGAAGTGGAGCAGCTTTTTTAATAATGGCCAGACTACACGTTGAAAAAAGGATTTCTCAAGATCAGCATTTTCGATTGCCTCGGTAGTTGGATTGTATTCGGCTAGTCTGCTTGTATTCTTTTTAGGCGGAGCAAGTGCCATCCAGATGAAAAATACGGCGACAACAATCAACACCGCAGCTACGACTGGCGACCATAAAAAGGAAAGACCTGAAAGCAGGGTTGTTGGGTCCATGAGGCTAGACCTCAATATCCATTATTTTGCGTATCACGACGAATCCAATAATTTGCATCACAACAGCTAGTATGGGCAACAACCGTATCCAGCCGGGCTCAAAAAATGGCTTCATATAAGACGGATTTAGCAGTGACAGAATGACCGCTAGAGCTGCCGGCGTAAGTGCGAGCACTCCTCCTGTCAATCGCTGCTGTGAGGTCAACACACGAATCTCGCGCTTCATGCGAATACGATCACGGATAGTATCGCTAATCGTCTCGAGTGTAGTCGCCAGGTTACCACCCAGTTCGCTTTGTACGACAATAGCGGTCACGATAAGCTCGATATCACCTGTCCCAATACGCTCAGAGAGGCTATTTAAGGCTACTGAAATAGGCACCCCCAGATTTACAGCGCGCACAACCTGGCCAAATTCCTCGGATGCCGGCGGAGGCATTTGTTCGGTTAAGTCGATCATAGCTTGCGAAAGGCCATGCCCGGCCCTTAGCGCCCCCACCAGCAAGGTCAGGACTTCGGGCAATTGGTTGGCAAAAGCTTGCTTGCGACGTTTTGCACGAGTGCTTAGATAAAATATAGGCACATAACCAGCAACCGCGCCAACGACAAGCCCAAGCAGTAAGCCACCGCGCCAAAAGCCAATCGCAAATCCCAAAACTGCCAGCAAAACGATGATCATGACGTATTCTGAGGCAGTTGTAGATAAATTGGCAGCCGCCAAGGAAACAGCTAAACGGGGGCCAAACCCAAATCCATTAACGAGCCGACTTAGCGGTGAAGCTTTCTTCCGTACTGATTCGGCGTTGTAATCCTGAATGCTTTCCAGCGGTGCTGTTTCACCTAGTCGCTTTAGACGAGTATCGGCCAAATCCCGGGCGACGGTAATACGCCAAAATCCTATAAAAACCAAGGCTGTAAAACCGCCTACCAGAAGCGCAAAAATTATGGGCCCATTGCTCATCGAGGTTCCCTCAAACTAAATTGCCAATGATGAATGGTCCTGTGATTATATCAGGACAATTTTACCAACCGGTGATTTTATGCTTCTTTAGGGTGCTTTGCCCAAGGCCACGACATCTGAGATTTACGCGCGGCAACCTTTTCTTCTTGCTCTGCTTCAGCCGGCATCTCCAAATTAGCATCGCGGACCAGTAATTCGGCAAGACTACGACAAGCACGCGAGACAGCAGCATTCGGATGGCTCATCGAGAACGGCACTCCGCGGTTGATAGCGAATGTTGCTAGAGGTTGATCGTCCGGGATAGCATACTTGACATTGATGTGCAAATGCTGCTCAATGTCCTCGCGTGTAATTCCACCACGTAACGTCGAACGGTTGATGATGACCCAGACTCGCTCGCCAGGATACCCGCGTGACCCTAGCTGCTCAAGCATGAGGGTGGCATTGCGTAACCCGACCATCTCTGGTAATACCGACATGACAATGCGGTCTGCGCCATCAAGAAAAGCATAAGTCATTTCGTCCAAAGGCAATCCCAGATCAACTACCACCCAATCGAACATGCGTTGCATCTGGGCCAAAATTTGTTGAACATGCGGCAGGGAAATACCCTGGTTCATCATGGCAGGATTCGGAGCCAACAACACCTGAATCCCCGAACTGTGCTGCTCTAGTACGCCTTCGACGAGCTCTTTATCTAGCCTGGCAATCCTTGGTAACAAATCGATGACGCTGCGATCAGAATGCAAGTTCATAGCCACATCGATCGCCGGCGCTGAAAAATCCGCATCGATTATCCCGACACTTGACTTGGTTTCCTGCATCAGCCAATAGGCTACGTTTATAGCCATTGTTGTTCGCCCAGTGCCGCCTTTCGGGGCACAAAAGGCGATGATGTGACCTGCTTTTGCCTCTTGCGCTTCTGTCGCCGTCTTTGCTGAGCGGGGCTGAGCCAAAACATACCGCATCGTAGCCATCAGTTCATCCGCCTGCAACGGCTTAACAAGAAAACCACGTGCGCCGGCTAACACAGCCTGGTTAGCTTTGTTAATGGCTCCAGGGCTTACCAGAGCGATTAAAGCGGCTGTCGGCGCTCGGACTGAAAGCGTGCCGATGAGAGAGATCGAATTAGTACCTCCCAGCTCATCATCGATGATGACAACGTTAGGTACCAAATCTTGTACACGTCCCAGTGCTAAATCTGGCTGAGCCGCCCAAAACAAGCGGTAGTCATGCGGGCGTTGTTCAAGAACGGCAGCTACCTCATCGCGCGCTCCCTCACGCGCACTAATTAGGAGTACTCTGATGATCTGTCCTGAAGCTATCCCCACTTTACAACCAACCTCCGCGTGTTTATCGGCCAGTACCCTCTAGTGGAATAGAGTAACGGTCGATTAGCCACTGAACATCTACTGGTATGCTGTCGAACGGCTGTTCATCCCCTGGTGCGCGCATAACGATATCGAAGACGCCGCCGTTATCCTTGGCGTACTTGAGCACTAAGGCATCTTGTGGGCTCACCGTTAACAGCAAGGCATCTGGATTGGTGGGAGTTGTCTGCGCCGGTTGCGCTCCGCCAACACCCAACACACCCGTCTGTTCGGTTTCCGTCTGTTCACCGCCCACAATGGCTGCAATCGTCAAATTCTGAAGCAATGCAAAACTAACCATCGTGTTTTCCTGCTGCCCAGTTGTTTCAGCCCCAGTTGTTGCAAGCCCAGCAGCAGACACTGGAAAATCAAAAGTGACCAGGATATCTACAAGATCACCTGGCTTAAGGATGCCAATTCTGCTCATCAGATCGTCCGCTGGGAATGCCATAAGCACCTGGTTCTCTGAGATAATAAGTGCGGTGCGCCCGTCGCCCGCGATTGTAGTAGGATCTACTAACCTATCCACCACTATTATTTCACCAGCATACAGGTCTGTGTTAACCATTTTGCCAATCGCATCATTTACGTCTGCGAGAGAACCTTCGGGGGCCGTATCCACAGGCACTTCTTTAATCTGAACATCAGCTTCTGTAATCAATGTACGTACAGTTAGCCGATGCGTAGTCACTACTACTCCCACCTTGGGCACCGATACCTCTTCCGTTGACGACTTTACGATAGCATTGTTTAGGGTGATGTATGCCACAACGCCCGCCGCAATCGCAATCACTAACCCAGCCGTAAGCCAGAGACAGCCGCGTAATCGTCCCATGAGTATATCCTTATTCGAGTTTCATAGTGGCGGTTGCTGTCATCGGCAGCGTCCCCCGCAAACCAAAGAGTTTCAAGAAACCACCCGAGAGCAATTGGTAAGTACGTGTTACGGTTATACGAACCTGTTTAGCATCTGCGCTGGGCACTTCGCTCGTGCCGTTGGCATTAAGCCATTGTATATCAAAGTTACTGCTTGTCAGCGCTGTTGCTGAAGTAAGTTGCAATCCAGAATTGATGATAGCGGCCTCGTCGCGCGATACTACTCCCTTACGGGCAGCCTCGCGTGCAGCATTTGACATCGTATTATAGTTAAAAACTGCCAGTCCTATCTCCATAATGCCCAAAAGCAGCGCTAACAGGATCGGCAGAATGAGTGCATATTCAACGAGTTCCTGTCCGCTGGTATTATCTCGGTGATCTGCCGTTTTTCTACTGTTCTGGTTCATAGATTAAGCTTTCGTACACTACCAAACACTAGGCATGAAGACAAGGCCGTATAGCCACCAGGGAGCAAACGATTGCGGCCGCTTAAATCTTTTAGCCGCAACACGTTTGCTCCCATTGCATTAGCTGACAGGCCAGACAGCAACAATGGTGCTGAAGGCTGCAGAAACCGACTCTCTGAATGCAACAAGCGAGACAATCAGCACTACTGCAATAAACACCAAGATCAGTGCATATTCAACTAGCGTCTGCCCGCGTTGTGGCTGAGTAGATAGTCCGCCTGCGCATCCTTCCTCGGGTAGCATCATCGCACGCCTAATGGGAAACATACGTCCTCCGCCCTGGCATGCTCGCGGGTTGGTATCACACCTACTAGGAGGTAGCCAATCCGCTGCTGATGCGCGAGAATGCTTGAGAAATCGTGTTCTTGAGCACAGTTAAGGCCACGATCAACAGTACGGCGATAAGAACGATAATTAAGGCGTACTCGACCAGGGTTTGGCCTTTTTCACGTCGCTCTTGCAGCCAATTCATCGCACGGAAGTATAAGTACATCATGTTCCACTTCTCCTCGGGCTCTCCCCAAATAAATTAGAACTTTTTCCTACTACTGATGGCTGACAATAACCGATGCTAACTTGGTACGCGACTCACCTCCTCACTCCTCAGCGGGCATAGCATCAGGGGGGTATTGCAGCTTAGCCATGCAGAGCCCTGCTGCCTAGAGCACCTCATGAGTTCCCAGCCAACGAGGCACTCCACATTGCCCAGTATAGCTGAAAGCAGATGAGATTGCAATGGTTATTTTTCCAAAATAACCTAATATTATCTATATTATAACACAATGCGCCCTGAGCTGAATACGCTATATTGCGCTGCAGAGACAGGTGATTACACCATTCTCTTGCACATTATTAAGCTATTAGGCCTGGTACTTTAGTACTAGTCTTTGGCATTTCCCCAAGGTGTGATCAAGTGATTCAAGATGCCTGCTGCAGCTTAGGTAATCCGCCAACAACAAGCAATGCCCTCGGCTAGCTCCAGTTTGAGCCGTGGCTTTTCTCGCCGGCTCCAGGCCGGAAACTAATGTTATCATCTCAAATCTGCTCACAACTTCGATCCGGAGTTGTGGGGCGAGGCGAAGATTGCGCCGTGTTCAATCTTTGCAACGCTGGTAAACTGCCGAGTAATTCAGAAACCGCCCGGGCCTGTTTCATCGAGCCTAACCGCGAGGCCGAATGTTTAAAGCGAGTTATATCCCGAATTGGGCACACTAAGCGGTATGACGCTGTTAATGACTAG
>JAJFUJ010000081.1 GCA_021372475.1 Chloroflexota bacterium | reverse complement strand
CTATGGCGGCCTGGACGATTACCTCGAGGAGTATCGCCAGGGCACGCTTTCGCAGGAAGCCAAGACGATCTATGAGGTGCTATTGGAACGCGGGCCGCTGCCGACCACCCACTTGCGGCGCTATGCCAACCTTTGGGGCGGTGGCGAGACGGCCAGACGTTTTGAACGCGCTATCACGGAATTGCAGGTCGGGTTCAAAATTGTCAAATCGGGAATATCTGACGTCAGCCGTTGGGGCTATGCATATGTATATGACCTGTTCCTGCGCCGCTATACGGACGTTCCGGCAGCGGCTCGCTCACTCAGCCGGCAGCAGGCAATGGAGAATATCCTGGTACAGCATCTACACAATGTGGTAGCTGTACCTGAAATCAGCCTCCTACGATTGTTTCGTTGGGAAATATGGGAGTGGGAGCGCTTGCGCGCGTCATTGCGCGCGCGCAAAATATTGCGCGCGCTCACTATCGAGGACACTGGGGAGGAATGGCTCACAACAGGCCGTTTTGTGGAGGAATACCTGGCTCAAGATGATAGATTATCTTAGTTTCACTAACTAAAGGAGCAAACCATGGAAGCTATTCAGCGCCATTTATCAGGAAAAGTCGTTTGGGTAACGGGTTCGTCACGTGGACTCGGTCGGGCTATCGCGGGGCATCTTGCAGCTTGCGGGGCCAACCTCGTGGTGCACGGCACCCACCCCACTTCTACCCGCGCCTTTGGTGAAGCGGATTCGCTGCAGGCCGTGGCCGATGAGATAGCTGCTGCTTCGCAGGTTGAGACGTTGGCTGTCAGCGGCAACCTGGCGGTCGAATCTGAGGTTGAGCGTATGCTTGGAGAAATCCATGCCCGCTTTGAACGCATCGACATCCTCGTGAACTGCGCCGGCGGCGATATTGGTGCGGCCGGAACGAGCGCGCCGAACGCCGGCAAACCCGCCGCCAATGACGCGGTCGGCATCTCGTATCAGGATCTGGTCACGGTGCTGGAGCGCAACCTCATGACCTGCATTCTCACCTGCCGGGCGGTTGCCCCCGAGATGATGGCCAGGCATGCAGGGCGCATCATCAACATCGGCAGCATCGCCGGCCTGGTTGGCGTAGAGCAATCGGCTATCTATGCAACCGCCAAAGCCGCGGTACACGAATACTCGCGCTGCCTGGCGGCGCTCCTACGCCCATACAACATCGCCGTAAACGTCATCGCCCCGGGCGATACCGTCACCCAGCGCTTTCTGCACAGCCGGGTAATCGATGAAAGCAAGATGATTGACGATGATACCCTCATCCGCTACGGCCAGCCCATCGAGGTTGCCCATGCGGTCGAGTTTCTGGTGGCCGACAGTACCACCTATATCAGCGGGCAGGTGCTGCGCGTGGATGGAGGCAAGCAAGCTTGGCCGGCCTGAAAGAAAACAGGCGTCCGGGCCAGGTCGGCCAGGTGCCTTTATGGCAGCTAGAGGCTGATATCCTGCAGGCGCATCTCGTGCAGGAAGGCTTCAGCCTCGTCGGCCGTCATCGCATCAGAGATGCTGAACATAAAACCTTTGCCGCCGATGGCGCGCACGATCTTGAGCGCGCTTTCTGCGCTGCAAAAGATCTGGCAGAGCTTGCCCGCACCGATGATGCGCTGGTACAGCTCGAGCCAGTGTTCGTGCAGCGGTGCGCCGTCGCCCGGCACCCATTGGATGCCGCGCAACCGCTCGATCGAGAGCAGACTAGGCAAGTGCGGGATCTCGCCTCGGCCGTCCAAATGATAGAAGGCGTTCTCGAGGTGCTCGCACAGCGTACACAAATCGGGCATCACAAAACGCTCGAACATCGCTGGCGAGATCATGTAGGAAAAATCGCTTTGCAGCATATAGCTGGTGCCCTGCGACCAGACCGGCGCCCAGGGAACCCGACCGCGGCAGGCAGGATAGATGACGGCATCGAGCTCATCATAATAGCGCATCCATAGAGCCGATATCTGCCGAACCAGGCGCTCCACTTCCTCAGGTTCATCATACAGGTCAGTTAGGAGCTGTTGGGTAGTGCGAAATGAGGCCAGGATATCCAGGTTGCCGCCCAGATCCGTATGACTGACCTGCACCTGTTTGCCCCAGGCGCGCACACCGGCCTCAGTGAGATCCAAGATACGGCACCACCACGGGTTATCCGCTTGGTATTGCAGCTCCAGGTCCTTTAGGGCTATCTGCTCCATCGGCTCAAACCACACCGTGTTCTCGACCGAGTGCACGCGTGCGCCCAACAGCCCGGCCGCAATACCGGGGCCAAAGTTTGGCCACCAGCGCGGGAAATCATCGCCGTAATAATGTATACGCTCAAACTGGGCCGAAACTTGGGCGATAACTTTTTCCGCTGGCACCTCGAACGGTACGTTGCTGGTGAAACCGGGCAGATCCGGCAGGTTGTCAGGCTTGGGATCAGCGGCACTGAGTTGTATCAACGGCCGCCGCAGGTCGTGATCCCACCAAGCCGTATAGTCGCGTTCGATACGCTCCCAATCCTTGGCGCTAAAGCGCAGGCGTAAATCCATTGTTCCCCCTTCAGCTCATTCCCAGTTATGCAGTGTCACTATGACTCTACACAAAGACACCCTGAGGGAATCCCTCAGGGTGTCAGTAAAGCACCAACTAACGCTTGTCCTTGGGGCGCGGGCCGACGTCGGACAGGTCAAACGGCACGAATCCCAGCGCCAATGCCGGCGAATCCGTTGCGAGGGTAAAATCAGCGTTGCGGGCATCCTTGAATTTGGGGTCGGCGATAATCGAATGCAGGTCGAACCCCATGGCCTGCCAGTCAGC
>JAJFUJ010000043.1 GCA_021372475.1 Chloroflexota bacterium | reverse complement strand
AAGACTGGGCGTAAAATTGGATTTTCCCCTGGAAACCAACCTCCGGCGCTTCGGTGGCTTTAGGGGCTTCGGTAGCCTTGGGCGCTGCAGTGGCTTTGGGTGCTTCGGTAGCTTGAGCTGCGGTCGTTGCCTGCGGTGCTGTCGTAGGGGTAGCCTGGGGTTGGCAGGCAGCCGCCACGACCGCGATGCCTGCGATAGCGGAAATCTTGAGAAAATCACGGCGCTTCAACTTCGTATCCATCGTAACCTCCATTGATTACACAAGACTTGCAGATAGAATGCCGTCTACGATAACCGATGCTTTTCTACTTAGTGCTGCCTCCTTCATCAGGCGAACAAAACCGGAGAGATGACAAACGGTTTACCAAGCCGACATCCGGCCAAATGTCGCTCTCCTCTGCTTCCAAAGGCGGAGTCTTGGATTCCAATCTCCCATCAGAAGGCCATACGGTTGTCCTCATGTTCTATGCGCCACTTGTCGAGGGCCTGTCCTACCTGATCAAGGTGCCCGTGCATCGCTATGCGCGCAGCTTGCGCATCTCGCGCCTCGATGGCTGCCAGGATTGTCTGATGCCATTTATGTCCCCTGCTGATTTCGCCGGGAACGGCAAAAGTGCAGCTGCGGCTCTCCCTAAGGAGGATACTTATTGAGGAGATCATGGTTAGTAACACGCCGTTTTGTGCTGCTCGAGCGATCTCCAGGTGAAAACTCGTGTCACGCTCCACATGCTGATCTACTGTGTCATCTTCATTGAGAACAGATAGTGGGCGCAACTTTTCTACTTGCTCATCTGTAATTCGTTGGGCGGCCAAGAAAGCCGACTCCGGCTCAACGATTTGGCGCATCTCGAGGAGTTGGTCGAAAGCCTTGTCGCCATACACAACCACAAACACCTCAGGGTCAAGGGTATTCCACATACTGATTGGGTTTATCGTAGAACCCTGCCCCTGCCGTACCGTGATAATCCCACGGGCAGCTAAACCACTAAGGGCATCACGGACGGCAATCCGGCTCCTGTTGAATGTTGATGCTAACTCATGCTCGCTTGGCAAGCGTTCCCCGACCTGGAAACGGCCATCAACGATGGCCCGCATCAACTGACGGCCGATCTGCGCACCCAGCTTGTCCGTTTTGATAGAGTTAAAAATAGTTACATCATTCATATTATTATAAGATTGTATGCTTGTAATCTTATATGACAAGTATACAACATGTATCATAAAAAGATAGAAATGTCAATAGAAAATAAGCTCTTTATCTACTTATTGAGGACATATCTGTGGTAAAGTCGCGGAATAGACACCTTTGTATCACTTATTATTTGTATTGCTAGCTTTCTCTCCTAACGTAATTATGCTAACCTAGAAGGGGAGGGAAACAGAATGACAGCCGAAGAGAAACTCATCCGCCAACGCCTTAGTGTCCTGGAGCTCGCGCAGACATTGGGCAACATTACTAAAGCCTGCCGTCAGCGCGATATCTCCCGTACCCAGTTCTACGAGTACAAACGGCGCTTCCAAACCCATGGACTGGAAGGCCTCAAGGATTTGCCGCCAATCCACAAGACCCATCCGTTTACCACGCCGCCCGAGGTGGTGGAAAAGATCCTGGCTCTGAGTCTGGAGTATCCCGCCTGGGGTTGTGTTCGGCTAAGTAATACTTTGAAGCTACAAGGGATATCGGTCAGTTCACCGGTTGTGCAAAAGATCCTCATCAAAAACCAGATGGGCAGTCGTTATGCGCGCTTGCTGAAGCTAGAAGAGAGGATTTCCCAACAGCAGTCAGAGCTTAACGCAGAGCAAGTTGCCCAGATTGAAAAGGCCAATCCTTGTTTTCGCGAACGGCACGTTGAGAGCAGTCGTCCGGGTGAATTGTTATCGCAGGATACCTTCTTTGTCGGCACCTTGGAGGGCGTTGGTAAGGTTTACTTGCACGTTATTGTCGATACCTTCGGCAGTTATGCCTTTGGCTTATTACACACCTCCAAACAGCCTGAGGCGGCCGTTGCCGTGCTGCACAACGAAGCACTGCCCTTCTTCCGTGACCATGGCCTGCAAGTTGAGGCTATCCTGACCGGTAATGGGCGTGAGTTCTGCGGTACCGACCCGCATCCGTATGAAGTCTACCTCGAATCCAACGATATCAAACACAAGCATATCAAGGTCGGTCATCCGCAAGCAAACGGCTTTGTGGAACGCTTCAACCGAACCGTCCTGGATGAATTCTTCCGTATCGCCTTTCGTACCAAGTTCTACGAGTCAGTGGCAGCACTACAGGTTGATCTCGATGCCTGGCTTACCTATTACAACACAGAAAGACCGCACCAAGGCTATCGCAATATGGGCCGCCGACCTATCGACACCATCAATCAGTATCTGGAAAATGTAAAGAGAGAAGGTTAGTAATACATATGCGTTAGCCCGGAACCTCACGCTAGTACCATTTTGCTTGCTCTCCGTATAGCTTTGCATACTCTCCGCCTTTTGCTAACAGGGTTTCATGTTGACCGTCCTCAACAATATGCCCATCACGCATCACAAGAATGCGATCAACGCGTTTACACAGGCCGATTCGATGAGAAATCAGTACAGCCGTTTTATTGTGTGTCGCATGTAGAAATTTCGTGAGAATCTCATTCTCTACCAGGGGATCTAACGCGCTTGTAGGTTCATCAAGTAAAATTAATGCGCTCTCTCGAAATAATCCGCGAGCAAGAGCCATTCTTTGCCACTGGCCACCTGAAAGCTCCTGCCCTTCAAACACACGACCAATTTGCTCGTCGAGATTAGGTGCATTGATTCCCACATCCATCAAGGACCGTAAAATGCCGCTATCATCTGCTAGACGTTTAATGTCGGAAATCGCGACGTTCTCTCGGACTGTCAGCTGATATCTCGGAAAGTCTTGAATAACTGCTGATAAATAAGCGTTTAATGTGTCTCTTTGATATTCATTATGAGATAAACCATCATATAGTACACTTCCACTTGTGGGCGGATAGAGGCCTAGAATAATTTTAGCTAATGTCGTTTTTCCGCTCCCGTTAACGCCGACAATTGCGATTCGCTCATTCGGCTGTATACAGAGGTTTACAGACTCTACTGCGTTGTTGTCGCGTCCGGGATAACGAAAAGATACATCTTCCAGGCATATGCCCTGTTTTAACCCGTTGAAAGGTGCTACACCATCTTTCTCTGCACGTTGTTCAAGAAGTGAACGGTAATCTGCGACACAAGATATCAGTTCTGGCATACGACCAATTTGTTCAAGAAACGTCTTCATGCCGCTCTGTAAACTGGATAACGATGCAAGCGCGGCGCCAAAGACACCTACAGGAATACGCCCTCTGACAACCAGAATCAAAACCAAAGCAATTGACATCCCGTAACCAATAATTCTAATACCATCACATACAAGCAATGACAAAGCGTCTCTTTTTTCCTGCCTCCATAATTCATCATTGACTTGATTTCTTGTCAACTGCCACTGCCAGCCGAGGTACTCATCAAACCCCATCACCCGCATTTCAGCTATGCTCTGACTTTTTGTAAACAATTCCCAAAGATATCTTTGCTTTCTCGTTTGCTTGGCTTGTATTCGACGAATCCTTGTAAAGTCCTGCCCACGCAAGATACGGACTACAAGATACGGAATAACCGTTAGCAAAGCGAACAAAATCATCCACAAACTATATCGTGCAAATACAATTGCAACGCCCAAAACGGACACGACAGACGATACAACCCTGCAAGTCTGGTTAAACAGGCTGGATAGCTGTTCGTTATTCACTGCATTAATAGCTCGCTCGCGCCGGTCCAGATAACTGGAATCCTCATACAGTAATAGCGGTAACTCAGCGAGGTGTTCATAAAGCTCAATGCGAAAATATGCCGTTCCTTTCTCGTATATCCCTGCATTTAGAGTAATGCTCATAATGTAAGCTAACAAATCATTAATTAAATAGATGAGGAGATAGAGCAACGCAAATATGATCAGGTCATTTAGCGGAGCTGCTCCGTTTAATACTTTGGCAGCATTCTCAAAAAGGTGAATTGAAATAATTGCTGCCATTCCAGGAAGCAAAGCAGAGAAAACATAATATGCCATGGTTAAACCTGCAGACCATGGTATCCAGCGAAAAAGTCGCTTAAAAACAAACGCAATATTCTTCATGAAGAGTCGCCCGCTTCTTTCTCAGAGTACCATGAGCTTTGTTCAAGATACATGCGCGCATAGAGGCCATTAGCTGCCATCAACTCGTCATGACTGCCCGACTCATGGATGGTGCCATCATGGAGAACATAGATATGATCAGCCAACCGAGCACTGGCTAGTCTATGAGATATGAGAATGCAGCCGCGTGCTTTAAACAATATAGCATAATTCTGATACAAATTGCTTTCCGCTATTGGATCGAGAGACGCTGTCGGCTCATCAAGGATTACCAGTGCCGAATCAGCTAAAAAAGCGCGAGCGATTGCAACGCGTTGCCATTGCCCACCTGAAAGGTCAATACCGTCTGAACTTAATCTTCCGAGCTGGGCATCGAGCGGAGCAATATTATCTGCCATAGCTAACTTGGAAGCATTTAGGATATCCTGGTCATTATCTAGCTTATCTATGTCACCAAAAGCGATATTTTCACGCATCGTTAATGAATACTTACCAAAGTCTTGAAAAACGACACTTATTGCTTTTCGTAGTTCTGATTGATCCAATCTATCAATTTCGATATTGTTAATCAGTATCCGTCCGCGATCAGGTCGATATAACCGGCATATCAAGCGCACGATGGTAGTTTTTCCAGCACCGTTTACCCCCACAAATGCAACGCGTTGTCCCGAACGAATAGTAAAGGAGATGTCTTTTAAAACGGGGATCTCTGTGTTTGGATAAGTGAAATACACATGGTCGAAGACAATTTCAATCGAATTTCCAGTAAGCTTTTGTGTTCCATTTCTCCATTCCGGAAGATCGAGAAAATGATGATAATGAGACATTAATAGCGAACGACTCCGAAAATTCTGTATGGAGTAGGATAACCTTTCAGAATTGCTTAATACACTTCCGATCGAAACGATCATTGCAGTAAATAACCCAATGGTAACAGCATGACGATCGACCAAAAGCACGAGTCCAATAACAATCAGAAGAGACCATCCCTTAAACAGCGCAGTACTGAACAGGAAATAGCGTTGAGCACGAAAGGTGGTTCTGACACGGTCGTCTAGTACAGTGCGCGATATAGATCTCCATTTATCTACGATATACTTAATTGAATCGAAGAGTTTCAACTCGAGCAGTGACGACTTTTCAGAAAGTAAAGATCCAAGATATTGCATCTTTCTTTCATCTTTTGATTGTTGACCCATCATTTCGTTCATAATATTTGCAGATTTGAAATCAAGCCAGATCATAGGGAAAATCAACACAACAAATCCCAAAGCAAACCACCATCCCGCTTGAGAAAAAATAACTGCAGCACCAACTGCCGAGATAGTAGTCTCTAGCATCTCCATGGATGTCGATAAGAGTTGACAAGCTTTTTCTTGCGGGTTGTCTGTCATCAGTTGCAAAGTGTCGTGCAAAGATGCATCTTCGTAACATGCATACTCAATCCGCCTGAACTTGGCCAATATGTCAGCAGTCATGTATTGCTCTAGTTTACGACGAATTGCTAGGTTCAGCACCGTGTTCACGTATCCGCTGCCGATAGATACAAAGAGCATCGACGCCAATAAAAGTACCGTCCAGAATAAAAGGTTCTGTGAATCTATTGATGTATTGATTAGCGCATCCGCAGCATCTATGACCCGCTGAGTAAAATATATAGTAAAGGGAGCGGCAACAGCGGTGATGATCGTATGGACTATCTTTGCCAGCGTCAAGGTTCGTGCATATTTGTAGGGCAGCATGATTGAAGAAAATATGCGCTGAATAACCGGTTCAACTTTCATTACTATTTCATCTCTTTGTTAACACGGTCGCTCAATACAATGTCATAAATCCACCGCGCCCACGATATCAGCAGGATAAACATAGTATGGATCTACAAATGGATTTGCATCGCCTTTTGTCTTGTAATAGCGCGATCCGTCTGATTGTGCAACTCTTTTTCTGTAAATTCATTCAGGCTAGTCCCTGAAGTATTACTGATTCTACAGTTTGTATTACTAACCGTCATTCCCTTGACAAACCTTCCAAATATGTTATATATATTAAACATATTCATTAGTTTTTATGGGTAACCCACAAGAGCTTCTATGATGAACGCTCATGAATATGACTGTTTAGTGCATAGACATATAGCACTGGTCCCGGTCCTATTCATACCAAATCGTATGCTCATTTTGATATCTCCCCACCGAATCGGCACCGGAATCCTCCACACATCTCACATCTTCATCACTCCATTGAAAATGGCACTCAAGTCGATCCGCATAGTCGCAGATAAACTTAACTTGCCAGTTCAAGCAGGGACTGGCTTGGATCAAAGGCAGTATTGCTTTGCTGGTTCATTAAGAACATAGGGCCACTGCTTTAGCTTTACTACTACCTTTATATCGGCGCACTGAATAATAAAGGAGGCGGATTAAGGAATAAATAGCATTCTAGCTTAACGTATTGCCAGTTGAAGTCTAGATTGGTTACGAAGAGCGCGTGTTCTTACATAGCTGTTCTTTCAAGGGAGAAAGAGAATGAACAAGCCACTACTCGTTTTACTGAGCATACTAATGGCCGCCAGCCTGCTTCTGGTCGGGTGCGGCACAGCCCCGACAACAGCCCCTGCTACTTCAGCTCCTGCCACTACAGCACCCGCCGTTAAAATCACCATCTGGCATCAATGGGAAGGAGCATATCTGGATCCCATTACGGCTGCTTTTACCCAATATGGGACCGACCATCCGAACGTTACGTTTGACCTTACCAAACCGAATGATGTCCAGGCTTCTCTAAAGGTTGCCGTTCCCGCTGGTGAAGGCCCCGATATCATTGGCTGGGCTAACGACCATATCGGCGACCTTGCTCTTGCCGGCTATATCGTGCCTCTGGATGACCTGGGTATCACCCAGGACTGGCTGGAGAGCACCTATGGGCCTGCCGCCGCCGCCGGCGTGATTTGGAACGGCAAAATCTGGGGACTGCCCGAGTCTCAGGAAGCGCTGGCCTTTATCTACAACAAGGCGATTGTGTCGGATGAGTACTTGCCCAAGGACCCGTTGAACCTGGATGATATCGCTGCCAAGGCCCAAAAGTACTATGAGGACAAAGGCATGCCATTATTCTGCAACCAGGGGCTCAAGGGCGGCGACGCCTATAACGTTGCCCCGTTCTATTTTGCCGCCGGCGTACCCACCTATGTCGATGATACGGGCAAGGTCTACCTGAATACTCCCGAAGCAGTCAAAGGCGCTCAGTGGGTTCTGGATCTTGAACCGTATATGCTCAAGGATGCCGACTATAACGCATGCAAGGCTGCCTTTGTAGAGGGCAAAGTCGGCGCCTGGAACACGGGACCATGGGCTATTGCCGATATCGAAGCGGCCAAGATTGACTATGGCATTCTGCCGTTAGGCAAACCATTCGTTGGCATCAAAACTTTGATGATCAGCAAGAACGCTGTCGACCGCGGCACTGCCGAAGTAGCTTTGGATGTCATCAAGTACTACACCGCCAAAGATGCGCAAGTCAAAGTTTCGCTGGCGAACAAAACCATTCCGGCTAACGCAGAAGCGCTAAAGGATCCGCAAGTTGCCGCCTTGCCGACGCTGGCCGGCTTTGGCGCTGCAACCGCCTTGGGGGTCCCGATGCCCAGCACACCGTATATGAGCGCAGTATGGACTCCGCTTGGCGACGCCACTTCAGCCATATGGAACGGCAGCCAAACGCCGGCTGAAGCGTTAGCGGCTGCTCAAAAAGCAATCGAGGACGCAATCGCTCAAATGCAATAAGCTCAATAAGGCAAGATAGGAGGGCGGAAATGCCCTCCTATCTGCTATACGAAGGGAAGGAACACATGCAAAGGATTCATGGCTGGCGCAAATTCTTGTATGTGCTGGCTTTCATCGGGCCTACGATTCTGGGTATACTGGTATTTTCTGTATATCCGATTATCTATAATACCTACATCTCGTTTACCAATCGGAATGTTTTCCATGCGAATCCCGACTGCTCAGCCGGATTGAACAGCATCATTGAGCCAACCTGCTGGCCGGTTTTTAAAGAGCACGCGCTGTCAGGGATGGGATCTTTATTCCAAATCCAGATGCCGCTGTTTAAGAACTATATCACCTTGCTGGGGACTATCTTCACACCCATTATTCTTCTGGCGCTCCTACGTGTCCTGCTTTGTTTTATCCCGCTATTGATCGCTAGTCTAGTCAATCGGCATTATAGAAAAGAATATATTCCACCAGTTTCGCGCAGCGTGGTAACACTTATCGGTGTTGCCCTAACGGTCATCCTCTTCCTCGTAGGTTCTCCTGCCGAGTCAGCGACCCTGACGCAAACTGGTGTACCCCCATATAAGGCGCTGCTGCTCGATGGGCCAACCGCCTTGGGCCTGGTTACAAACTCGGGCGATTTCTTTATCGTTGTTTTCCGTACTGTTCTATATGTTATATGTTGTATTCCTTTGTTTTTTATAATCGGCCTTATCCTGGCCTTGCTGCTCAATGTCAAAAATTTACCCGGACGGTCTTTCTTCCGCGTTGCATTAATCGTCCCCTGGGCAGCCTCGAACGTGGCGATCATGATGTCTCTGGTGTGGAAATTCTTCTTCCAGGAAGTCGGCACGGTCAACCAAATGACCAAACTCCTTTTCAACGCGCCGCCGGTGCTGTGGCTGAACGATCCGACGATCGCCTTCGCAGTCTGTGTGCTCGCCAATATCTGGTACAGCTATCCCTTCTTTATGGTGACCATCCTAGGGGCACTGCAATCCATTCCCACGGAGCTCTATGAGGCTTCCGAGGTGGACGGGGCGGGCTGGTGGCAGCAGTTGTTTCAGATTACGCTGCCGTTGATCCGTCCAGCGGTGATACCCATTATTGTTCTGAGTTCGATTACGACCTTTCAGATGTTCGGGACAGTCTATGCCATTACCGGCGGCGGACCTTCTCTTGGCGCCGGCGTACCCGGAATAACCGATTTTGTGATGGTCTATGCGTACAAGCAGGTCCTCCAATCCAGTAACTATGGCTTGATGGGCGCATTCGCCGTAATCATCTTTATCATGCTCTTCATAGCCACCATATTAAGCCTGCGGATTACTCGCATCACGAAAGGAGCTGAAGGATGAACCTCCGCTCGGAATCAATAAAAACTAACCGCCGAGTTAACCAAAAAGCTGGAAGGAAAACGCAACCCGGCATAAGGATATTCCAGCTTATCTTGGCTATACTTGCTACTTTATTTGCGCTCTATCCGGTTTGGTTTATCCTTCTAGCCGCCCTCCGCCCCGGCTCGACACTGTATACGCTCGACCTGCTCGGGATGTTCATTCCTACCCAGTTCTCCTTGGAAAACTTCAAAGCCATCCTTTTTCAGGAACCTTTCCTTATGTGGATGAGGAACAGCCTCTTTGTGGCCGGTTTTACCACTGTGGCTTGCCTTCTCATCTCCACCTCATCAGCATATGCCTTTTCACGCATGAGGTTCTTTGGCCGTGATTTTGGCCTGGTGCTGCTACTGGCCATCCAATCCTTTCCCGGCGTGCTCTCGCTTATCCCGATCGCACAACTCATTACGGCTTTGGGATTGTATAAGGAATACTGGGGCCTGATCCTCGCCTATACCTCAGGAACCCTAGTTTTCTGCACTTTAAACCTCAAGGGGTATTTTGATACCATTCCAATCGACCTGGAGGAAGCAGGAATGATTGACGGCTGCGGCCCGTTCCAATCTTTTCTATTGATTGCACTGCCGTTGGCCAGACCTGCCATTGCCGTGACTGCTTTGTTCGGCTTTATGGCCGGTTGGGGTGAGTATGTGCTGGCCTCCGTCATCCTCCCCGCGCCTTCGAATATACAGACAGTTATGGTGGGGATGTATCAGATGGCCAACTCGAGGAGCGTTCCATGGGGCACTTTTGCCGCCGGCGCTGTGCTGATCATCATCCCGGTATTGATCGTCTTCCTCTATCTGCAGCGCTTCCTTGCAGGAGGCTTAACCCTTGGCGGTGTCAAGGGGTGACCCGCAGCTTATGATCGACAACATTTTTGGTACCCTCATCGAATCTGGTGACCGGCTGGCACGAGAGACCGAGAGGCTAAACGGCGTCAAGCATCTGTATCGTCGTTCACCCTTGGATCCCCTTCCCGGCCGGCCGCTCCTTCTTGCTCTTACGACGGACGGAATATGTCCGTATGATTCCGCCCGCTGCTTCTATACGCTCGATGGCTCCGACCCTGCCGGTCCATCCGCATGTATTGGCCAATTCAAACCCGGCGAGGTCATATGGTCGGAACTGGCCTGGGGGTATGCCCGCTACTGGACGCTCTACATACCGCCTCAACCGCCGCGCACCTTGCTCCGTTACCGTCTGGCAGCCCACCGCGCCGATACGGGGATGTGGGTTTTTGCCGATAACCAGGCCGGCTCCCTCGCAGCAGCGCAGGATTTTGCACTATGGATCGATGATGACCCCGCGCCAGCATGGTCGCGAGAGGCTCTGATATACCATGTCTTCCTCGACCGGTTTTATCCGGGCGATGGAAAGGCGTGGAAACAGCCCCAAGACCTGAGGGGATTCTACGGCGGAACGATTCGGGGAGTTTGTGATAAACTCGATTACATTCAATCCCTGGGATTTAATACCATCTGGCTTTCGCCGTTCTTCCCGACCGATTCCCACCACGGTTATAACGCCACCGACACGTATTCGGTCGAGCCGCGGCTCGGTTCGCGGGCTGATTTACTTGAGCTAATTGCCGCTGCCCATGCGCGGGGTATACGGCTAATAATGGATTTCGTCGCCAACCACTGGGCCAAGGAACATCCGACCTTTTTAGATGCCCAGCGGAATCCGGATAGCCCTTACCATGACTGGTATATCTGGCAGCATTGGCCAGATGCATACGCGTGCTATTTCCAAACGAAAAGCCTGCCACAACTCAACCTGGAGCACGGACCAGTCCGCGAGTATATGTTGGATGTAGCCCGCTACTGGCTGCGCCAGGGGCTTGATGGCTATCGGCTGGACTATGCCTACGGCCCCTCGCACGGTTTCTGGGTAGATTTCAGGATAGCCTGTCGTGAAGTGAACCCTGAATGCTGGATTTTTGGTGAAGTGGTGCACACTGCTGAGGTGCAGCGCTCGTATGCCGGCATCATGGATGGCACGCTGGATTTTTTGCTTGCGCGGGCGCTGCGGGAGACGTTTGCCTTGCAGAATATGCGCCTGAGCGAATTCGAGGCATTCCTCGCCAATCACGAAAGCTACTTCCCTGCCGGATTTACACAGCCTGCCTTTCTCGATAATCATGACATGAGCCGGTTTCTGTATATGGCCGGTGATAACAAAGAAAAGCTAAAGCTGGCTGCGTTGATCCTCTATACGCTCTCCGGGCCGCCCATTATTTACAATGGGACCGAATCGGGTACGACCCAGGAAAGGCCGATGCTACAAGGAGACCACTATATCTTTGAGGAAGCCCGTCTGCCAGTCAGATGGGATGCCGATGCAGACGCTGAATTATTGGCCTATTTTCGCTGCCTGGGCGGCCTGCGGCGCGTTCATCCTGCCCTGCGAGATGGCACGCGCCGCTTGGTCAAGCTGGATGATGACACAGGCATCTATGCATACCTGCGCGAGACCGCCGCTGAAAAGCTTCTGGTAGTCGTTAACAACAGCTCTTGTTCAGGCACCATCGAGCTACCTCAGGACCTCCCCGAGACGGCTCGTGAGCAGCTAAGCGGCTTGCGGATTGTGAGACGCAGCGGTATTCCCAGCATCACGCTGCCCCCATTTGGCGGCGCCCTGGTGTCATAATCCGCGCTGTGCGTTGGGCCGGCCGCTGCGCCGCCGGCTGGAGAAGAACGCCTTGGTGTTTGCTCTGGAGAAGATTATGTTACATATCCATCTGCCGACATGAAGCGCACCTGGCGCAGCTATGCGATTATCCTGCTGGTCGCCGCCTTTCTACGGGGTTGGGCAGTTATTATGCTCCCCGAGGATTATGATGAATCGACTTATCTGCAGAATGGTTTCGATTACGCTTCCCGGATACGAGCCGGCGACCTCGACGGCGTCATCGATTATTTTGGGAATTACGAACATCCCCCTTTGGTGAAGCTGGTTTACGCCGGCGGAGTGCTCCTGCTTGGCGACTCAGCCAGTTGGACGCATGCCTTCTATTTCAGCCGGGTGATTTCAGCCGTGTTCGGCGTGCTGGCAGTCGCCTTGATGGTTGCACTAGATCCCCTGGCCGGCGGGATGCTGGCGCTGCATACCCTGGCGGTCAAGTACACAAGCCAGGCATATCTCGATGCGATAGCCTCGGCGCTGATTCTCGCTGCTATCCTTGCGTTTTTACGTTTCAACCGAAATGACGGCAAACGCTGGTTGTGGCTCTCAGCAGTTGCTTTGGGCATCTCCGCGGCCAGCAAGTATACCTATATGCCGGTCGCAATCATGGTGATAGGTTATCTGGGGATTTTTGAGAAAAAGATTCCCTGGACCTGGTTGGCAGGTTATGCCGCGGTGGCCTTGGCGATCTTTTTCGTCCTGGATGTCCACCTTTGGCATGACCCTTTTAACCGTTTGCTCCAATCGTTCTCCTTCCATCTCCAATATTCCCAGAGTGCCCACGTTCAGCAGGTTGCTTATCCCTGGTACCAGCCCCTCATCTGGATCTTTACCTCTGCGCCGGCCAGGTGGCATCCGCGCGTTTTCTTTTACCACGGCTTTGACGGCGCGATTGCGCTTCTGGCAGTCGCCGGCCTGCGCAGGGAGTGGAAAAACCGTCGTTGGCTGGTCGTCTGGTTGGTATCCGGCGTTATGTTTCTGCTTCTCTGGCCAACCAAATGGCCGCAATATGCTCTGACGGTAACGCCGGCCTTGTGCATCATAGGCGCAGGTACGCTGCGCCGCGTATGGAACTGGCTGCGAACCCAGGAAGCTTATTGGGGTTATGTAAAAAACTATATCCCAGCCCCTGGCAAATGGTTCTGGTGGGCATTGGGTATCTTTTTAGTGTTCGTTTTGGGCATTTATCTCTCCGCCTGGGGTCGGCTGGCGATAGGCCGGATTGGTTGGTCGCACATGACCGCTCAGAACAGCGACCTCCCCAGCAATATGGTCAACGACATCCTGCAAATCGACCAGGCCAGGATCCTGATCGCCACCGACCAGGGAGCGGCTAT
>JAJFUJ010000035.1 GCA_021372475.1 Chloroflexota bacterium | reverse complement strand
AAATACACGAGCCTGTACTTGCGGTTCCACCGTATATGATGAGGAATGTCATGGGCAAATACCGACTATACATAGATGAAGTCGGAAATTCGGATTTGGGAGCCTCTACCAATCCAAATCATCGTTATCTCAGTCTCACAGGTATCATCATCGAACTAACCTATGTTCAGCACGTGGTTTTCCCGATGATCGAGAAGTTTAAGAACACATTCTTTACCTCTCATCCTGACGAGCCCATTATCTTGCATCGCAAGGAACTTGTTAACAAGCTACCTCCTTTTGATAACCTGCGAAATCCAGGGGTAGAACTAGCCTTTAACCAAGCACTTCTAGAGATGTTAAGGAATCTCGACTATGTCGTACTTACTATAGTGATCGATAAACTCGAACACTGCCAGAGGTATCAGACCTGGCGTTTCGATCCATATCATTATTGTCTGACTGTGTTGGTGGAGCGCTATGTAAAATGGTTGCAAGCTGGCCAGGCAGTGGGAGATGTATTGGCCGAATCTCGCGGTGGGAAAGAAGACCGCCGACTTAAGGATTCATTTGCGCGCGTCTACGAAAAGGGCTCAGAATATATCCATCCCGAAGAGTTTGCCAAGTACCTGACCAGCAGCCAACTCAAGGTTAAGCCTAAGATTAGTAATATAGCCGGTCTACAATTGGCTGATTTACTAGCATATCCAAGTTATCGCGCTACTCTGGCAAGATACCAGAATGAAGCTCTGGATGCTAACTTTGGGGGGAAGATAGCAGAGATACTAGAGTCCGGTAAATATTACCGGAGCCCAAATGGCAAGATAGACGGTTGGGGCAGAAAATGGCTGCCATAAAAAAAAGAACCCCGCAAGGGGTCTTTTTCGAAGGTGAAAACCTTCCACCTCCAGATAACTGGATTAACCTTAATATACCTGATACACCGGCAATTGTCAACCATTGATTAGCAAATAGCGTGGATGCTTTCCTTCGCCTGGCCTCCCCCGTTGACGCGCTGTTCTCCCCGCGCTACACTGGCGCCATCTGAAATGAACGGAGGCGCCATGAACCCCAACGACTCCCTGATCGAACTGCAGCCGAACGAGCCGCACCTGATGCGCTATTATTCCGGGCGCGTGGTGCTGGCTGAGACCTTTAGCGATGGCCGCCTGCTCAGCAACCACTGGTCGGCCAGCGGCCAGGTGTGGCCGGATTACCACTGGCAGCCCATCAAATGGGCGCCCGAGCAGCCGGCCGACGCCTTCCGCCTGAGCATCGACAATCGCGACCTGTGCGGCGGCTATACACTCGCAGCCGTGCGCGAGACGCCGGATCCCTCCACCTGGCGCGGCGAGGGGCGCCCCGTGCGCCACAGCGAGGTGACGCTGCGCCATGCCGCGGCCGAGGTCGAGGTGACGGTGCATACCCGCATCGACGGCGGACCGTTCATCATCCGCTGGCTGGCGATTCGCAACCTGGGGCGCAGCGCCTGCGCCGTCACCGCAGCAGCGCCGTTTGCCGGAGCGCTGTGGAACCAGCGCATCAACGAGCACCTGCCATCGCCGCAGGAGCTGCCTTTCCGCGCCGCCTGGACGCATCTGCCCAACGGCCTGCAGGAAGGCGATTTTTATTGGGATGAGCTGCAGCCAGGGGTGCTCACGATGGATGGCGGCCGTATGGGGCGCAGCGGCTGGGGGCGCCCGGCTTTTTGGGCATATAATCGCGGCACCGGCCAGACGGCGGTCTGCGAGCTTGCTTGGGGCGGCAGCTATCAGTGGAGCCTCGACTGCCGCATCACCGATGAACGCAACTGGCATACCATGTCCCAGACCAACCGCCTGGGCGCGTTGTATTTTTCGATGGGACTGGCCGGCTCGAGCCCTGCGCTGCGCGTGTTGACGCCCGGCGAGGTGGTTTACACGCCGGCCGTACACCTGGGCCTCTTTCAGGAGGACTATGATGCCATCGTGCAGGCCAGCCACACGCACGTGCGCGAGGTGGTGCTGCCTAAACAGCTTTCGGGGCGCGAGCTTGAGATTGAGGCCAATCATCGCGGCTATCTGTGCGACCGCGAGAACGAGCCCGATATGAAGAAGGATATCGATGTGGCTGCGTCGCTCGGAGCGGAGCTTTACGTGGTGGACGCGGGCTGGTACGGCGCCGACCCCAACCGCTGGCCCGATAACGCCGGCGATTGGTGGGCTGGCTCGTGGCTGCCCAACGGCCTCGAGCCGGTGGCCGAGCACGCCCATGCGCGCGGGCTCAAGTTCGGCCTGTGGGTGGAGATCGAGGCGGCCGGCGCTAACAGCGCTCTCAAGCGCGAGCACCCCGACTGGCTGCTGCGTTATAACGGCCAGCCGGTCTCGGGCGGGCGCGCGTTGGATTTCTCGCAGGGCGAGGTGGCCGCCTGGGCTGAGGGCGAGCTCGAACGCGTCATCCGCCAGTACAAGCTGGATATGTACCGCCTCGACCACAACAACCTCAACCGGCCGTTCGGCAACTGTGTGGTGGACGGCTTCACCGAGGACCTGCAGTGGCGCTATTACGACAACCTGTACGCGATGTTCGACCGTCTGCGCGCCCAGCATCCCGAGGTGGTCTTTCAGAACTGCGCTGGCGGCGGCGGGCGCACGGATTGGGGCACTATGCACCGCTTTCACAACACCGAGGCCTCCGACTGGCTCAGGCTGCCGCGCACCCTCAAAATCACCAACGGCCTGACGATGTCGCTGCCGCCCGAGACGCTGCTGCGCACTTGCGGCACCGAGGTCGGCGAGATGCCGTTGGACGGCGACCTGGATGCGCAAATCCGCCAGGCCTGCCTGGGCCGGCCGATTTTGCGCGGCATCGCGCCTTCCCTCGACTCCCTGACCCCCTGGCTGCGCGCCAGGCTCGCGCACACGCTGGATATCTACCGCGAGGTGATTCGTCCACTGCTGGTGGGCGGAGCGCTGGTGTATCACCATACGCCCTTTCTGCCGATTGACCGCACCACCGATTGGTGCGTGCTCGAATACGCCGCGCCGGATAAATCGCATGCCGTCATCGGCCTCTTCCGCACTTCGGATGCGGCCGACGAGGTGTTCACCTGCTGCCCGCGCGGGCTGGACGCCGGCGCGACCTACCGCCTCACCCTGGATAACGCTAGTCAAAGCTGCCTGGTTAGCGGCTGGGAGCTGGCTCAGCGCGGCGTGCGTGTGCGCCTTGGGGTGGTGCAGAGTTCGGAGCTGTTGATATTGGAGCGGGTGGAATAAGAGGCAGGCGCTATCTTGTCACTGGTTTCCGTATAGTCTTGACAGAAGGACCAAGTGATTGTAATATATTATGTACAAAATTATTACAATAGCTTGTACAAAGGAGCCAGATGAGCGCTGCTTACCCGATTACCCGCACAGTGGGCGTATCTGATCTGCGCAACCGCCAGAAAGAGATTTTGGCGCAATTATCCGACGGGCCAATCGTGCTGTCGCAGAATAACCAGCCGGCGGCTGTGCTGGTTGACGTTAAATTATGGAACAGCTTACTGGAAGAGCTGGCTGACCTGCAGGACGCCCTGGTTGCCCTGGAACGCCGGGCTGCAGCGGATCGTAAGCCATCCGATCTTGAATCGTTGGAAAACGTCGCAGCGGAGCTGCTGGGCCGGGATGTCTGAGCTAAAATCCGGCTGGTCGGTGTTGGTGCACCGCGAGGCCAAAAAAGAACTGGGACGCCTGCCCAAACATATTCTACGAGAGGCGCTGGAGCGTATCGGCGCGTTGGCGCAGGAACCTTATCCGATTGGCTGCACAAAGATTGCTGGCCAAGAGAGC
>JAJFUJ010000034.1 GCA_021372475.1 Chloroflexota bacterium | reverse complement strand
ATAGCCCTAAAGCCTATTCCCACTTATGTGCTCAGTTTCGTTATTATTGGAAGGTAAACTTCCACGCAACTATCATTTTCCGCGTTATTTTGGCAAGTATGCCCCACAATCAGTTGTCTAAAAAGGAAAATTGTTACTTTTGGGACAGCCCCTCCAGTATTGATCTGATATATAGTGTAATACATCATATCATAACAAGAATAAAAGCAAGCCCCGGATGGATTCCTGCTTGCGCGGGAATGATCTGCGAGTTCATAGCTTTGTCTTTCAGATACTAGGGTGTCTCCAATTGGATACTTTTTCCACACCCATTCGGCGAGGCTGTTTGACAGAAGCGCATGCCCTGCGCCATACTTGCTAAACTATCGATCATGCCCAGCCTGCGAAAGGAGCCCGAATGCGCATCGCCTTCTATACTGATCCTGCCGCCTACGACCGCCTGGTTGCCGATGCCCTGGATGCCCGCGAGGCTGAAAACACCCTGTTGCTGGGGGTAGCCGGACAGCTCGTCCTGCAGCCGTGGCGTTACCCGCTGCCCCCGGTGATGGCGGCCTGCAGCGATGAGGATGGCCTGCGCCTGGCCGCCCTGCAGACGCCGCCAATGCGCCTGCTGCTCAGCACCGCGCGCGGGGCTGCTGCTCCTGTCGCAGAGGCGCTGATAGCCGCCCTGGATGCGCACAGCATCAGCATCCCGGGGGTGAACGGCCCCGCGGAGAGCGCTTCGGCTGCGGCTGAAGCATGGGTGCGCCTCCATAGCGGGGATGCGCAGGTGCGTACGCGCTTGCGCGCTTACGTCCTGACGCATGTCGTTCCCCCGCGCGGCGTGCCCGGGGCGCTACGTACGGCGCAGCCGGCAGATATTGATCTGGCGGTAGCCTGGGAGGCGGCCTTTTACCAGGAGACGGGCAGTATGCTCCGCCCGGCCGACGCCCGGCGCAAAGTCGAGGCACGCATCGCGGCCGGCGAATTTTACCTGTGGGATGACGGCCGGCCGGTCTCGATGGCCGTCAGCACGCGCCCGCTGCGGCGCGGCATCAGCGTAGGCGGCGTCTATACCCCGCCCGAGCTGCGCCGGCATGGTTATGCTTCGGCCTGCGTGGCGGCGCTCAGCCACTTGTTGCTCGAGCAAGGATGGCAATATTGCGCGCTCTTTACTGACCTGGCCAACCCCATCAGCAACCATATCTACCAGGAGATTGGCTACCGCCCAGTGGGCGATTATCTCGAGTACGACTTTGCGTGATGCGCGCCCACTCTTCTTTTGGGGAGCGGCGGCGCCGGCGCGTTGGGTTTATACTCGTGCATAGTGTGAAATCTAACGCCGCGACGAGGCGTTGCGGCTTCAAAGAGGACATACACGAGCCGCGCACGGCAATATGGTCGCGACCTGAAGGTCGCGAGTCCAGATCTCAGGTCATCCGGGCGTAAAGCTTCAATAGTATGCCGTTGTAGGGGCACGCGCAGCGTGCCCGCCTTGTTGCTGATAGATGCGCGGCCAATGGATTGCCGCGATGCCTCCGTCATGGCTCCAAGAACGGAAGAGAGAGCGCGTCTCCAAATACACCGCGTGCAAGCATTAGCCGAGCGGATATCCATTCGCTGCACTCTGGCAAGCTACAGTGGGTGCGCTCAACAGCCAGTGAATAACGTCGGCAGCCGAATAGCTGCCCCGGCCGGCGCGCAGCAAGCCGGCTGTGCCAGGCAAGTCATAGCCCGATGTAACCAACGGCAGTTCCAGAGAGCCGTCGTGTTGGCGCTGCGGGAAGCCGGCTGTGGCTATCAAGTGGTTGCATAAGCACATACGTCCGGCTACGTCAGCCTCAGACCCCCCTTTGCGCACATAGTCGTCCACCGGCTCAGCCGAGCAGCGGTATATCAGCGTGCCATCGCTCTGCTTGCACGGTGTGCGCAGAAATCCGAGGTCGCAGATGCGCCTGCGGGCGTTGTATAGCGCCTGATCGGTAATCGTGCCGGGGATGAGCGCCGTCTTGAACGGGTAGCCGGTGGGCGACGCGACGCTGCTCGTGCGCACCAAGGCAGATCCGTCCAGGATCATCTGCTTGAATCGCTCCTTCAAACCCGCTTCCAGCCCCGATTCATCGGCCGGTTGGAACAGAGTGCCTACCTGTATGCCCGCAGCCCCAGCGTCCAGCGCCGAACGCAAACCCTTCGGGCTGCCGTAACTGCCGGCCAGCCAGAAAGGCACGCCCAGGGCGCGCATACGCTCCAGGTCCACCTCATCCCGCGCACCGTACAGCGGCTCGCCCCATTCATTCACCGTCAACGGTCCGCGCGGGGGCGCGTTGTGTCCGCCGGCAGTGGGGCCTTCGACGATAAAGCCATCCACGGCTCCACCGCTGCGCTTGAGCAGCGCCTGGCCGAGCACGGCTGCCGAGATGATCGGCAGGAACGCCGGGCGTCGCAGCGGGCCTACCCGCGCCGTTATGCCAGGGAAGAGCGCCTCCGGGTCGAAATGGAGGCGGAAGTCATCCTCACCCAGAGCGTCGTGAACATCCAAGCGATAGGAGGTCGGCTCGTGGCGGGCGAGCTTATCAAGGATGGCGGCGACCTGCAGCGGCACGCCTGCGCCCATCAGGATGTAATCGACGCCAGCCAGCATAGCGCCGTAGAGAGTAGCCTGGATTGGCATCTGAACCTTTTCCAACAAGTTGATACCGATGATTCCTGAATGGCCTTCCTTGGCCAGGCTGACTTCGACGAACGCAGCAATCACATTGAGCTGATCGAGTGTGCGGGGCGGGTGAATGGTGTACATCCCCAGCGAATAGTATGCCTTGCCTGCCTTGCGGCCGCCGGGGATATAATAGCGCTCGAGCAGGGCTTCTACCGGTTCGCTCACAGGAAAGCGAGCCAGCGCGCAGCGCATCAGGCCATCTGGATCGCCGTCCATCAGGCGGCGCGTCAGAATACCGCTGAGGCCAGTGCCGGCAACCACTCCCAGTTGCCCTGTACAAGAGACGGCTCTGGCGAGGCGCCAATTCGAGATCGCAACGCCTAACCCACCCTGGATAATTTGTGGCAACAAAGCAACCTCCATCCTGATATGCGGCTGATCTGCCAAGCGGCAGACACACTATATGAACACCAAAACAGGCGTTGTGTTGCACACTGGCATAAATAGCCGCGGGTATGGATTGCAGATGTAGCGCTCAAAAGCGCAACCGTTTGCCCCCGCAAACCACAGGCATCCCTCCGGACTGCGCTCGCAGAGCGCGACTCTAGCGAATGCGTGTTCTAGCGCAAGGGCAGCATCATGTTGGATTTGCGGCCTTCTATTGTCGCGCAGCAGGAGGCACAAGCGCGCCTGCGTGCTGCCCTCCGGATTTGCCGCTCCGGCGCATGTCGGTAAGCTTGGCGGCCTTGAGCTGCTCCCCCAATTGCACGTCCGTCTCGATCTCGAGGAGCAGGTTGGCGCTGCCGACGCCCAGCTTGAGCTCGGGATACGCTGCATACAACTGGCTGCGCACATCCTCCTCGCGCACGCCGTCGCCCTCCACGCACAGCCGCAGGCGGTCGACCAGGTTTACCTTATCGACCGTGATCGCCACCCTGCCCGAAGCGCCCGCCGCGCGCCCGGCAGCATCCGCCAGGATATGGGCATAGAGGTTCATATCGGCCGCCAGAATCAAGTCATCATCGCGGCCGTCCAGGATAATGCTTCCGAAAGGCAGCCAATTACCGTGCTTGCACCATTTGGCCAGATCGCCCGAGCGGTAGCGCAGGAGGGGCATCGCCTCGCGCACCAGCGGCGTATAGACAAGTTCGCCTTCTTCGGCAGGCAGGCCGGTAGCGGGGTCGATAATCTCGGTGTAGAGCTGCAGGCCGTTGAGGTACAGGCAGTCGCTGTTCGGCAGCGCTAACGTCTGACCGCCGCCAATCTCGGTAGTGCCGTAAGAGTTGTATGTCGGCGCGTGCCAGTAATCCAGGAACAGCTCCTTTTGCTCGTCAAGCAGCATCTCGCCGCTGACCAAAATCGCCTGCAGCTCGGTATGGAAGCGTTGACGTTGGGCTTCATGCGTCATGATAACCATAAAAGAGGGAGAGGTAATCACGACATTGGGTTCAAAACGGCGCATTTGGCCGACGATAACGGCAGGATCGGCGATGCCCACCGGCAGCGCCAGGCCTCCGGCGCGTTCCACTATAGCAGAGGCTTCGTTCGAGCCGATCCACAACCCATCAGGCAAGGCAATCAAAGCCCGCAGCCGTCCGTGCAGACGCAGGCGCAAGCCTAAGGCGCCGATATTATGCAGCGCATTAAGCTCGTGTGCGGTATAGTACAAGCGTTTTGGTTCGCCAGTGGTGCCCGAGGTGGTAAATACAGCGGACAAAAGTTCCTCAGGGACAGCGATGAAGCGCTGCCAGTCGTTCAGGTCGTGTGCGCCGGTAAAAGGCAGCCGATGGTAGTCATCCAAAGTGCGAATATCGCGCGGCCGGATGCCCAACCGCGCGAACATCTCGCGGTAGTAGGGCGACCGCGCGCCGGCGTAATGCACCATACGGCGCAATCGCAGTAATTGCATGTCGCTGATGGTATGCGGGTAATTCAGCGGATGGTCGCCGCTGTGCTCAGAGATGATGCGGATAAGCCCATTAGGGTGCACACGCGCCTCAAAAGCGCGCAGGTTGGCATCTAAAAGAACGGCTGAGGGACGCATCCGGATTATGCCTCCGCATAGAAAGCCCTGTGAATACTAGATACGTTTGGTATTATACGGCAACGCTGCAAAACGAGGCAGATCATACGGTATCGACTGACCCATTATCTTTATTGGCGCCGCGGCATTTATTTGCTACAGCCTACGGCATGAGTGCACCATTGGGAGGGTAGCACCGACGCACAGGTTGATTCCTGCTGCAAGCGGGAATGCATCCAGTACCCGCGGGCAGGGCATATCCATATATAATCTGGTCTGTGATAATCTGTGTGATCTTTATTTCTCCAATTCAGACCGTACCCGCGCTATTCGAGCTGCAAGCTGCGAAAGCTACCGCTGTTTCTCCTTCTCTGAACGGCTGCTTGTCCGGTTTGTAAAGAAATCCAGCAAGCCTTTAAAGAAACGCGGCACCTCGCGGTTGATCAGGCGGCCCCAGGTAGCCGTGATATTGCCCACTACCCAAAGCACCATGATCCGCCCGATTAACGGGCGTCGCGCCAGCAAGCCGATGGCGAACCAGATGTAGACGACTCCTTGATATAGAGCGCCCAATGGCTTGGTGAAGCGGCCGTAACATACGCGGATTGCCAACCAGACTAGGAGGTAGATAAGGCAAGTCAGCGGATGTGCCATTTTGGATATGGCCATATAGAAGAGCAACCCCGTGGCCAGCAGCATATCGATGTACAAATCGTTGCGGCCCAGCCAATCCTGGCCGGCTTTGCCGCTTAGTCGCGCCAGCGGACCATCAAGTACATCGGTAGTCCAGGCTACCAGCAGCAGCCAAGCGGCTGTGTCCAGCCCCTTGATACCAGCGACCGGCCCCAGAATAAACAGCGCCCCCGATAGCACCAGGCGCATGCCAGTGAGCCCATTCGCGAATACCTTGAGCCAGGCCATGACCCCTCCCTGTACGTCCTTGCACCATGAAAACAATCCTAGCAAGACTATATACTTGCTAATGGAGTACGTCAACCAGCGGAACGGCGAGGGTGTTGAAACAGAAGCTCTGTCCTGATACTTGCCCCTGTGTGTCTGCGCGTGGGGGCACGCGCAGCGTGCCCATCTGATATATAATGTAATATATCATATCATAACAAAAATAAAAGTAAGGCTCGGATGGTTTCCCGCTTGCGCGGGAATGATATGCGAGTTCGCAAGCCGGCCTTTTCAGACACTATGGTGTCTAACTGGATGCTTTTTCCACACCCTCTGTTTACACACGCGCGCCTGAGTGGCATATGGTCGCGAGTCCAGCTCGGGTTACCGGACGTGCGGCGTCCGCGCCGCGCCCCCTGGGCGTGGTCGGATGACCGCCATATGGTCGCGACCTAAAGGTCGCAAGTCCGGCTTCGGTTGCCGTAGGGAGCGATGCAGCCGCGCATATACCGCCATCGGACGATTCATCTTTCATCGCGGCTGCATCGCCCACATTGGGTTGCCGCGCCCCCTGGGCGTGGTCGGATGACCGCCATATGGTCGCGACCTAAAGGTCGCAAGTCCGGCTTCGGTTGCTGTAGGGGGCGATGCAGCCGCGCACATGCCATATGGTCGCGACCTAAAGGTCGCAAGTCCGGCTTGGGCTGCCGGGCATAAAACCGTATGCCGCTAAACCTGCATAGGCTATCCGCACGCCTTTTTGTAAAACCAGATCACTCCCGCGCGCTGAGGCAGCTCTACCTTGAGCCCCTGCTGCAGCGCCTCGCAGCCGCTGAGAGCGCGCACCTCGCCCGTCTCGGCGTGCTCAAAGATATAGCGCGCGTCCGGCTCCAGCCCGCGCGGGCGGATAACCCACTCCGCTGCGGGCGCCTGCTGCAGACGCACCGCCTCGATGAATCCCGCGCCGCTCTCGGGTGAATTGAACTGCCAGGCCAGCCACTGATCGGCGCGTTTCTCAAAGACGCTGAGAGCGTAGTAATCGCCGTAGAGGATATACGGCGCAGCCTTCCGCCAGATGGCGGCCATCTTGACAGCCAGGGCATAATCGAGGTCGTCGCGGCGCACATCAAAAGTAGGGAACAGCATCGGCGCCATGGCGCAGTAATACGAGAAGGGGTCGATGGCCGCATCGTAGCGCACCGGACCGCTCTGATCCCACGAGAGCGCCGCCTCCTTAAAGTAGGGCAGCCATTCGTGCATGCGGTGGTGGAAGGCCAGCTTGATGGGGTGTTCGCCGTAGCCGAAATCGGTATAGTGCAGCGGCACGCTGCGGCGCATCGTCTCCAGGTCATTGCGACGCCCGCCTGAGGAGCACGAATCAATCCACAGCCCCGGGTTGCGCGCCAGCAGGTCATCCCAATACTGCAGATAGCCCTGCACATGCAGGTTCTCGTTCATCCCCTGGCGGTCGGGGGCATCGTTGGCGCGCCAGAAATCCAGCGGCTCAAAGTTAAAGTCCTGGCGGTAGATTCTAATGCCGTTATCCTCGATGAGCTTGCAGACGTGGTCGGTGAGCCAACGGCGGCAGGCCGGGTCGCCCAGGTTGAGCAGGCGGTTATCGCTCTTGGCGACGCGCAGCAGCCACTCGGGATGCTCAACCTCGAGCCGCGTATCATGATGCACGCGCTCGGGCTCGAACCAGACGAGTAGCTTTGCGCCGCGCTGCTCCAGGTGCGCCGAGACCGGCTTGAGGCCGTTGGGGTAGCGCTCGGGGTCGGGGCGCCAATCGCCGGTGTGCCACCACTTGCGCTCGTGGTTGGTGTACCAGCAGGGATACCAGCCGGCGTCGATCCACCAAACGTCGTAACTCAGGCCGCGTTGGGCGTGCAGGTCTTGCCAGGCGACCTGGTTCGCCTCGGTAGAGGCGGTGAACTCCTCGCCATCGCCGGGGGCGCAGCCCACCAGAAGCGGTTGCAGCGGCCGGCCGTCGGGGCGCGGCAGGATATGCGCCAGATACCAGCGGCGCCACAGGTTGATGGAGCGCTCGCGGTCGCCTTCCCAGGCCAGCAGCGAGATGCGCGGCGTGCGAATGGCTTCGCCCGGCTCGAGGCGCGCGCTGAGGAGCTGCTGCCCGGCGCGGATGTGCGCGCCATGAGTGGTGCCGCTGAAACTCGCCTCCCACTGACCCGGCCAGCCGATAGCCAGCGTCAATCCCTTACCGGCGAACATCAGACGGTAGTAAGGGAAGGCGCCGTCCGAGGGGCGGCCGCCGTTCGGGGCGTACACGAGCGTCTCATCCGGCGCCAGCGGGCTCAGCTCGGCTGCATAGCCTGCGGCGTTGTAAAAGTCACCGTTGCAGTGCTCGAGTTGGGCGTTTGCACCAGCAAACTCGGCATCGAGCGCCTGCAGGCCGCTGATGAGGGGCGACTTACCCGCGCCGCGGTTGGCGACCTCCGCAACCCACTCGACGACAGGGAAATCCTGATAGATGGTGCAGATGACGCGCAGGCTCAGGCCGCTGGCGGGGTCCTTGCCCTTGTATGCGCGCTCAAGGATGTTGGCATCCACCCGGCGGGTGCTCACGCGCGGGCGCCATGCAGCGGGGATGCCACGCAACGGCACGCCGTCCAGCATAAAGGTGACGGGCAGTGCTTGCGGGTTGGCGAGCAGGCCGTCCGTCCAGGCGCGGATGAGGGCCATATCGGCGGATTGAGTCGCAGCATCAGGGGTGGACATATGCGCTTCCTTTCCAAGGGCTAAATTGGGTATCGGCCAGTGTTTCATCCGACATGCTCACCCCGGCAGGCTGACGTCCGAGCCGGGTTGCTGTGTGATGCGGCTGCCGCCGGCCGGCGTGACGGGCGCGAGTATATCTAGACACCGCAGCAAATTGTAAACGCGCACGGCGAAGATTTCAAGCGCCGCTCAAAGCTTTGCGCCCACAGTCACTGCACGCCATCTATGTATGGGCGATGCAGCCGCGATGGCGAGTGAATCGTCCGATGGCAGCATGTGCGCGGATGCATCGCACCCTACAACAACCAAAGCTGGACTCGCGACCTTCAGGTCGCGATCATATTGCTGTGCGCGGCTCGTGTATGTCCTCTTTGAAGCCGCAACGCGCCCGTCGCGGCATTATATTGGATGTACATGGCGCCGCCCACGCGGGTATGATGCTAGCATGGCAACCCGATTTGGGCGATGCAGCCGCGATGGCGAATGAATCGTCCGATGGCAGCATGTGCGCGGATGCATCGCACCCTACGATATTTGGAGCCGCAACGCCCACGCCATGGCATTACATTTTCTTTTCCTACAGATCCTCGACATAACGCTCCGACATCCTGATTTGCGAGAAGCGTTCGGGACGGTGCGAGTCGTTCACGCCATGCGAGGTCAGCGCCCAGCCTGCCTGTCCGCCGGCCTGCACGCCGGATACATACAGGTTCTCGAAGCGCGCCAGCATGATGCCCCACACATCACCCTCTTTGGGCGGCAGAGCGCGTCCGTTGGCCAGCCACTGCATCCCCGCCCAAGGGAAAGCAAGCTCGGCGCACCAGCCTTTAGAGAGCACCTTGCGGTTGTTGAGCGTACCGTCCACCTGCACGGCTGTGCGGATGCCGGGGAAATCCCAATCGAGGAAGGCCCAGCGCGGGCCGCGCGGATGCGAGCCGCGCCAGAAAGTGGGGCCGGAGCGGTCGTCATTGCCGCCAAAGCTGACGGCCTGGCGCGTAAGCAGGTCGAACTCGGGCACGTCAAAACGGCTGCCGCGGGTGTAGGCATCCTGCCAGATAAAGAACACCTCATAGATCGTGTTGAGAGCGTTGAGCTCGAACTCGTAATAGCAGTCGCCGCCGTCAAAAAAGACCTCGACGTCGCTCTCGCGGCAGACCATGTCATCGCGCTGGGAGAGGGTCGCCTGCGGGAAAGGCTCCTCGAGCCAGAACGCGATGTAGAGGTTCGCGTCATCCCACAGCACAGCGGAATAGGTGTCGAAGAGCGCCAGGTCGCCGTTGGTCAGATCAACGAAACGCGGCGTCTTGGGCGCAAGCTGCCAGGCGCGCTCATCCAGGCGGCCGTCGATGGTCAGCGGCCCGCGGGTGCGGTAGGCGGTGTAGGCGATCGGTTTAGCATTGGGCATTGAGGCGCTCCTTGCTGATGATGCGGCGATGATAACGCGGACGGCGGCGGATGACAAACGCGGGCGG
>JAJFUJ010000030.1 GCA_021372475.1 Chloroflexota bacterium | reverse complement strand
CCTAAGTAAGCTGATTGAGCTTTCTGAGCCGGTTATTAACCGCGGGGTGACGGTTACGCTCTTAACGCCATCATTCAACCCAGATTGGGTTGGCAAGGTGGGATCGCTTTTAAGACGCGGCACTTTTGTCACCGCGATATTGCTGGAGAACACCACACTCAAGGGCGAGGAATCGATTCGCAACCTAGTTGGCGCGCTGGCCGACCTCGGGGTGCCTGCCCAGGTTATCGACCAGAACTTGGAGCTTGAGATTGTGAGCGAACGGCGTCAGCAGCGGCCCAGCTACAAGGTGCTTGGAACCGGCAGGGTCGTCAGCGTTCCCGGCAATGCACCTGCCGACTCTGTCTGGGTTAATATCGGAGAAAAGCCTTCATGACCAGCCAAGCGCGTGTAATCGACAGAACTGGGCGCTATGAGGTTGGCGATTGGGCGCTGTATGTGCTGCTTTTATCCTTGGCTATCTGCCTTCCGCTGGTAATCGATAATATTGGCTGGGTGCCGGATGCCTCCCGTTTAATTCCTGTCAGCATTCTAGCCACATTGGCAGGGATATTGCTTTCCCTTGGGCCTCTGCCGTCCTGGTTAAACTGGGTGATTAGTTCCGGCTGGGGCTTGGTAGTTAGCATCCAGGCTGCTGGCAGGGTGTTGCCGCCATTCGATGTACTGTGGACAGAGTTCTGGCAAGCCTTCAACTGGATATTACAACTGCTGTTCAGATTCCAGATCCCGGCCTACATACCATTTCAACGCAGCGCCGCTTTCATCAGCGAGCGGATGGTCAACCTGGGAACCAAGATTGGCGTCTGGTGGTATACGGTGGTCACCACCGGCGGCACCAGTAAAGAGACGGTTGTCCTGCTCCTGGGCATTGCCCTGCTCACCTGGCTACTCACATTTTTCGCTTGTAGCGAGTTGCTGCGCCAGCGCCGCTCCTTCATTGCGACCATTCCTCTCGGCTTGGTAATTGTTCTGAACGTAGCCTATACTGGCATCGGCCTAAGTTATGTGTATGTCTATCTTGGACTGACGCTTGTCACCCAGGTGTGGGCCAATGCCCGTCATTTGGAGAGAGGTTGGCAACAGCAAAATACCGACTATTCCCCAGAGATAAAACGCGACCTTATCATTACTGGCACCGGCATAACGGCTGCAATTATCTTTATCTCGCTGCTGTTTCCCTATTTCACGCTCAACAAGGTCGTGCTTTATTTCTGGGAAAACGTCGGCTCGCGGCTCCAACCTTTGTACCAGGATTGGGACCGCGCCTTTGCCGGCAGGAATCCAGTGCCAACCCTAGTGCCCAAGAGCAGAGCAGGCGAGCGTGGTGGCCACATCGTATCTTCCTTCGAGGGTGAGCCCGGACAGCGGGTAATGCTGCTCGTCACCACCAGCGACCCGCCGCCACCCTCGCTGCAGGAACGGAACATCGCTCCCGAGCTGCGCTTTGGGGTCGATGTCGCTAAACATTACTGGCGTCAGATTACCTATGACACCTATACAGGCTCGGGTTGGGAGAATAATACCAAGGCCGACACCGTTGCCTTTGCCGCTGATACAGCCTGGACCACAGACTTGTCGCCGCATCGGCTGCTCACCCAAACGATCACGATTGTGCGCGGTTCTCCGCTTACCGCCTTTGCGGTAAACCAACCCATTACGGTGAACCAGGAGTATCAGGTTACCCTGCGCCCGAATAACGACCTCGAGTCGCTAGGGATCGTCACCGATACCTATACCGTTGTCTCGCAGGTGCCTGCCGCAAGTGTCAGCGAGCTGCGGGAAGCCTCCACAGAGTATCCGGATTGGATTGCTGAACGTTACCTCAGCCTGCCGGCGATTCCGGAGCGCATCAAGGAATTGGCGGTCCAAGTGGTAGATGAAGCCGAAGCTGTCACCCCATATGATAAAGCTAAAGCCATCGAAACTTTTCTCCGCAGCTACATCTATGACTTGAATGTGGAGCCGCCTCCTTTAGGCGAGGATGTGACCGATTATTTCTTATTCACGTCCAAGCGTGGCTACTGCGACTATTCTGCGACTGCGATGGTTGTAATGCTCAGGGCGGTCGGTGTCCCCGCGAGGTATGCCTCCGGCTATCATATGGGCGAATATGATTATACAATCGAGGCTTATGTCGTCCGCGAGAGTGCTGCGCACGCATGGGCCGAGGTATACTTTCCAGGCTATGGTTGGATCGAGTTTGAGCCAACGCCGGCGCAAGCCGTCTTTGTATATACAGGTATAGCGGATAGCTCCAGTTTAGCGCAATCCGCTGGAGCTTCAAGAGGGCCTACGAAAAGCGCTGGCCTATCACCGCTTGCATATGCCGCAATCGGCTTGGTGTTGGTACTCGTTTTTGTGATTATCTGGCCGCCGCGTTGGTTCAAACGCCGTGCAGTTTCAGCCAAGCAGCGGATTTTGCGCATCTATGACCAGGTGCTCGCGGGTTCCTCTTGGATCGGTATATACCCTTACGACGGGCAGACGCCGGCTGAATTTATGTGGTATCTCGCACAGGAGGTCGAGCATCGCTCCAAACCGGGTTTGGAGACTCGCCGGGATATCGAATACATCCGCGATGCCTACCTGACGGCGCGCTACAGCAATGAGGTTATCGCTGAAGCTGACGCGCTGCGCGGCGAAGAAGCCTGGAGAAGGCTGCGTGCGCAGCTCGTCAGGCTAGTATTCAGCCGCAGACCAGCGGCAGCAAAACAAGCCGCCATCGGCTAGCGCTGCAGCAGCCCGCGTACCCATTGGATAATCTGCTCCAGGAACACCGCTTCCGATGATGAAGCTGGCAAAGCTTGGACCTGTCCTTGTGGGCCGATATGATACGCTTCGCCATCTGCGACTACGATAACATCAGCCCCCAGCGCAAGGTATCTTCCCCAGTCAAACTCGTCGAGTAGTTGAAAGTATCGGTCGCTGCCGTATAGTATCTCATGAGTTGGCTGACTGGCCTGATACAGCGTATCCACCCAAGTACCGCTCTGCAGGATAAACGACTTATTCCCAACGGTTTTGACCTGCGCGGAGCCATTTTGAGCTACCTCTGCATCGCGTAGCGCATCCTGATCGACGCTTTTTTGCACTGCTTCCGCGCCGACCGCCTGGCTGGCTGCAGCGCCTTCGGCCTCGTTTGCCGGCGCTGAAGTAGCAAGCGCTTTAGCCGCGGCCTCGCGTCCTTGCAAGCTGAGAACATCCTCGGTTTCATCAATCAGGAACGAAGTATATGGGGTGATAATCCCATAGCGCAGCGAGAGGTCCACAACTTCATCTACCAGCTCACTATCTGCGCCGTGCAGGCGAATTTGCGTCAGCAAATATCCAATCTTGCGAGTGGCCCAGATGCGCGGTACGAGTTCCTCGCCGCCTTCGCTTGCTAACTGCTGGTTACTGAAGCTGTATTCAACTGCTTTGCCGTTCAGCTTACCGGAGAGCTTTACTACTACCTTTCCGCCTGTTTGATAGCGACCGACGACGCTGGTTTGGCTGCCGGCATACAGGTCGGTTAGCGGGTATGGATAGACGTCAAACGTATCAGCGCCTTCGAGTTCCACGGTAACATCCGTCAACAGCGGTTGCCCGATTTTGTTGTATAACGCAGCCACTTCGGTATCAATATCCTGGCCCGGACGCACGTAAACGCTCACGCCGCGATGGTTGGATGAGAGCGTATCCAACAAAAAGGTATTCACATCATCGCCGACCCCAAAGACAAACAGGCGGGTGTTGGAGCTAGCTTGAGACGATACTTGATCGATAATCGCGTTTGGATCGATCTCGCCCTCAGTCGGCAATCCGTCGGTCAAAAACAGCACCAACTGCGGCCTATCAGTATCTATCTGGGAGAAGGCGGTTTCCAAAGCCCGCGAAATGTTGGTGCCGCCTCGCGCAGCCATATTGTTGAGCCAACCGCGTGCCTTTTCCACTTCAGTGGTAGGAACAGGTTCGGCTCTGAACTGCTGAACATCGGTGGCAAAGCGAATGATATTAAAGCGGTCTTCGCTGCCCAGCTTGCCGAGGATATAATCCGCTGCGCGCCTGGCCTGGCCGAGTTTATCACCGCGCATGCTGCCTGAGGTATCTAGGATTATAGTCACGTCCTTGGCGATGACCTGGCCATCCTCCACTTCTGCCGGAGGGGAAAGCAGCAGGGTAAAGTAGCCATCCTCACCCATCCTGTAACTCAACAGATTGGCGCCAAGGTCGGCATTATCCGCGCCATAATAGAGCACAAAATCCTTGTCAGGGGTGACGTTCGCCTCTTCATAGCCAATGTGGGCGGAATTGCTTCCATCGCGGCTCACAGAAATCTCATGGCTCGGCGAATAGATTGCCTTGAGCCCCTGGTTGGAGGTTATGACCACCGAAACGCTCACCTGTTCCAGGGGCTGAGCGGAAAACTTTTCGGTGTTTAACGGGTAAACATACCTGACCAACCCGCCGTCGCTGGGCAGTTCTTCGCTGTATTCGATCTCGAGGCGCACCTCCCCGTACGGTGCAATCGGATAGACGCGCGCGCGGAAAGCGTTCCGGCCGACATATTCCAGCAGGGCGGGGTCGCGGCGGCTGCGCACGATCTCCTCATAGATGCTGCGGGCTTCATCAGCGCTCAGCACCTGAGCCTCGATACGCTTGCCATCCACCCACATCACGAATTGCGAAATTGCCGCATCCTCGGGCAGCGGGAAGATATAATCGCCTTCCAGTTCCAGGTTGCTGGCGTTGGTAAAAACCTGGTCGATGTGCGTGACGGCAAGCTGATTATTAATTGTCACGTTAACTCGATGATACTTGACTATCAGGTTAGGGACAGGCTCCGGCCTTTCAATGATCGGATGGGGGATGATGACTCCATCAGCAAGTACAGAGCTGGCTGGCAGAGCAAAGAAAAGTATGCTGGCTAATAGGGCTATGAAGCGCTTCATTTTATGCTCCCAAATGCAATCCATCGGCATAACCGATAGACGTACACTACCGCGTAGACGTTCCATATTGGTTTGCCAGCCACTGCTGAGTGCTTATACTCTATCCCAATGGGCGAAACTACTATCTACCTATCAGCGCACCTGGATGATGCGGTTTACTCCTGTGGTGCGCGCATATACGATCAGATACAGGACGGCCAATCCGTGCAGGTCGTCTCCTGCTTTACTGCCTCGCCGGCCGATGAATATCTGACAGCATTTACACGCGAGCTCAAGGAACGTTGGGGTGATATTGACGATATCAACGCCGTACGCCGGGCTGAGGATATCGCCGCTTCCCGCTATTTGGGATTTAGCTACTTGCATCTTCCTTATACGGATTGCGTCTATCGACAAGGCGGTGCCCCCTACCAACCTTTGTACCCGACGGTTGAGCACATTTTCGGCGATATTCATCCTGCTGAAGCTAACTTGGCCAGCGAGCTGCTGCAAGTGCTCAAAATCCACTGCCCGGGCTGGCAACAGGCAGAAGTATATGCTCCGTTGGCCGCCGGCCACCATGTTGACCACCTGATCCTGCGGCAAGCCGCCCTTGCCTGGCGGCAGGAGGGCGCGAGAGTGCGCTTTTATGAGGATTATCCATACGCCGACAAGCCCGCCGTCACCCAGGCCGCACTGCTGACCCTGCCCGCAGACTGCCGCTCTCTTGAGTGCTGGACGTTTGGCGAGTCCGCTTTGGCAGCCAAGGTCCGCGCGGCTGCGTGTTACCGATCTCAGATCAGCACGTTCTGGCACAACCTCGATGAGATGATCGAAGCCTTTCGGCTTCAGGCGATGACGGCCGCCCGCCTGGCCCAGCGTGAAGGGTATGCCGAAAACTACTGGCTGCTCCGAAAGGACTGCGCAACATGAAGAACCATAATTCTGGCCGTTCCTCACGTTCCATTCCAGGCGTCGCGCTGCGTATCATTCTGTGGCTGAGTTTACCAATCGCTCTCTTGGCGCTTCCGTTGTATCCGCTGGTGACACCGGGATATGTGCATTGGCAGTACTCAAGACCCTCGTTTCCACCATCGGAGCGCTTCACGGATGCGGAACGCGTGCGTCTCTCGGATGTGATTGTGAATTATCTGCGCGGAAAAGCCAGCCTTCAGCAAATGCAGGAGATGCGCACCGACCAGGGTGATATTGCCATGCGCGATGATGAAGTGCAGCATATCGCAGACGTCAAACGGGTCATGGACGGCTTTTACCTTGCCCAGCCGATCACTATGGCGCTCGTTATCCTCGCTGCCGCAGCGCTGGTTTTTCGGGAGGGACGCAGAGCATCCGCCGGCGCTTTGCGCACCGGCATATGGATTACTCTTGGGCTCATAATCGCAGTGGTCGGAAGCTCATTCATCGATTTCGATATATTCTTTGACCGTTTTCACCGCATCTTTTTTACGGGGGAATCCTGGCTGTTCTACTATGAGGATACGCTCATCCAGTTGTATCCGCTGCCGTTCTGGGTGAACGCGGTATGGCAGATGGGCGTGATGATTGTGCTCGAGTTGGGAGCGCTTTTCGGTATTACCTATCTCATCCAGGGGAAAAACCCGGACACATCGGGGCAAATCCAGGGATAAAAAAGCGGCGGTGTTACCGCCGCTAACAGGTTTTCTGCTCAGCTCGCTTGCTTTTCTTTTTCACGTTGAGCCAACTGAGCTAATGAAGTCTCATTCAGTAACTTGTAGGTCGTCTCGGTTACCATTGTCCATATCTCGCGCACGGCGCAAACACCGGCAAACTGGCAGTCCTCCGGAGCCATTTCATCCGCGCATAGAGTCGGCGATAAAGGGCCTTCCAGAACCACTACTGCGTCGTTGAGAGAGATTTTTTCTGGACTGCGCGCCAGCATATGCCCGCCCTGCGGCCCACGTCGGCTGCGAATCAGGCCCGCTTTACGCATTGTGATTAACAATTGGTAAAGGTAATTCTCGGGGATATTCCGCTTGGCGGCAATTTCCGAACTCTGGATATACCCTTCACCATACCGCTGAGTCAGCTCCAATAGGGCGCGGATGCCGTATTCGCCTTTGGTCGAAATTTTCATGAAAGTACCTTTACTAAACCTTGTTTATCAACTATTAAACAATTATATCATGCTAGTACAGCACGTCAAATAACCACACGCCGGATTGCTCCTCTCTCCGAAAGGTGATACCATTCAGCTATGCCAGATATAGAGCCTGACCGCGCAGACAAGTTAGCATTCTACCTGTTAAAATCCGTCAATAAGGCTATCCGCCAGTATCGTATGCTGCATCCGGGCGATAGCGTCCTGGTGGCGACCTCAGGCGGCAAAGACAGCCTGACGCTGCTTGATTTACTATACCGAAGGCAGCGCAGCGCCCCCGACCACATCAGCTTGCAGGCCGCGCACATTGAGACGGATTCCTCATGCGGGCACGCTGTGCCCGTGGAATGGCTGGGCGATTATTGCCTGGAGCGCCACATCCCGCTGCATATTGAGCATATTACTATTGCGCGTGAGCTGCAGGAGACGGAGCTTTCGCC
>JAJFUJ010000024.1 GCA_021372475.1 Chloroflexota bacterium | reverse complement strand
GAGGGTCGGGCGTTCTATGAAATGCCGGTAATCACGCCGCGCATTTGTGGAATATGCCCGGTGAGCCATCATCTCGCTTCGGTTAAGGCAACCGATCGGGTAGCTGGCGTAGAACCACCACGTCCTGCTAATCTTTTGCGCGAATTGCTGCATATGGGGCAGATGATCCAGTCGCATTCGATGCACTTTTTCCACCTTGCCTCGCCCGATTTGCTGCTCGGATTTGATGCTGACCCTGCCATCCGCAATGTCGCCGGCGTTATCCAGGCTAATCCAGCCCTGGCGCTGAAGGCTGTCGCATTGCGTAAATACGGGCAGGAGATCATCCAACGGCTTGCGGGAAGGCGTATTCATATGCACTGGGCTGTCCCTGGAGGTGTAGCCACCCCGCTTGACCCGGCAGGGAGAGATTGGATTCTCTCGCAAGTTGATGAGATGATCGGCTATGTGCAGGAAGGCCTTGCCATCGGCAAGGCATGGCTAGAGGCAAACCAGGAAACGGTCTTGAAATTCGCTAACTTTAAGACCAACTACATGGGAATGTGCAAAGATGGCGCCCTGGAATTATATGAAGGTCCCTTGCGTTTCATCGATTCCAAGGGAAGGCTTGTCCGCGATTTTAACCCATGCAATTATCTGGATTATATCGCTGAAAGAACAGAAGATTGGTCATACTTAAAGTTCCCGTATTTCAAGAGCCTTGGATGGCCTGATGGTGTTTACCGAGTTGCTCCCCTTGGCCGTCTGAATGTGGCAGACCACATCGGCACGCCGTTGGCAAATGAGGAACTCAAGAACTGGAAGGCTATCTCGAACGGCCCAGTGGAGCCCTCGTTGTATTATCATTATGCGCGCTTGATCGAAGACCTGTATGCTGTCGAACGTGTGCGTCAGTTATGCGAGGATGCGGACATCCTCTCAACGGACATCCGCAATACTCGCTTTCAACTTACTGGCGAGGGAGTCGGCTGCATCGAGGCCCCGCGCGGCACGCTGTGGCACCATTATTGGACCAATGATGATGGCGTGATTACCAAGGTGAACCTTATCGTTGCTACTGGAAACAACAACTATGCGATGAGCCACGCGGTGGATTCCGTCGCCAAGACCTTTATTGATGGAAACAACGTTACGGAAGGCATGCTCAACCGAGTTGAAGCGGCTATTCGTTGTTATGATCCGTGTTTATCCTGTTCTACCCATGCGCTGGGGCAGATGCCTTTGATAGTCGACGTCATCGATGCTTCTGGAGACATCCGCGCAAGCTACCGTCGGGACTAGTCCACCAACTGTAGTCAAGACAAGGCTGGCTCCTCAAGCAGCCTTGTCTTGTTATCGGGAGAACGATGCGTAATACAATATTGATAGCTTACGGCAATCCTAGCCGAAAGGATGACGGGGTGGCATTCCACGTTCTTCTCAAACTGCGGGAGCTGCTGCACCTCGATCCATTGCCACTTCTGGAACTCACAGATGGCGAGTTAGTCCCCGGCCTGCAGGCCGTATACACGCAGCAGCTCGTTCCCGAGATGAGCGAGACCCTTGCAGAGATGGATACGGTCGTCTTCCTGGACGCTCACGTCGCGGGCACTAACTGGCCGCCCATTTATTGGCAGGAAATTACGCCCATGTTCCAAACGGGGATGGTCAGCCATCATTTCAAGCCGGATACGCTGCTTGCCTGGAGTGTCTCTCTGTACGGTCAGGCCCCGCAAGCATTTATCCTTTCGGTGTTGGGCAGCAACTTTGACTTTGGTTATGATCTTTCTCCAGAGACAGCGTTATTGGTAGATAAGGCGGTTCACATTTTAACATCCAAGGTAAACCTGCCCGTCTAGCCTTGGCATGCCTACATACGAGACTAGTTCGCATCCAGTCTGTCGAATATAATGAATCCGCTAGTTAGATGGAGAGTAACGAGTGGCAGGATTATTGAAACGCCCGGCTGTTGAGATTGGGCGGACCAGACAAATCGTAGAGGTCCTAGTTCGGAATGGCCTGGGATTAGTCGTCGAGTATGCTGGCCTGGCCAAATTTCTCCCCCGTAGCAAAAGGCGTCAGCTTAAACAGCTTCCGCATGAACCAATTCTACCACAGCGGCTGCGCAAAACTATGGAGGAGCTAGGGCCAACCTATATCAAACTTGGTCAAATCCTCAGCACGCGCCCGGATATAATTCCTCCTGAATATATTGTCGAGTTCACCCGCTTACTGGATTCTGCACCGCCAGCGGCTGCCGACGACATCATCAAAACCATAGAACACGAGCTGGGCGCCCCACTCGATTCCTTCTTTTCGTCATTTGAGCGCGAGCCTATCGGAACAGCTTCTATTGGTCAGGTGCACCGCGCAACCCTCCTTGATGGTACCCGAGTGGTAATCAAAGTGCAGCGCCCGGGCGTCGAATCGGTCATTGAGGCCGACCTGTCTCTGCTTGCGACGCAAGCAAAGTATATGCAAGCGCACTCCAAGTTGTTAGCCAGTTATCAGATTCAAGATCTGGTAGAGGAGTTCTCACAGGCGCTGCACGACGAACTGGATTACACTCTTGAAGGGCACAATGCGGATCGCCTGCGCGCTGGCAATAGCGACGAAAATGTGCTGTTTCCTCGGGTATTCTGGCCACTCTCGACGCGTAGGGTAATCACTATGAGCGAGCTACAAGGCACCAAGTTATGTGACCTTGAGCAATTACGCGCTGAAGGGTACGAATTTAAGAGTATCGCCAACGCAGTTACTGATATTTATCTCAAGCAGATTTTTATTCAGGGGGTTTTCCACGCTGACCCACACCCAGCCAATATCCTGATATACGAACAAAAGGTTGGACTAGTTGATTTTGGTTCAGTGGGCTATCTATCGCCCAAGTTGCGTGACGATCTCGCCAGTCTGTTGTTTGCTCTGGTAGGCCAGAAAGCTGACGTGATGGTTAACTTTATCGTCAGAATGGGTGCTTCTGATGCCAGCACCAACCGCGAAAAACTCGAATCCGATATCCAGCGCCTGATCCCCCGCTACTATGGCGAGAGTATCGAAGGTTTTCCACTAACCCAGTTTCTCAACGATATGATGGGTATTTCTTTCAAGCATCATGTGCGCCTTCCCTCTGACTTTATCCTTCTGGCGCGTGGGCTGCTGGTAATCGAAGGAGTCTTATTGAACCTCGATCCTGAGTTTAACCTAGCCAAGCATGTGGAACCATTTGCCAGAAAGCTGGTTCAAGATAGGCTGTCCATTACCAATCAATTGGGTGATGCTTTCCAAAACTGGCAGGAAATACAGCGGCTGTTGAGCGTCTTGCCACAGCGTACGGATGCCATCACTGACAAGCTGGAGCGAGGGGATTTAACTGTCGGGCTCAAGATACACGAGCTTGAACAAGCGACGCGCAAACTAGATATCATTGCTAATCGGTTGTCGTTCAGCTTAATTGTTGCAGCGTTGATTATTGGTTCAGCCCTGGCAAGCCTGGGCGCCAACAACTTGACGGTCACAATACCTTTCACCACAATGGTAGTATCAATAGCTCAGGTCGGTTTCATCGCTGCATTTGTATCCGGCGCATTACTGCTCATATCTATTATCCGTTCCCGCGGATTGTAAAGGAGAAACGTATGAGGGTTCTAGTGACTGGCGGAGCTGGTTTTATCGGCTCACGCGTGGCAGATGCCTGCTTAGCAGCAGGACACGAGGTGGCGGTTATCGACGATCTTTCGACCGGCAAATCGGCAAATCTAAATCCATCCGCCCAGTTCTTTCAGGTGGATATCTGCCAGGCTGAAAAACTCGGCGTTGTGTTCGAAAGCTTTAAGCCTGAAGCAGTTTGCCACCTGGCTGCCAAAGCCAATGTGCGCGAGTCGATGGCTAAGCCAGCGCTTTACGCCAAGGTCAATGTAATTGGCTCGTTAAACCTGCTCGAACAAGCCAGGAACCACGGGTGTGCAAAAATCGTGTATGCCTCTACAGCAGGCGCTGTCTATGGCGAACCAGAGTACCTTCCAGTGGATGAAGCGCATCCGATTAACCCCCTCGACCCGTACGGCGCCAGTAAACATCACGTTGAGCACTATCTGTACCAGTACCGCCGCAACTATTCCCTCGATTACACTATACTGCGCTTCCCAAACGTGTACGGGCCCCGCCAGGACCCATTCGGCGAGGCGGGCGTCGTAGCCATCTTTGCCCTGGCGATGCTGCAGGGGAGACAGCCCGTCATTTTTGGCAGCGGTGAACAGGAACGCGACTTTGTTTATGTGGGCGACATCGCTCAGGCTAATGTACTGGCGCTAACGAAAGGCCCGGGCGAGATATTTAACCTGGGCTCCGGGATAGGCGTCACAATTAACACGGTTTTTCACACTTTGAAAGACATAACCCACGCTTCATGTCTTGAAGAGCATGGCCCTGCCAAACTGGGTGAAGTATTCAAGATATACATCAATGCCTCTAAGGCAGCCGCAGGGTTAGGCTGGGAGTGTACAACCCCATTGCGCGAAGGTTTAGAGCAAACCGTTGACTATTTTCGCACACTAGCCTCCTAAGGAGAACCCTCATGAGCGCTAAATATGCCCTGGGCATTGATTATGGAACGGAATCGGCTCGCGCGGTGTTGATCGACCTGGCTGATGGCCACGAGGTTACATCCGCAGTCTATGCGTACGCCGACGGCGTCATCGACGAGGTGCTGCCCGACACCCACGTCCGCCTGGAGCCGGATTGGGCATTGCAGAATCCTGAAGATTATGTCCGCGGGTTCGCTAGTACAGTTCCGCAAGTGCTAAAAGCCAGCGGAGTCCCCGCAGAAGATATCATCGGCATCGGTATCGACTTTACGGCCTGTACGATGCTCCCAGCAAAAGCGGACGGCACTCCCCTGTGTGTGCTGCTGGAATACCGGCAGAATCCGCATGCTTGGGTTAAGCTGTGGAAGCACCACGCCGCTCAACCCGAGGCAACCCATCTTAACCAGGTGGCTGCAGAGCGTCATGAACCGTGGTTAGCCCGCTACGGTGGGAAAATATCCTCAGAATGGTTTTTCCCAAAAGCGCTGCAAATCCTCAATGAGGCCCCGGAGATTTACGATGCCGCTGACCGCATGATCGAGGCGGCCGACTGGACCATCTGGCAACTCACGGGCAATGAAACCCGCAATTCGTGCACAGCCGGGTATAAAGCTATCTGGAGCAAGCACGAAGGCTTCCCGAGCCCTGACTTTTTCGAGGCGCTGCACCCGCGGATGCGCAATATCGTGCGCGAAAAGATGAGCGAGCGCATCCTGCCCTTGGGCGTCAAAGCTGGCGGATTGACCGCCCAAATGGCCGCTGCAACCGGCCTAAAAACGGGCACTGCAGTAGCGGTTGCCAATGTGGATGCGCATGTTTCTGTGCCTGCAGCTACGGTGACCGAGGTGGGGCGCATGGTAATGATCATGGGCACCTCAACCTGCCACATGGTATTGGGTACTGCGCAAAAGATTGTGCCCGGTATGTGCGGCGTGGTCGAGGACGGCATCATCCCAGGCCTATACGGTTACGAAGCCGGCCAGTCATGCGTGGGCGACCATTTTGCCTGGTTCGTAGAGAACTGCGTCCCAGCGTCATACCAGGCAGAGGCTGAAACGCGCGGCATGAATCTGCACCAACTGCTGGAATCCAAAGCAGCGCAGTTGCATGTGGGCGAATCCGGCCTGCTCGCCCTGGATTGGTGGAACGGTAACCGCTCGGTGCTGGTGGATGTGGACCTGACCGGACTACTCATCGGCGCCACGTTGGCCACCAAACCAGAGGAAATATACCGCGCGCTCATCGAGGCTACCGCTTATGGCACGCGCGTCATCATCAACGCTTTCGAGGATAACGGCGTGGCCGTCAACGAGCTGGTAGCAGCAGGCGGATTGCCAGAGCGCAACAAGCTTCTTATGCAAATATATGCTGATGTAACCGGCAGGGATATCAAAGTAGTTGGCACTGCTCAAGCCGGCGCTCTGGGGGCAGCGATGCACGGCGCTGTAGCGGCCGGGGCACAATCAGGCGGCTACGCCACCATTACCGAAGCAGCCGCCAGGATGGCGCATCTGCAGGATATTACTTATACGCCCATCGCGGCACACAAGGCGATGTACGATCGCCTGTATGCCGAGTACCTGACGCTGCATGACTATTTCGGCCGAGGCGCGAATGATGTCATGAAACGGCTCAAGCGTATCAGGACTGAAGCGCGCTAAAGCGTCAGCCTAAAGCAGCGACATCGGGTCAACATCCACCTGCCAGCCGATGGGCAGGAATATATTGCGCACCAGCACAGCCGGATCAGTGCCGCGCAGCAGAATCTGCCAGCGGTAACGGCCCTTTATTTGGGCATAATAGCATGGGGTGGGGCCAATAACGTCGAGTTCGGGCAAGCCCAGGCGCGCTCTGCGCTGCCTGAGCTGCTCGGCAAAGGCCTCCGCCTCAACCTGGGCGGCCACTTGGCTGGGATGCAGGTAGCGCAGCGCCACCAAATGCGAATACGGCGGATACCACTGTTCGCGACGGAAGCTCATTTCATGCGCGTAGAAACCATCGACATCATGCTTGCTGGCAGCCTGGATAGCTGGATGTTCCGGGTTATAGGTTTGGATAATCACCTGGCCGCCAAGTGCGCTGCGGCCGGCGCGTCCGGCAACCTGAGTCAGCAGTTGAAATGTGCGCTCGCCGGCGCGCAAATCCGGTAGCTGGAGCATGGTATCTGCGCTTACCACCCCTACTAGAGTTACCCGTGGCAGATCCAACCCTTTGGCAACCATCTGGGTGCCGACCATAACATCCGCTTCGCCGCGGATGAACTGGTCAAGGATGTGCTCATGCTGCCCCTTGGTGGCCGTGGTATCTTGGTCCCAGCGCACGATATGCGCCTGGGGGTATAGATCCCTGGCCGCTTCCTCAACGCGTTCAGTGCCAACCCCAAAATAGCGTATGCGCTTACTCTGGCAATTGGGGCACACTGCAACATTAGCGCGGCGGTATCCGCACTGGTGGCAAATCAGGCTGGTTTGGGCATCATGATATGTGAGCGGCCTGTCGCAGCGGGGACATTTGAGCACGTAACCGCAATCGCGGCAAAGGATAAAGGTCGCGCTGCCGCGCCGGTTGAGGAACAGAATCGCCTGCTGCCTATTGGCTAATACCTGAGTGAGCGCCTGCTGCAGTGCCCGGCTAAACATATGGGTATTGCCCTCTTTGAGCTCCGTGCGCATATCTACTATATGCACCGGTGGCAAGTCGGCTGCCAACGTGGTGAGCTGCCCGTTCACTTCGTGATAAACTCCCGTGTCACAGGCGTTTCCTGCCATATCCTGTTGGATATACTCGCGGCTTGTCAGAATCCGATTAGGCAGCCTGATATGATGATACGCGCCCAGTTCGGCCTGGTATGCAGATTCGAGCGAAGGCGTTGCACTGCCCAGAATGCAGGTTGCGCCGGATAGACGAGTCAGCTCCACAGCCGCATCACGAGCGTGATAGCGCGGCATGCTCTCCTGTTTGTAGGTCCATTCGTGCTCCTCATCGAGCACGACTAAGCCTAAACGCGCAACGGGCGCAAACAAGGCGGAGCGTGCACCGACCACCAGCTTTAACTCTCCCGCTCGAATGCGGCGCCATTGGTCGTAACGCTCGCCGGCCGATAAACCGCTGTGTGATACGGCCAGCGTGTTGCCAAAACGAGAGCCAAAGCGGCGAATCGTCTGCGGGGTAAGTGATATCTCCGGCACGAGAACGATAGCGCCCCTGCCCTGCTGCAGGGTGCGTTCGACGGCCCGGAGGTATATCTCCGTCTTGCCGCTGCAGGTGACCCCTTGAAGGAGGTAGGGTTTAGCTTGCGGATAGTCCAAGTCCTGAGCGATTTGCGCCCATACTTGGTCTTGTTCAGGAGTGAGTTTGGGCAACGTCTGAGCCAAAAAGGCCTGCCCTTGCAACGGATCTCGCCATACCTGGCGTTGTTCCAGCTCAACCATCCCTCGGGAAGCCAGGTTGCGGAAGACTGCCGCAGCAAGCCCGGTCTCCTCAATAGCTTGATCCAGGCGGATCCAATCTGTGGGACGCTGTTGCAGATAACGCAAGGCTGCCTCTGACCTGGAGCCAGGTTTAACCCCTGTTGGGGGCATGAGCGCTATATGTATAAAGGACGCTGTCTTGGGGCGGATGGAAGGGGGCAGGGCTTCGCTGGTGCGGGTGACCCATCCGCGCCGAACGAGCTGTTCGAGGATATTACGCCAATTCGGCAGCGGCCTGAGCCGCTGCAATCTGCTCAGGGTCAACGCAGTTTGGTCTTGAATCAAGCTGTAGAGCTGCTGCTGTTGGGGAGTAAACTCAGCTCCTTTCGGTAGTTCTGCTGGGCGTACCACAGTTTCGATGGGCTGGAGCACGCCGGGAGGAAGCATGGCTGCAATGACCTGCTGCAGCGGAGCGAGATAGTAGCTGCTCATCCAACGCGCCAAATCCAGGCGATTTGCATCAAGCACCGGGATCGGGTCAGCTATCCGCAATAGCGGTCGAACGTTCTCGACGGGAGCATCCGTATCGAGACTGATTACGATACCTTGTAAAGTGCGGGTTTGAAACGGCACCCAGACGAGTTGCCCGGGCAATACCTGCATGCCCGGCACGATGAGGTAATGAAAAGCGCGAGCCAGATGGCCTTCCTCTTCAATGTTGGCATCGGTGTCCTCTGCCGTCACGCTGCTGATTCGGCGAGAAATGACCGCATTGACGACTACAACGGCATATCGCGACTCTGCGGCCGAGAGCGCCTGGGGCGGTTCGTTGGCCATCGCCGCTATCCTAGACAAAAACCATTGCGCCGTAACCGACCAAGTCGCTCGGTTTGCCGGCGGGGAGCACATCATAGCTGGTGGTATATTGGAGCAACTTGCCCCGCTGCGCGCCCAGCGCTAGCGCATAGGTAATCGCGGCAGCAATTGCTCCCCCGCCGCAGGCGCTGCGCTGGCGTTCTGCAGTATGTAATAGTTCCTCAGCTTGCAGCTTGGCTGCCAGCTCCAGCAGCTCAGAGTCATTATGCTTAGCCCACTCCAGGCCGTGGACGCCTAACCCTGCCGGCGCAAAACCATAACGGGGGCCATAATGCGTGAGGTCGCTGGAAGCAATAGCGACCACTCGCCTTTGCGTCTGCTTGACGGCCTGCCCTATATATTTGCCCAGGTCCAGAGCTTCCGGCTCCAGAGGAACGGCAATCGGCAGTATGTGCGCCTGCGGAGCGGCAACCTGAACGAAGGGCACCTGCACCTCGATCGAGTGTTCTTCAGTATGGGCACCAGCATCGCTCCTGACAAGGCCGTTTGCTGCAGCAACCACGGCTGCGCCCAGTTCGTCATCCACCAGCGCATCCCCGAGCGGCGTGCGCCAGCTTCCGGCGGGATACACACATGGGTGGTTCACCCCCCAATGATGCACTGCCCCAAGCAGCACGACCGTCTCAATCTGTGCTCTGGCTAAGGCCGCATAAACCCAAGCAGCCGTGCTGCCTGAATATACCCAACCGGCATGAGGCACAAGCCCGCTCAGAATCGGTTTATCGATGACCGGTGGCTTGGCCTGATTGAGATATGCCTCAATCTGCTTGCGGCAGGCGGATGCTTGAAGAGGATAAAATGCTCCGGCGGCAACCGGCATACGTACTGGCATCGTTCATCTCCTATCAATACCCTCAGCGGAGAGCGACTAAACCAGAACAGGTTGTCTGCCGGTGCGGCATTTGGCTGCCAGGATAATTGCCTCTACCATCTCAACAGTTTGGTCCAGACAACCTTCATAATTAACCACAACATAGTCAAATTCGGGAGCGCGTGAGAATTCGCTCACTGCCGTATCCAGCCGGCGCTGCATCTGCTCTGGCGAATCCCCCCCGCGCTCTTGCAGCCGGTGTACTAGAATATCCAGAGACGGAGGGGCGATAAATATCGTAACGCAGCCTGGCGCCAGCCTCTTAACCGTAGCCGCTCCCTGGACGTCCAGGCGCATGATCGTATCCGCACCTTTCGCCAACGCCTGCCTGATGCGCGCGCGCTGGTTGCCTTTATACTGGCCGTAAACAAGGGCATATTCCAGCATCTCACCGGCTTGAACCATGCGTTCAAATTCCTGGCGTGAAACAAAGTAATAATCTATCCCTTCAACCTCGCCCGGACGCGGCTGGCGGCTTGTACAGTTTACCACAAGCTGCAGTGAGCGATTCTGCTCTTGCAGGCGTTTGATAACGCTGTCCTTGCCTACTCCCGAAGGACCGGATATCACCGCCAGGACCGGCGGCGGCGAGAGGAAGGGCTTTAAAAGGCCTTCAGCAGATAATTGTCTTGCACTCAGCGTTTGCATCAAGTCGGCCCTTGCGCCAAATGTCTAGTATCTGACAACACGCGCGATATCAAGCACGAATATCACCGCGCCCCCCACCTGTACTTCGACCGGGTTAGGCATATAGAGCTCCCCCGGTTCCATCACGGGCGGTAATGGATTTACATATTGCGTACGCGTATGGCAGCTATGTTTGATAATTGCCAACACAGTCTGCACATCAGCCTCGTCAGCGCCGATCAGAAGGGTGGCATTGCCTTCACGCAAGAATCCGCCGGTGGTGCTTATCTTAGTCGAAGAAAACCCACCCTGGCGTAATGCTGACGTTAGCTGGTCGACATCGTCGCTGTGGATGATACTAATAATGAGCTTCATTCCCATCTTGCACCTATCCCTTCTTTGCCTGAACGTAGCTAGGAAGTCAACAGAGACTGCACCCTGGCCATAATATCACGATGAATATCCTGAACGGGCAATACGCCGTCGATTACCAACCACCGCGCTGGGTCCTGGCTGGCCATCGCCAGGTATCCATCGCGTACACGACGGTAGAATGCCAGGCTTTGGTCGTCCATACGATTCCACTCGCCCTTGCCTTCAGCGTGGTCCTTGCGCCTGCGGCCTAATCCGATGTTGATATCGATATCCAGATATATCACCAAATCCGGCCGCAGGCCGCCTGTAGCAACGTTGGTGATATTAGTCAGAGTCGTCAGATCCAGACCGCGCCCATAACCCTGATACGCAAAGGTCGATTCAGCAAAACGGTCAGAAATGACGACTTTACCGCGTTCTAGAGCCGGACGGATAACCTGAGCCACATGCTGAGCCCTGTCTGCTGAGTATAGCAGGATTTCCGCTTCTGACACCAGTTCGCGATTCGCCGGGTCATGCAGCACGGTGCGAATTTGCTCTCCAATCCTGGTGCCACCCGGTTCGCGCGTACATACGGGCGTATGCCCCTGCCTAACCAACGCTTCACTCAGCAAAACTGTCTGAGTCGTCTTTCCACTGCCTTCAGGTCCCTCGAAAGTAATGAACAACCCCATTATACTATCCCGCGGTGCGATGAATAGATGGTAACATACCGTCGGGGCTCATCCCCAGTGCTGCGCGACATCAAGTTGGCTTCGCGCACAAGGTCGTGCTGTAAGCGCCTCACGTGCGATTCCTGAGGAGTCAACTGTACCATATGCTCAATCCCAGCGTTGATTTTAGCGATGGCCGAACGGGCCTCTTCCAGGGCAGGCTCTATATAATCGTTCTGGATGCTAACGCCCATGATATCCGCAAGGTAGCTCTCCATCTGCTGGGTAGTATTGTTGCGCAACACATAGACCGGGACACTGTGTTGCTCGGCCTCGATGATAGCCGGCGGGCGCCTGCGATAGTAGGTTCGCAGGGTAAATAACGCATCGGCATCGTTCAAACTATCCACAAGGGTGATATTTACCCCTAACCGCCGCCCCGCCTGGCGCATCCGCGTCTGGTTAAGGCCATAAGGGTATATGCGCAGATTGGCTGATTTGCCCCGGCTTCTCAGCGGTTGAGCTGCAACCGGCGCCAAGTCACGAATTTCGACTTCGTCCACCGATGGGGCCTTGAGCATCTCTATACTGCCCGAAGAACGCCTAATCCTGATTTCGGGTACCAACAGTCTGCCGCGCAGAATTGCATCGACCTCAGCAGCCACATCGTGCCGAATCGCCACCCGGTCACGGTCCTGAATCTCGACCACAACATCAAAAGTAGGTGGAGCTTTGCGTTCCAGGACGGATTTCTGCGTACCGCGCCTGCGGGCCTCCTCATCGCTCAACGTGACGGTCTGTATCCCGCCAACCAGGTCGCACAAGGTGGGGTTAAGCATCAGGTTATCGAGCGTATTGCCGTGAGCTGTACCGACCAATTGGACGCCGCGCTCGGCAATTGTGCGCGCTGCCTCTGCCTCCAGCTCTGTGCCGATTTCATCGATTACAATCACTTCAGGCATATGGTTCTCGACCGCCTCAATCATCACGGCATGCTGCTGGTTGGGCGTTTTAACTTGCATGCGGCGTGCTTTGCCAATGGCGGAGTGGGGGATATCCCCATCGCCGCCGATTTCGTTAGACGTATCCACAATGACAACACGATGCTTTTCGGCCAACACGCGCGCCACCTCGCGAAGCATCGTTGTCTTGCCAACGCCCGGGCGCCCCAGGAGCAGAATACTCTTGCCAGATTCCACGATATCCTGAATGATATCGATCGTGCCAAATACCGCCCGGCCCACTCGGCAAGTCAGGCCGATGATTTTCCCATGGCGATTACGGATCGCCGAAATGCGGTGCAGCGTGCGCTCAATGCCGGCGCGGTTATCATCGCCAAAATCACCGATGCGCGACACGACATAATCGAGTTCATCTTGCTGCAGTTCGCGTTCCTGCAACAGCATCTCGCCATCGACATATCGCGCAGTGATGGGCCGTCCCAAATCCATTACAACCTCAAGTAATTCCGGAAACCGATCGAGCTCCCGCAGTCTTTCGGCCACGGCAGGTGTCAACACACGCACCATAGCATCCATGTCATCGGTTATCTCTAGCGACATCCCGCTTCACCGCCTCAAAATAATTGCTGCTAGTTCAATGATGGCCCCGAAATAGCCTCTCGCTGTTGAGAATCATATCTGAATACAGGCCTGGCGTTGGCGCTGACATCAATACCTGTCTCCAAGCCAGGTACAATTATTCGCTTTAGAGCTGGTACACGCGCCATAGTGTACTCCACCATGGCAACCTGCTTGGCATACGACTCAAATCCCAAGGCACGCAGCACCCAACCAATCCCGACGCTATAATCCGGAACCTGGCAATATACTGGCGCCGAATCAAGGTTATCTGAGGATGCTAGAATATGTTTGATCAACGGCATCACCTCGGCGCGGTACTCGGGACGTACAACTACCTCTAGCCAGTTGGCATGACTTGTTTCACATAACCCCAGGTATGCATTGGCACGATTCTTCTCAGCCCAGATATATTCGCGCGAATGCCATATATGCCCAAGATGATGGCTTTTCAACGATGCCCAATGCGGCATCAGCCCTTCAGCCTGCTGAGCCAGAGGCGGTACCACTTCGCTATACAGGTGATAAATTGAAGCAGCATCCCGCGGTTCGAGGCGATGCAGCCCGCGAGGGGCTAAAACGGGGCTGGGTCGGTTTACCAGAACAAATATCTCTGAACGCGATACCATCGTATACCCAACCTGATGAAGGATATCCTCGACTTCAGGGTCTTCTGCAGTCCGAGCATATATCCTAGATATCCCACTTTTTGCGCCGCAAATACTAATATGGTTGAGCAGCTTGCCCCAGATGCAGGATGCCTGTGCGCTCGCATCGAGCGCCGGTGCAAGGAAACCAAGATCCCAATAAGGGATATATCTACGGGGGAAAATACTGATAAACCCGCTGGCCGGCTCCTGTCTCGCCGCAGAAGAGTAGACACTGCTTATAGAGCCGAGTTCCCCGTGGCTGAATAGCCCAATTAGGGCGGAGGCAAGCGGCGTGCGCGGATACAAAAGCTGCCGTCTAAGATCGAACACAATCCCTCTGGCTTGCAGCTGCTCGAGTAACCTGATGTCCCGCAGCCCAAACCTATGAATCATCTCGTTATTATCCGCTTCTCCCGCTAACTCTGCTCTCCAACTCTGTATGTATTGTAATAGACTTAAAGCCCGAATACAAACACCAGCTATCATTATAGTACGAAGACAGTTGGTATCCGCGTTGGTTGCTTGTACAATTTAAGTATGGGAGCACAGCCGACGCAATTGCGCGACCTTTACCGATGCCTTTACGATTACCCCTTGGTGATGCTGCAGGCGCTTGCCCGCTGCTGGCATGTTGACCCTGCTTCTGAAGCAGAACCGATGGTCGGGCAGCTCGTTGAAGCGATGCATACACCGTCGACGTGCCAGCAGATATTGGCAGCTTGCAGTCCCCAGGCGCATAAGGCTCTGGCGCTTCTTTTGGAAAATCCGGCCGGGCTGCCGAGCCACCGCCTGACGGTTAACTACGGGCACATACGCAAGCTGGGACCTGCGGGCATGCTGCGTGAGGCCCCCTGGGCAAAGCCCGAGTCCGTGCTTGAAGAGCTTTTCTATAAAGGCCTAATTTACCGTGCCTATGGAAATGTATCGGGCGGATATGGCGAAGTGTTGTGGGTGCCCGAAGAGCTGGCTGCAAACCTTGTTCAAACCGATACAAACGCTCCACTCAAACGAGAGGAGCTTGGCTTGGTCCCGGATGTGGTACGTTCAAACGAGCGCGTCGTCGGTGAGGATATCCTTGTACTGCTGGTGCAAGCTAAAGTAGGCAAGTTCAAGGAATTACATCTTAACTTGCTAAATAATCCCGCCCTGAGGAATAGGCTGGTTGGCGGAACCGAGCCAGGCTACCTTTCTTTCATTGAACGCCTGGTCGGCAGGTCCCGACTATTGACTGAGGCAGAGGGCTATTTACAACCCAGCGCGCGGGCTCGCAGTTGGATGCGCGCAGAGTATCTGCGCCAACTGGCTGCACTCTACATTGCCTGGCGCGATAACCCTATGAGGGATGAGCTCGTTTCACTTGGTATCAACATAGAAGGAAAAAAACAACCTCAGCTAAACAAAGCCAGGAAAAACCTATGTGCATTTCTCGGCAACTGCCTGCCCGGTAAATGGTACAGTCTTGATGCGTTCATTGCCAACTTACAATCCGACCGCCCTGATTATATGCGAACTGATGGCGATTACGACGCCTGGTCAGTGACCACAAACGGAGGCGAACAGGCGCTGCGCGGCTACACCTCCTGGGCAGCGCTTGAGGGCGCTTTTGCGCGTTATCTGGTCAGCAAACCACTGTACTGGCTGGGAATTGTCTCGCTGGGCTCATCCCCTGGAGGCGCTGGCGCTGCTATTTTCACATTGAACCAAACGGGCAGCGAGATCCTGCACAATAGTTGGAAGCCGGAACAGCCCGCTACAAGCATATATGCTGCTGTAGATGATAACTTTCTAGTCACCATCCAAGTGCAAGATACGCTATATGAACGCTTTCAGCTTGAGCGCTTTAGCACCTGGCAAGGCCAGTCGGAGGTTGCACAGTATCTCATCAGTGAACGTTCCGTATGGGAAGGTGTAAATGCGGGGATAGCGGTAGAGCAGATGCTGCGCTTCCTAGAACGGATTTGCGCCGGCAAGGTATCTGCGGTGGTTAAACGGGCGCTGCATGCCTGGGGAGGTCATTTTGGGCGCGCATCACTGCAAAAGGCCATCATCCTCCAGGTAGCAGATGCAGAGGTGATGACGCAGATACTTCGCAGTGCCGAACTGCGCCGTCTGCTGGGGGCTGAAATTTCGCCAACCCAGCGGCTCGTTCCGTTGGCAAATGTGGCGGTGCTCATCGAGCGCTTGAAACAGGCGGGGATCTGGCCCACCCTCAAGCTTTGAGTTACTGCTGCTGATACTCGGGAGCTATGGGGATATCTTCCAAGCTGTCTGTATGCGCTTCCTGCCCGCAATAAGGACAAATAGCCCACCCTGGGTCGAGCAGCCGGTTGCAGGAAAGGCAACGCAGTTTGAGCTGTTCATGGCAATACGGACATAGGATGAAATCGGCTTCTACCTGACGCTGGCATTTAGGGCAGGCACGTTTGGGCTCCATTTCCCGCATAATGGATTCCTCTGCCAGCTCACGCTCGTAGGTTTCAGCCAATGTAACGCGCGGCCGAATCAGCACATAAATCAACAGGCCAGGCAGGGTAAATACGGCCACCAATACAGTGGCCATTATTTGGGCCAGTACATCGCGGGTGCGCGCGTGAATATCGCGATATGTCCAGATCAAGAGGCCTGCATACAACGCAAATACATAAGCTCCTAGTACAAAGAGCGCGGCTGAGACGTATACGTTTAGATTAGGAGGCAGTTCCATCCAGCATTCTCCTCAAGTACATTAGGCGATTTTAGCACTCCCGCCCCAAATTGTCACATCAAGGCTCCAGGCACCCCGGTTGGCTATTCGTTCGGGGGCGATTGTTTGAGCGCACCGCCGGAAGGATATTATCACCATCTTTTGTTAGCTGGGTGGACGCTCCGCTAAGCGAATCCACCCGCCATATTTGCCAACCTGTCAAGCCGGCCGGATCTGCTTCAGCATCGCCAGTGGTCAGTTGATAATACAGGCTGGATCCATCAGCAGACCAGGATGGGTGCATTGCGTGGGATCCGAACTCCCCCGGCACAAGGGTCAATACCTGCTTGCTGGCGACATCAATGATATCGATCTCTGTCTTGAACTGCGGCGAACCGCTCCACCAATAGTAGGATTGGCGGGTATAGGCGATCTTGTTGCCGTCGTACGACCACTTGGGCTGATTGAGCGTATAAATTGTATCTTCAGGGTTAGGGATATCAAGCAAACTGCCCATCGAACTCCCTTGACTATCCCACAACCAGAGTGAAACAGAGTTGCCCATATCAAGAGTACCTACCAGTTGATCTCCCGAGGGAGACCATGCCAGGCCAGAGATAGAAGCGCCCTCCGGCAGCGTCAGTTCAGTGATCTGGTCTGCCCCCAGGTTGATAAGCCGTGCTGTAGAGGTGATTATCCGTTCGCCCTGGTCACTCAAAGACCATTGATAGATGATGCCGACCAATATACATCCATCAGGAGATAGCGCTGCGGACGTCCACCCTTGGCCAGATGCAGCCACTGGGATATCCACAGTAGTGGTCGTGCCTTCGGTTAAGCTGATTGCGACATCGCCCTGAAGCGGAACATCTTCTTGATTACAGACCGCTCTCACCCAAGCCGAAGAAACTGGCACACCTGGAAGCTCAAACCTGCCTTCAAGCGTCGTAGTAACCGGACCGGCTGCGCCTTGCGCGCTGACCAGGCATTCACTCGCAGCACCCGTTACGGCGCCCGACAAGGTAATGAACGGCCCTTCTGCTTGGGCAGGATCCTGGTATTCACCGGTCAGCATACGCAGACCAGTGCCGTCCGGCCGCACAACAAAGATGTTGCGCTCGTTATTTCGGCTGAGCAGGTAATTATAAGCGCTGGGGAAGACAAGCCACTCGCCATCTGTGCTCCAGGTCAGGTCGCTGATCGAATGCCCTCCGCCAAACCGAGTAAGCACAGATTCGGCATTTTCACCGCTGCGCAGGATGATATTCTCGGTATCCTCTTGCATCAACCTTACGAACACCAGAAATGGACCTTCCCCGGTCACATAAGGCATATGGGTAGGGGTCGGACTGGGTACGGGCGTCGGCGGTTGCGGCGTATTAGTCGGCGCAGGGGTCAATGTTGGCGCTTTTGCGGTGAGTGTTCCGCTAAGGTAGGCAGATACCTGTGTTTCATGAGCGTTCACATCCACAGGCTGCTCACGCGGGCGATCAAGTACCGGTAAACAGCCGCTCATGAACAGCAGGATGCCGAGCAACGACAACAGCCACATCCGCAAGTGAGCCCTGCGTTTTACACTGGTGCTATTATCTATCATATGATGCATTATGCCGAGGCATGTCGTCTTGTCAAAGATTAGCTATTGGGCAAGGAACAGGGAACTAGACCAGGTTCAGTTGGTCTCGATAATACGCTATCACTTGAGTCAGAATGCCTTCCAAATTGATAGTAGGCTGCCAGCCCAGCAGGGAACGGATTTTACCTGTATCAGGAACGCGTCTGCGCATATCTTCGAAACCAGCCTCATACGCCTGATCATATGGTATAAACTGAAGCGGTGAACGGCTTGAACATAAGCGTACCGTTAATCGCGCCAACTGCTCGATGGTTACTTCCTGGCTGCTGCCGATGTTGAAGATCTCCCCTACTGCCCTGGGTTCATTAGCCAGGCTGGTAATCGCGCGCACCACATCCGCCACAGCCGTAAAGCAGCGTGATTGCTGCCCATCGCCATAGACCGTGAGCGGCTCATCTCGAAGGGCTTGCTGCACGAAACGGGGCACAACCATCCCATAGCGACCTGTCTGGCGCGGGCCGACTGTATTAAAGAAGCGCATTATCACCACAGGGAGCGCGAGCTGCTTTTGATAAGCAAAAGCCAGGAATTCGTCCATCGCTTTGGAACAGGCATAGCTCCAGCGGCTTTTGCTGGTAGGGCCAAAAACAGAGTCGGAATCCTCCCGAAATGGGATATTATCGCTCTTGCCGTACACCTCCGAGGTAGATGCCAACAGCACCTTTTTGCGGTATCGGGCGGCTGTGCGCAGCACGGTTTCGCAACCTTTGATGTTCGAATCGATGACGCGCACTGGGTCTCGCACAATCAGCTCGACTCCCACGGCTGCCGCAAGGTGGTATACCACGTCGCACTCGCTGATTAACCTATCCATCACCAACTCATTGGTAATGGTGGTAATGGCATAGTGGAAGTTCGTGTCGCCTGCCAGGTGAGCTACATTTTCGAAACGGCCGGTTGAGAGATCATCGACCACCGTGACTGCATCACCCTGCTCTAGCAGCGCCTCTGCAAGATGGCTGCCGATGAATCCGCACCCGCCGGTTATAAGCGCTTTGGTCATATCATCCTCTTTCCTCTTGTCTGGCTCGATTTTATGCGCCGAACCAGGTATGGTCAATCTCTGCTTTTGCTTGCCCAGGCCAATGAAGCATGCTAGTATATATCCTGGCAGGCAGGTAAACGATGGTTGAATCAGTCGGCGTATTGCAGCTTTCAGGTTGTGCTGGTTGTGAGGTTTCGCTTCTGAATGCTCAGGAATGGATAGGACAGCGGAAACTCGCTTACATGCCTTTGGTGCTATCGGCCAATGAATTCCCGCCGGTTGATACCCTGCTGG
>JAJFUJ010000018.1 GCA_021372475.1 Chloroflexota bacterium | reverse complement strand
CCCAACCTGCTCCAGTAGTTCGAATAAGGCGTGAACCTCGGGCGCCTCCCTAACCGTGGACAACAACAGGATCACGGCGGTAATCAGTTCAGTGACGAAAATAAGCGGGGAACGCTTTTCGGGAATACGATCTAGCAGATTAGAGAACAGCTCCTCATACCCGCCTGCTTTCCCCTTCCGCAATTGTTGAAGAATCTGCTCTTTGACAACGAGCCAGTCCTTGAAATCACCAGGTTTACCAGCCAATATATTCATCAGGCGATTAGCCTCTTGAGTCGGGTAAAAGAAAACGGCCGAACGCCCTGGACCGTGTTGCTCTGGGTTTGTTTGATACTCTGCCTGCACCAAATTATGATCTTCCAACAGACGCAGCATCTCATAGGCCGTAACTTTGCCGATACCCAGGCGTTCAGCAATCATTACGTAATGCACAGGTCGATCCATCTCCTGGTAAATATCCAAGAATTGGCTCAAGAATTTTTGCTGGCGGCGAGTTAATTTATTTCCCATAGTTTCCCGAAATTTACGAAAATATTATAGCATGTATATAGAGTATTTGTCAATGTATCCGCTAATTAGGGTGCTGAAAAAGAGGTTCTTTCCTTATACTTGCCCACTGGGAAACAGGAAGCGTCATTCCGGCGCAGGCCGGAATCCAGTATTAATCTGATATATAGTGTAATATATCATATCCTAACAAGAATAAAAGCAAGACTCGGATGGGTTCCTGCTTGCGCGGGAATGATCTGCGAGTTCGCAACTCTGTCTTTCAGACACTGCGGTATCGCCTATTGGATACTTTTTCAACACCCTCCCGCTAATTATCTACTCCGAATAGTAAAAGGTCCTAACCCCGGCATACTGTGCGTTGGCCTATAGGCAGTGCTAAACGACGAGACCGAATGTTTTGGATAAAGCAGGGGCGCGTTGGGCTGGTTTAGCGCTGAAAGCCACGATGCAATGGGTTGGCCCAGGTCGGCCGCGTATGATTCCCTTAAAGCGTGTTAACGCGATAGCCAAGAGCTGTATAACCGGCTATTGATTGAGAAGTCCTCCTGAAAGCCCGGAACAAACCGTTGCGCAAACAAGCCAAAAGCCCGGCCGTCGAAACTTGTGTAGCCAGGAAAGGGGTACCGGTGCAATACGCTGATCCGGGCAAGTGCTGGCGCATCCTGGCATCAGCAGCACGCGGGCAGCAACGTATACGCGGCCTGCTGTGCGACTCGAATCCTCCCTGGATATGACTCTCCATCGTTATCTATCAGACATCTGCGGGTCATTGGTAAAAAGAAGGCGGGGGACTGTGTCCCCCGCCTTCTTTATGGCAATTATACGGTCTTGGGGACAGTGACTTCAACCTCACGCCCGCCGGCTGCGGCTGAATCGATCACGCCCTGGATGATAACGTTGGTTAAAAGCATCCCATCTGGATCAATCGGTGAGGGCTTGCCTTCGCGCACCGCATCGGCAAAGGCGGCGTTCTCGCGTTTGAACAGCTCGATCCCCTGCAGAGGGCGCAGGAAGAGCGCGTTAGTGTTCGTCAGCGTGCCGAACTCATCGCGATAAACCCAGACGCCTTCCTCTGGCCCCTTGACCTCGCTTACGCCGATACGCAATCCCGCTTTGGTGCCCAGGAAAAAAGTGCCGCCCAGCGAATCTAGATGCATACACCAACTCGTCTTAAAAACCATACGGATGCCGTTCTCAAAACGCACCCAAGCTACACCGAAATCCTCCACCTCGGTGTTGGTGACATCAGGATTCCAGGCGCCCAATACAGCCGGGTTGTGCTTGCTGAGGTAATTGGAGGTGATGGCTGCCACCGATACCGGCTTGGGATGGCCCATGATATACAGCGCTGTATCGAGCGCATAGACGCCGATATCTGCGGCCGCGCCAAAGCCGGCCGTATCCTTACGTACAAAAGAACCACCAGGGTTACCGCGGCGACGGTCTGCTACACATTCAGCATAGTACAGGTCGCCCAGAGTACCTTCCTCCACGACGCGGCGCGCGGTAATAACCTGCGGGCTGAAGCGTAACTTGAGCGCTACCATCAGGATTCTGCCGGTAGCATGCGCCGTGCGCACCATTTCGGCAGCGGAATCGAGCGTCGCCTCCATCGGCTTCTCGCATAGGACATGCTTGCCCGCCTTGAGTGCGGTGATGGTGGGAGCGGCATGCAGCGCGGTCGGCGTACACACTGTCACCGCGTCGATATCGGCCTGCGCCAGCATCTTGTTATAATCCGTGTAAACCGCGGGGATACTGAAATCAGCAGCGGTTTTTTCGGCCCTTTCAGGCACAATATCAGAGATTGCAACGACTTCCAAACCTTCCACTTCGCTGACAGCCCGGCAATGCGCCTGAGCAATTCCGCCAGCGCCGATTAATCCCAAACGTATCGTGCGCATATTTCCTCCCGTTCTTGTAGTTGCAGACTCGCGCAGTATGCATACCAAGGCGCCGTTGTGTCAAGGAGAGCTTGCCTTGAGCATTGGTATTTGCTCGACTCGGTTAATTTGCATATATTACGCTTACGAATAGTTATATAGGCGTCGAACAGAACGAGTAACCGATTACTGTTGTCAGGGAGAGAAGGCCGCGACTGCAAACCTTCTTCAACACGAGACGGCGAAAACCATCTGCGAGCTGGCTCACCAAACGCAAGGTAAGGAGCCCCGGAAGCCCCGTTATCGGCTCAGAGCACAGTGATAAGCTGTGGAATTTGGGTGGAACCGCGGAAACCTCTCGCCCCAAAGCGAGAGGTTTCGTGTTTTTAGGAGGTATCCCTATGCGCACACGTATCACCTTTGGCCCGGCTTTCAGCCGGCCAGCGCAAGTGTCACCCAATTGATTTAGTGAGGAGTTAAAATGGAACAGCCCAATCTTGAAATGATGCGTCACTCGGCTTCTCATATCATGGCAGCCGCAGTGCTCAAACTGTTTCCGGATGCCAAGTTAGCCATCGGCCCGGCTATCGACACCGGCTTTTACTATGATTTCGATCTGCCTCGACCGCTGACCACAGAGGACTTGAGCAAAATCAGCGATTTGATGAAGGAGAGCATCAAAGCCAGGCAAAGCTTTGAGCGCAGCGAAGTCAGCCGGGCTGAAGCGATGGAGATCTTTAAAGACCAGCCATACAAGCTGGAGCTAATTGCCGACCTGCCGGAAGATGAAACCATCAGTATCTACCGCCAAGGCGATTTTGTTGATCTGTGTCGCGGCCCGCATATCGCGCATACCGGCTACATCAAGGCCAACGCCTTCGCCCTCTTGAACGTTGCCGGCGCCTACTGGCGCGGCGACGAGAAGCGCCCGATGCTGCAGCGCATCTACGGCACGCTCTGGAATAACAAAGAAGAGCTGGACGCGTATCTCAAGCAGCTTGAGGAATTGGAGCGCCGCGACCACCGCCGGCTGGGGCGCGAACTCGACCTGTTCAGCCTGCATGAAGAAGCCGGCGCCGGCCTGGTCTACTGGCACCCCAAAGGCGCTCGCGTCCGTACAATTATCGAGGATTTCTGGCGCAAGCAGCATTATGATGGGGGTTACGACATCCTCTATACGCCGCATATCGGACGTTCCTGGTTGTGGGAAACCTCCGGCCACCTCGTAAACTACCGCGAGAATATGTATTCGCCGATGGATATCGACGGGCAGGATTATTATATCAAACCGATGAACTGTCCATTTCACATCCTGATTTACAAGACGCAGACTCGCTCTTATCGCGACTTGCCCCTGCGCTGGGCGGAGCTCGGGACGGTTTATCGCTATGAGCGCAGCGGTGTGCTGCACGGCCTGATGCGCGTGCGCGGCTTTACCCAGGACGATGCGCACATCTTTTGCACTCCCGAGCAAATAGAGGATGAAATCCTGGGGGTGCTGCGGTTCTCGCTCAACATGCTACGCGCTTTTGGGTTTGAGCAGATTAACCCTTACCTAGCGACCCGCCCGCCCAAAGCTATCGGCGAGCCGGCGCAGTGGGATCAGGCAACGGAATCATTGCGCAAAGCGCTGCAGGGGGAACGGTTGGCATATGAAGTCGATGAAGGGGGCGGGGCGTTCTACGGACCCAAGATTGACTTAAAAATCAAGGATTCCCTCGGACGTGAATGGCAGTTAACCACTATCCAGTTTGACTTCAACGAGCCGGAGCGCTTTGATATGACCTATGTCGGCACTGATGGCAAAGAGCATCGCCCTTACATGGTGCACCGCGCGCTTCTCGGCTCGCTGGAGCGCTTTATGGGGGTGCTGATAGAACACTATGCGGGCGCTTTCCCGCTGTGGCTGGCGCCCGTACAGGCCAAGGTTATCCCCATCGCCGACCGCCATCAGGAGTATGCGCGTCAGGTAATGGCTGCTCTCAGGGCGGCCGACCTGCGTGTGGAACTGGACGAATCCTCCGAAAGGATGAATGCCAAGATTCGGACGGCGCAACTAGCCAAGATCCCCTATATGCTGGTCATCGGCGACCGCGAAGTGGCCGCTAATGCCGTTTCCGTGCGGTTGCGCACCGAGCAGGACCTCGGTGATATCCCAGTGGAAGCATTTATCGCGCGAGCACAAGGATTGGTAGAGTCGCACAGCCCGGAACTCTAGGTATGAAAATCGGGAGGGCATCTAGTTGATACCTTCCTATTTTTGCTTGACACTCTATAGGCGCTATGTTATTATCGTCACATAGATAGCCTCGACTCATTTGTGCTGGAGGTGTCATGAAACACTCCTCGATGGATGACCAGTCTCCGCGCGGTTTGTCTGCTTACGACAACGGTTTTTTGTTTCCTGAAGATGACGCACTAGCTAAAATAAAGGTGGTTGGTGTCGGCGGCGGCGGTCAAAACGCCATTAACCGCATGATAGAGGCTGGCCTGGGCGGGGTTGAGTTTATTGCCATCAATACCGACGGCCAGGCGCTGCAGCTTTCCAATGCTGCCATTCGGCTGCGCATCGGCTCCGCGGTCACCCGTGGATTAGGCGCTGGCGGAGATCCTGCGCAAGGCGCCAAAGCCGCCGAAGAATCGCGCAACGACCTCAAGGCCGCGCTTGAGGATGCCGATATGGTCTTTATCACGGCAGGTATCGGCGGTGGGACAGGCACCGGTGCAGCGCCGGTTATTGCTCAAATCGCTCAGGAACTCGGCGCTCTGACGGTCGCAGTAGTCACCAGACCGTTTCAGTTTGAAGGGGCTCGGCGGGCACGCGTAGCAGATGCCGGGATCAAGACCTTGAGCGAGTTTGTGGATACCATGATCGTTATCCAAAACGACCGCTTGCTGCGCCTGGCGGATCGGCAAGTTACCCTCGAAAACGCTTTCAAGATGGCTGATGATATTCTGCGCCAGGGCATCCAGGGCATCTCGGAGCTCATCACCGTGCCCGGCATGATCAATATGGATTTCGCCGATGTGCGCGCCATTATGAGCAAAGGCGGCGCCGCATTGATGGCGGTTGGCAGCGCCACAGGCGATGAGAGAGCGCTAGTAGCCGCACAGCAGGCCATCACCAGCCCGTTACTCGATATCGATATCAACGGTGCCAAGGGGGTGCTCTTCAACGTGAGCGGAGGCCCAGACCTCTCGCTCTTCGAAGTCAACCAGGCGGCCGAATTAATCCACCAGAATGCTGCGCAGGACGCCAATATTATCTTTGGTGCGGTTATTGACGAACGGATGAAGGATAAAGTCCAAATTACAGTCATCGCAACCGGTTTTGAGATGGGAGAAAAATCCGGCATCACAGCGCCAGCAGCCACACGCGTCAGCCGGCCGATGGTGGAACAGCGTGAACAGCCGCGCGAAATCGTTAGAAGCCCGGCAACGCAGCCACAGCCTCAACCGCAAGCCGTACCGCAGCCACAACCAGCGCAGCAGCCACAACGCAATCTCGGTAGTGATTCGAATGACCTGCCGCCCTTCCTGAGGAGATCAAAGGGGTCAGGTAAGGGGCCGTTCTCCAAGTAAAGGCTAGCTACTAGCGTTTATTAGGCGCTGCAAAGCCTGCAGCGCCAGGATATAGCCATACCAACCTAATCCGCAGATTTGCCCCCGGCAAACGGGGGCAATGACAGACTCGTGACGGAACGCCTCACGCGCATAAATGTTGCTGAGATGCACTTCGACGGCAGGCAGCGCCACAGAGGTCAGTGCATCGCGTAAGGCATAGCTGTAGTGCGTGTATGCTCCGGCGTTTATTACAATGCCATCCGCCCAGCCCAGCGCCTGCTGAATTGCATCGACCAACGCCCCCTCATGGTTTGACTGTATGATTCTCAGTTCCACGTGTTGAGGCTCTGCCCAGGCCTGCAATCGCTCGTTGATTGCCTCTAGAGTATCGCTGCCGTATACGGCGGGTTCTCGCTTGCCGAGCAGATTAAGGTTGGGTCCGTGGAGGACAAGAAAACGGCTCATCATGTAATCCTTTCCAGCGCGCGTGCGATATCGGCGGTACTGACATCCTCATCTATGTATACATCGCCAATTGCCCGCGGAAGCACAAAGCGCAGCCGCGTATTAACCCGTTTTTTATCCCGCTGCATCGCCTCGATCACTTCCTCAGCAGGTCCTCCTGCCCATTTGGTTGGAAGGTGATGGCGCTCAAGCACTGCCAAAATGCGGTCGCGAATGCTGGAATCCAGATGCCCGCGCAACACGGCCAGTTCCGCTGCGGCCGCCAAGCCGATTGAAACCGCCATACCGTGCGGCAACCGGTAATCCGCCAGCACCTCAAAAGCGTGGGCAAAGGTATGTCCCAGATTCAGCACCGTCCGCCGGCCGGATTCGTAAGGGTCGTCCTCGACAATATTGATTTTCACCGTCAGCGCCCGCTCGATCAACCAGCGCCAGGATGGGAGGGCAGCTTCATTTTCGAGGGCAGCAAACAGCTCAGCATCTCCGATGATGCCCGCTTTGATGATTTCGACCAGCCCGCAATCCCGTTCTGCCTGCGGCAAGGTCGCCAGATAGTCAGGATCAATCAATACCTGTAGGGGCTGGGCAAAGGCGCCAACCAGGTTTTTCCCTTGCGGCAGGTCAACCGCGACCTTGCCACCCACGCCGGCATCGACCATCGCCAGCAAGGAGGTTGGCATCGGGATGAACGGGATCCCGCGCAGATAAGTGGCAGCCGCGAAACCGGCCATATCGGTGACCACCCCGCCTCCCAAGGCAATGATAACACTGCGCCGATCCAGGCCGGCAGCAACGCAATGCGCGTATATGGTTTGCAAGGTGTCCAGCGTCTTGTAGCGCTCACCATCCGGTATCAGAGCTTCTGCAACCTGATAGCCGGAATCCGCCAAGTGTCTTTGCAGTGACTCGCCATGCAAAGGCCAGACGCGCTCGTTGCTTACTATCAGGATACGCCGCGAGACATCGTGCACTTTGAGCAGGTCACCCAAGACGGCCGCCACTCCGTTCATCACCAGCACCTGGTATGCCCCTTGAGGCGTGCTGACAGGAAACGAGCGCGGAGCCGCTTGAAGCAGCGTGCAAACCCTAGCGGCCGCTATTTCGCAAGAAAGATACGTTGTATCCAGGTGCAGCGGGAGCTGCGCGTACCTGGGACGGCGCTGTCGCCACAATGCGGTTAACTGCTGCTCGCGGTCGAATGCGGCCAGCAAGGGACGATCGGCTGCATCGTGCAGCCTGGCCAGCAGGGCAGCAGGCTCTGCATCCAGGCAGATCACAACTCCTGAAATGGTCATCAGGCGTGCTAGCTCTGGATCAAGCAGGGAACCGCCACCCGTGGAAATCACCAGCCCCTGCTTCTGGCTTAACTCGGCGCCCAGCAGCATTTCCTGCTTGCGAAACTCCGCCTCGCCATACCGAGCAAAGATATCGCTAACGGCCATCCCTGCCCGTTCTGCGAGCACACTATCCATATCTACCCAGGTCCGACCAAGCTTCCCGGCCACTAGACTGGCAACGGTGCTCTTGCCTGTTCCCATAAAACCGGTCAAGATGACATTGCGGTTATTATCAGTCATGCTTGACCGCCCGAATCAGTTCGTTCATCGTATCCGCGCCGAAACGCTCCAGCAGCACCTGCGCTAGAACGATCGCCACCATCGCTTCAGCGGTAACTGCCGCTGCCGGCGCCGCGCACACATCCGAGCGCTGATATTCAGTGGCGGCAGCCTCGCCAGTAGCTAAATCGACCGTGGGCTGCGGCGAGATGGTTGTTGGAATCGGCTTCATGGCTGCACGAACCAACAGCGGTTCGCCGCTGGTCATGCCACCTTCCAGTCCGCCGGCGCGGTTGCTGTGCCGTTCAGGCCCGGCTGCCCCTGGATAAAGGGCGTCCTGCACCTGAGTACCAGGCAGCGCTGCATTGGCAAAGGCTGAACCGATCTCTACGCCTTTGATGGCAGGGATGCTCATTACAGCCTGAGCCAGCAGGCCGTCCAGGCGCCGGTCCCAATGGACGTAAGAGCCCAGCCCGACCGGCAGCCCCAGCGCCGCGACGATGAATATTCCTCCCAGGGATTCGCCTTGCGCTCCTGCAGCATCAATACACCTGCACATCGCATCTGCTGCCCGAGCGTCCGGGCAGCGCACCGGCGAGTTTTCCGCCAAAACCAGACAATCCTGCAGGACAAGCTGCTGCAGGTTGGCGTCCACCCCGCCGATTGATTCTATATAACTTCCAACGGTTATTCCAACCATACTAAGCAGCCTGCGTGCAATAGCCCCGACTGCAACACGCGCGGCCGTCTCACGGGCGCTGGCACGCTCTGCCACCAGACGCAGATCGCTTAAACCGTACTTTTGCGAGCCGGCCAGGTCGGCGTGGCCGGGGCGCGGTTTTGTCCAAGGCGGCACTGTTTTATCGCGCCAGTGTTCCCAATCACGGTTGGCAATATTCAGCGCTACCGGCGAACCGATAGTCATCCCGTCAACCACACCACTAAGTATGACGGCCTGGTCCTGCTCGATAAGCTGGCGTGCGCCGCGTCCGTACCCCTGTTGGCGGCGCCGAAGATCGCGGTTGATATCCTCCTCCACGAGCGGCAATCCCGCAGGCAGCCCCTCGAGAATGGTTGTCAGCGCCGGCCCATGGGATTCACCGGCGGTCAGAAAACGGAGCATCGCGTCCTCCTAATTGGTCATCCGCGGCTCGAAACATCAATTCAGCATCGGGCTGCTGCCCGGTCCATAAACGAAACGCTTCCGCTCCCTGGTACACCAGCATCCACAATCCATCTATGCAGCGTGCGCCAGCTTGAAGCGCTTGGCCAACCAAAGGTGTGCGGCGCGGATTATATACCAGGTCGCATAGCAGCACATCGGGAGGGAACGGAATCTCTTGCGGCCAGGGAGTTCCTTCCACCTGTGGCCACATACCCAGCGATGTAGCATTGACCACTAGCTGCACATGGCCGGCCCACTTGCCTACCTCACTCGCAGTGAGTGCGCCTGTGGCAGCGCTTGCGCCCAAGCGGCTAAGCAGTTCTACCGCGCGCCGCGGTGAACGGTTGAGCAGCACGACCTGAGCTCTGCTGCGTAACAGCGCGTAAACGACCGCGCGCGCCGCACCGCCGGCGCCTAGCACCAGGGCGTGCTTGCCTCGCGCATCAAAGCCGGCCCGCTGCAGTGTGCGTTCGAAACCTACCGCATCCGTGTTATGCCCGAGCAGCCTGCCTTCCTCTACTAGGATGGTGTTTACTGCCCCGATTGCACGGGCTTCGGGGGTTAAATCATCCATCAAGGCAACCAATGCTTCCTTATGCGGTACAGTGGCATTGACTCCGCGCAAGCCCAGAGCGCGGATGGCGGCCACTGCGGCAGGCAACTGCTCCGGTGAAACGGCAAAGGGCGCGTAAACCCAGTCAAGGTTGAGCGCACCAAAGGCAGCATTGTGCATGGCCGGTGAAAGCGAATGGGCCACTGGCCACCCGAATACGGCAGCAATTTTGGTCTGCCCATTTATGCACGAGGCGTGCTGAGCGCTCATTGAACAGCCCCCGGCGCCAGAGCGACAAGTTTAGGCACGAAACCCGGGAACGAATCCTGGATGCGTTCCAGGTGCGAAACGAAGGTATCCCCTGCGGCGATTAGGCCGGCCACAGCCGCCATCATTGCGATGCGGTGGTCGCCCTCGCTGTTAATGAATGCGCCATGCAGCGGGGTTGGCCCCTGGATTATTAAGCTGTCCTCGCTGGCCTCAATGCGAGCGCCCATCGCTCGGAGGACACCCACAATCGTCGCGATGCGATCGGTCTCCTTAACGCGCAGCTCGCCAACATCGCGGATGATGGTCTCGCCTTCAGCCTGGGTCGCAGCCAGTGCCAATATCGGGATTTCGTCAATCATACGGGGGATCATCGACCCACCGACCGTCACGCCGTGTAAATCCTGGTGATGCACCAGTATATCGGCGACCGGCTCACCGCCTTCGTCGCGCTCGTTCTGCAGCACAATCTGTACGCCCATCCCTTGCAAAGCATCCAGAAGGCCGGTGCGAGTGGGATTAACGCCGACTGACTTGAGTCCCAGAGAGCTGCCGGGGACGAGAAGACCAGCGACCAGGAAAAAGGCGGCCGAGGAGATATCGCCCGGAATGCACACATCCAGTGCGTCCAGAGATGCGACAGGGCCGACAAGACTTTGGGAGGCGCCTTCCACCGCGACGGGCACACCGCGCGCGCGCAGCATGCGCACGGTATGGTCGCGCGAGCGCTCGGGTTCGATTATCGTGGTGATGCCCTCGGCGTAAAGGCCTGCCAACAGAATACTCGATGAGACCTGAGCGCTGGCTATAGGCGAACGATAATGGATTCCGCTCAATTTCGAGCCCTGGATGCACAGCGGCGGCAAGCGGTTAGCAGCGCGCCCCGAAATATGCGCGCCCATTTGCTGCAGTGGCATGATGATTCTGCTCATCGGGCGCGCCCGCAACTGCGCCCGCCCGCTAAGGACACTCATAAAGGGTTGGCCTGCCAACAAGCCCGAAAGCAGCCGCATTGTCGTGCCTGAGCGGATGCAATCGAGCACATCCGCAGGTTCACGCCAGCCGTGCATGCCACGCCCGTGCACCACCACTTCTGCTTGGCGTCGGGCAATCTGCACACCCAAGGCGCGCAGACAACCGAGTGTGGCCAGGCAATCTGCCGAATCCAGGTAGTTGCGGATATACACATTGGAGGAACTCAAGGCTCCTAGTAATAACGCCCGGTGAGTTATCGACTTATCGCCTGGCACCCCGACCTCGCCAGTCAAAGCCCTGGAACGGACAACGTGCAGGTTCATGGGTATAACTCCTTGCGTTGAGCCCGCGCGGTGAGCAGCAGGGCTGCAAGAGCGTTCTGATCCTCTTGCTCCAAAGACAATCTAAGCGTCGAGAGTTGCGCCTGTGTGCGGGAGAGCGCCTCCAGGACAGCCTGACGGTTGGTTAGCAGAATATCGAGCATCATAGTCACATCGCTTGCAGCCAGACGGGTTGTATCGCGAAAGCCGCTGGCAGCTACCTGCCAAACCAGGTCATCAGTTCCTGCCAATTCAGCGGCCGCGTTCACCAAGCCCACGGCGGCCAGATACGGCATGTGGCTGACGGCTGCAGCCAATTCGTCGTTTCTCTCCGCGCTTAACAACAACGGCCGCGCACCGATAGATGAAAGAAGCAGGTTGCAGAGATCAAGCGACGCCACAGTGGTACGTTCCAGCGGACAAAGCACAAATACTTTATCAAGATACAGCTCAGGATCCGCCTCTTCCAGGCCGGAGCTGTCCTTGCCACACATCGGATGCCCGCCAACGGCCTGTATCTGTGGCGGTAAGTGGTCAAGGGCAGCACAGATTTGCACTTTGGTGCTGCCGAGATCCAGCACCAACGCCCCGGAATTGAGCATACCGCCCAGATGTGCAATCTTTGCAATGATATCGCGCACCGGGGTAGCGAGTATGACGATATCGGCCTGGCGGACCCCTTCAGCTAAATCCAGAGTGCCTCCAGAGACATATCCCAGTTCCAGCGCCCGCGCGAGGGTTTCCTGGCGGCGTGCTACACCTATCACCCGATTGCAGCCGGCTCTAGATAGCGCAGCCGCCAGCGAACCGCCCATCAAGCCCAAACCTACTATACAAAATGAGACGTCAGCGAGCGTAGACGACATCTCTGTTCTCCTAGAGTGTTCTTCCGATGGATTCCGCCACCAGACGCGCCCTGGCTACCAGATCGGCGAAAACCGCCGGCTTGAGCGCTTGTGGACCGTCCGAGAGCGCTTTTTCGGGGTGAGGATGCACCTCAATCACCAGGCCATCGGCACCGGCCGCGATGGCCGCCAGAGACAGTGCAGGAACCAGGGCTGACTTTCCCGCGGCATGGCTCGGGTCCACCAGAATCGGCAGGTGGGTCAACTGCTTGAGCACCGGAACCGCCGATAGATCCAGTGTGCTGCGCGTATAGGTCTCAAACGTGCGGATGCCCCGCTCGCACAACATCACCTTGTTATTGTCATGCGATAGAATATATTCGGCGGACATCAGCAGCTCTTCCATGGTAGACATCATACCACGTTTTAAAAGGACCGGCTTGCCTGCCTCGCCAACCGCATGCAACAAAGTATAGTTCTGCATATTGCGCGTACCTATCTGGAGGATGTCGGCATACCTAGCTACTAACGGCACTTGCTCGGGCGACATAACCTCGGTCATGATCGCCAGACCGGTTTGTTCCTTCACTAGAGCCAGCATCTCAAGAGCCTCTTCACCCAAACCCTGGAAGCTGTAGGGTGATGTACGGGGCTTAAAAGCTCCTGCACGCAGCACGTGCACGCCGGATTCAGCCACAGCCGCGGCAGTCTCCGAGAGCTGCCCCCAATTTTCGACTGCACATGGGCCGGCGATGATTATCACGCGGTTACCGCCGATCGAACAACCATTGATAGGCACGACAGTATCCTGTGGATGAAAATCGCGGCTTGCCAGCTTGTAGGGTGAGAGGATTCTGACTATCTTTTCAACACCGGGCATCAAAGTGAACTCACCCTCAGTCAGGTAGCGTTCGTCGCCAATAACCCCGATAATTGTGCGCTCCTCGCCGACAGAAAGATGCGCCTGAAAACCCAACTCGTGCACACGGTCGACAATTGCCTGCACCTGCGGCTGGCTAGAACCTCGCTGCATCACAATGATCATTTCTCCTCCTGTGCGCTTGGCGGCTCAGTAAGGTCAGGACGTAAACCACTGGCGCCTTTCAGGTAGATATGCCGGATAGCGTCTTGCGCGATATCCGTATTCCACAGCAGCAGCACACGGATACAGCGCGGCAGGCTGCCGGGCACATCGATCTCCACGGCATCGAAAAGAGGGACTCTAGCCCAACCGAGCAGGCGGGCTGCTTTGGCAGGAAAGACAGCATTCAAGTCACTTGTTGCAGAAAACCAGACTGCCGCTAAATCCTGAAGTTGGTATTTATTGGCACGTTCAAGCTCCTGCAGCAGCTCGCTTGTGGCTTGAAGTATCGCTGCTTCAGTATTATCACTTGCCGTTGTGGCTCCTCTGATACCGCGTAAAGCCATATCTCCCTCCTGACAGAGATAAAAAAAGCGTGAGGCGAATCCCTCACGCTTAACCACTAAATTGTCTATGCTACTTTGCTATCGACCGCCCGCGTGCAGTACGCCCCTCCCTATATGGAGCTCGCATAATAGTAGCGCAGGCCAAAGTACAACCCACTACCGTAACGGCAAGCGCGCACTGCCTGCCAGGAGGCAGGTATCAGTGTATGTGAGCCATTCACCACCACGAGCATCACTCCACCCTAACGAACATTAAAGATACATTAGCATAAATAGCTGTAATAGTCAAGGAGGAGGCTGCACAGGAAGATCGAGGCAGACCCGGCCTACCAATTCTTGCACCGCATTCCATAGCGCCATCGAACGCAGCATCGTGGCGGTTGTCCATACTAGAAGCACCGGGATAATTCAACCTTAGATTGTAGCGGTAGCCCGCAGGGAGCAGGTTGCCGCTACATTTACATTAACAGTCCAACCAGCTAGCTATAGACTTCCGGCTTGAGCACGCCGATATAAGAAAGATTGCGGTACCTTTCGGCATAGTCCAAACCGTAACCAATCACGAACTCGTTAGGAATCTCGAAGCCGATGTAATCTACAGGCAGGGGAATCTCGCGTCGGGAGGGTTTGCTGAGCAGCGTGCAAACGCGCAGGCTGGCAGGTTGGCGGGTGCGCAGGTTATCCAGGATATAAGCAATCGTGTGGCCAGTATCGATGATATCCTCCACCAGCAGCACATGCCGCCCGCTGATATCGCGGTCAAGATCTTTGAGGATACGCACCACACCGCTCGAGACTGCTCCGCTGCCATAGCTGGAAATAGCCATAAAATCAACAGCGTGATTGATGCTCATGGCGCGCGTCAGGTCAGCTAAAAACACATAACCGCCTTTGAGCACACACACCAGCAAAGGGTTTTGATCCTGATAATCCGCTGAAATTTGATCAGCCAGCTCTTGCACGCGGCGTTGCAGGTCGTCGGTGCTGATTAACACCCTGGCGATATCCTGAGGTATCGTTTTCATAAGCGCCCTTCGCTCCCATCGGGTATGCGGTATTTTAGGCGAATTAGCGAGGTTGGCAATCCGCTTAATCGACGCATATGATGAAACCTTTTAGATAAGCGGATTCCGGGAAGCTCAACAGCGTCGGATGATCAGACCCCTGCCCGAGACGGTGCATAATGCGCCCCTCCCGACCAGCATCAATGCTGGCGCCAAAAACGATTTTTTGAAACAGGTCCTCATCCACCAGGCCGGAACAAGAAAAGGTGGCCAGGATGCCGCCGGGACGCAGCAATTGCATGCCGAGCATGTTGATATCCTTATAACCGCGGGTGGCAGTGCCAAGCTGCGCCCGCGAAAAGGCGAACTTGGGCGGGTCCAGAATCACCACATCATAGCGTAGCGCATCGTCGCGTAAACGCCTCAGGACCTGAAATGCGTCGCCTTCCAGCACCTTGGTTTGGGCTGGCAGCTCGTTCAGCGTGGTATTCACCTCAATCATACGCAGGGCATCCGCCGAGCTGTCGATGTTGGTAACATTCTGCGCACCGGCTGCCAAGGCATAAATCGAAAATCCACCTGTATAGGAAAACGCATTTAACACTTGGGCTCCACCACAATACTGCGCAACAACGCTGCGATTATCGCGCTGGTCGAGATAGAAACCGGTCTTGTGGCCATGGCACACATCCACAGCAAATAGATGGCCGTTTTCCATAACCCTAACCGGCGCAGGAGGCTGACCGCCTTTGAGGAGGCCATTGGTAAAACGCAGCCCCTCATGCGAACGCACCTCCGCATCGCTGCGCTCATATATCCCTTTGCAGCCGGTGATATTGAGCAGCAATTCGGCCAAGAGAGGCTTCCATTGCTCTATCCCGAGTGTCAGCGACTGCAGTACCAACCAGTCGGCATAACGGTCAACGATCAGACCAGGCAACCCATCCGCTTCAGCATGCACCAAGCGATAAGCATTTGTCCCAGTACTAGCACGCAGGCTATCGCGCCGCTTGATTGCGTGACGCAGTCTGCGCTCCCAGAAATTGGGTTCAATCTGCTCGATTGCATCCCAAGTCAACAACCGCACAGCAATTTGCGAATGGGGATTGATGTATCCGCGCGCCAGCCACACGCCATCGGATTGAAGCACATCCACTATCGCCCCGGGTGCAATTCCCTGCTCCTGGCGAGCGATTGCCCCGCTGAATATCCAGGGATGACGATTGTGCACCGATTTTTCTTTCCCTGCTTTAAGCCATACAGCCGGCATCAATACTCCTCAAGCGGTCTAAATTGCAGGGAGATCACTTCCACAGTGGTATCCGCTATGGCAAAGCGATTGTCCTGGCGCAGGCCGGCCACCCAGACAATCTGGTCTCCCAACCTTAGAACCGGGACATAACGGCGCTGGCAAGAGGGCACCTTGGCATTGATCATCAGGTCATGCAGCTTTTGCGTTTGCCCTTGCATTCCCAACGGTTGCATACGGTCGCCCGGCCGGCGCGTTCCGAGCTGCAACGGGCCATTAACTGCCTCACGCGCCAAGAAGATGCGGTAGGAATGCGTTTGCTCCAAATCCACCAGCGCCGCACGCTGCACAAGATGGCATTCGAGGCGCCAACCGTCCTGCTTGTTAACATAACTACCTGGCATGGGAATCTCTACCGGCTGCGAGAGACTAAAGCGCGGCCAGTATGCACCAATCCGCAACGATGGCCAGGTGGTGAGTATAGCTTGGCGATAGACCAGATGCAGGGTAATGCCGCCTGGCAACACAGCGATTTTACCCGTAATACCATTGTTCACTACGTTCAACGCATTTTCAACCTGAGCAAAGGTGACATCACGCAGCGTATGGTCAAGATAAGATACACTCCGCCTGATGAGCGACCTCTGCAATGCTCGAGGCAGCGCACGCAGGAACGTCAGGTCGAATATGACAGTGTTGTTATCTGCCTGAAGCGTTACCTGGTCCCAGGTCTGTTTCACAATCCCGTCCATTAGTTCTATATCAGCGCCGACGACCTCTCCCGTGTGCCGTACGACGCTGCGGATATTGGGATTATATTGCTCCAGCAGCGGCAGCAGCTCGTGGCGCAGGCGATTGCGCAAGATGCTGGTATCCTGATTTGTGATATCCTGTCGCGGCGACAATCTATGCTCAGTACAGTATGCATCAATTTCCTGCCGCGTTAATTCCAGCAAGGGGCGCACTAGACGCAAATCCGCAGCATCTAGCGGAGGCCGTCCGCCGTTCGCTGCGAGTGCGCTGGCCGGCTGCATGCCGCGCAAGCCGGATAACCCCGCTCCGCGTAAAAAATGCATAAGAATCGTCTCAACCTGGTCATCGGCATGGTGCCCGACAGCAACCGCAGCGGCTTGATGAGCTAGGGCTACC
>JAJFUJ010000003.1 GCA_021372475.1 Chloroflexota bacterium | reverse complement strand
AATAAAAACGCGGCCAAGCCGCGTTTCGAAGTGATGGCTGCAGCCGGGAACACCCCAACCGCAAGCCGCATACGGCCTGCTGATTATGGGGGTCCCTGTTCACCAAAGCCCGGACCGAACCGGGTGGCTGATAGAACGTGTATTAGTATCACTATTGCTGCCTCTTAATCGGAGAGAATATACAGCAAATCGCGTTAATGTCAACAAGAGCAATGTGGAGGGGTGTTGAAAAAGAAGCTCTGTCCTTACGCTTGCCCACTGTGTGTCTGCTCGTGGGGGCACGCTGCGCGTGCCCATTCCAACATAGGCCGGAATCCAGTATTGATCTGATATATAGTGTAATATATCATAACAAGAATAAGGGCAAGACTTGGATGGGTTCCTGCTTCGAGAATGATCTGCGAGTTCGCAACTCTGTCTTTCAGACACTGCGGTATCTCCTATTGGATACTTTTTCAACATCCTCAAATGTCGCCCCCTGGACGCACGCGATGCGACTTGCATGGAGGCGGCTATCAGGATGATCAGGTGCAAGCATTTTCCTTGGCTTTGCGGCCTGTCTCGCGGACTCTCAGGCACCGCAGATGCGCCGGGCCAGGCAGGCCTTCAGCGGATATCATCCCGCCCGATTGCATATAGAAGCGTTTTGGATCATGCGCTATAGCGACGGTCACATCTTGACAGCCCCAGACGAGATGCCGGTGATATAGTAGCGCATGCCGAACAAGAACAGGATAAGCAGGGGGACGGAGGCGATCACAAAAGCGGCCATCTGCGAGCCCATATCCTGCGAGCCATAGGTAGGGGCGAAGTTGCGCAGCCCCACGGAGACGACCTGCTTGGAGGCTTGTTGAATAATAATCAGCGGCCATAAAAAATCGTTGTAGAGGCTTACAAAGTTCAGGATGGCCAAGGTCATGGCCATCGGCCAGGCCAGCGGCAGGCAAACCCGGCCAAATATTTGCAGGTCAGTGGCGCCATCCACATAAGCCGCTTCGCGAATCTCTGGATGGATACCTTCAAAGGCGGTGCGCATTAACATCACACCCATGACCTGCCCGCCGGAGGCCCACGGCAGCACCAGCGCCCACATCGTGTTCACCAACTCTAGTTTATAGATGACATTGATTAACGGGAAGAGGCTGAGCACACTGGGGATCATGAGTAAGGCAATAACCATGACATAGAGAATATTTTTGCCGGGGAACTCGATGACGGCCATCGCATAGCCGGTCAGCGACGATAAAATAACAATCAGCGCGACACCGACGCTGCAGTAAAGGATGCTGTTCCAAAAGTAGGGAGAGATGCCTTTCCAGGCTTTGGAGTAGTTTATGGTTATCCACGGGTCTGGCAGCGACCAAAAGTTTGTCAGGATTTGGCCAGTGTTTCTGAAAGACATAAAAATCATGAGCATTACAGGAATAAATACGAGAAAAGCAATAATAAAGAGAACAACATTAATCGCGATATCAGTGCGCACGACAGCGGGATTACGGTGCTCCCGTTGATGTTGAATGCGCGTCTGTTTAAGTGCTGCCTGCACTGCATGCCTCCCTATCTCATTCCTGGCCGGTCGCGCATCACGCGCATATTGACCAGGGTGATAGCCAAAATGATGACAAACAGCATGCTGGCCAGGGCCGCCGCATAGCCGTAACGCCCCGAGTTGATGCCCTGCATATACATCTCGTATACCGGCGTAGTGGTAGCGTTGCCCGGGCCGCCGCGTGTCGTCAGCAGAACCAGCCCAAACTGCTGCAGCGAACCGATCACCGAGAGCACCGATAGTAAGCGGATTTGAGGAAGCAAAATAGGGATATCGATGCTGAATACCCTTCTCAGCCCCGATGCGCCATCCACTTTGGCAGCATCCAGTATGTCGGAGCTGATGCTGATTAACCCGCCGTAATAGATGAGCAGCGGAAAAGCGCCGATCCACGGGAAACCGACGAATATCAAGGCTGGAAGCGCTGTGGCCGGATTACCCAGCCAGGTGGGAGGCGATAGCGGCGATGCCAATCCCAGCTTAAAGAGAACGTTGTTGATCAGGCCCAGGTTAGGGTCAAGAATATTGCTCCACATCAAGATCGAGGCCACACTGGGCACGATTAGAGGGATAATAAATACTGTTCGCCAGGTGTACTGCTGCTTACTTTTGGAAAGCGCAAAGATCAATTCGGCGATGATCAATGGCCCGATGAGTGTCTTGGCCAAATCGGCCAGCGCAAAAATAGACACATTGCGCATGGCAGCGAGGGTATTGGGATTCTGCAGCACCAGTTTATAGTTATACAATCCTACAAATTGGGGCGGGCGCGGCTGCCCCGGCGACCATTCGGTAAATCCGAGCCCCAACCCCATGACGGATGGGTAATAGTTGAAAATAATCAGTAAAATAAAGGTCGGCAAGATAAACAGGTAGCCAAGGCGGCCTTTCCACATGGCGCGGCGAGTGCGTCTGAGAGAACGGGCATGCGGCGTCCACCAGGCTATCCCGGCTGGAACGCGGGTAATGTAGCGGTAAAATAAAGCCAGCGCCAGAGCCAGAGCGGCGATTCCAAGCGCAGTCCATATCGCTGTGCGCGTGGTTTTGGCGCGCTGCGCCGATTTGGCCGAGCTCAGGTTCACCGCGAAAACGCGTCCGGCCGCCGTGCCGGCCACGACCACCTCGCCGTCGGCGGATACGCTCACGGTATGTACCTCGGATCCCCCGGCAATGGTCTGCAGCAAAGCGCCCGTTTTATCCAGGAGATAGACTTTGCCGTCCCACGCAGCCACAGCGATGACCGAAGAGTCCTCCGTCGCAGTGATGGAAGCGATGCGGTCTCCCACGGGAAAGGTCCACAAGATAGCGCCGGTGGCAGCCTCGACAGCTATGGCTTTCTTGCCGTCGCCTCCGGTATAAACAATGGAACCGTCAGCAGGTGCGGCAATCGTATAGACGATGCGGTCGAGTTGTACCTCCCAGAGCTTGGCTTGGGTGGCAATATCGTAGCAAGCCAGGCGCGAATCGCGGCTGCCGGTATAGGCCAGCTTGCCGTCCGAGGAGATAGTAGCTGCCTCGATCCTTACCTCCAGGTCAAGTTGCCACTTTAATGCGCCGGT
>JAJFUJ010000249.1 GCA_021372475.1 Chloroflexota bacterium | reverse complement strand
GTATCGGCGGCCTGCCAGAGCGTACTGCGCAGCACTGAATAGTTGCCATCCGCCACCCAGGCGGGCGCGCTGCCCACAATCGCTTGCACCTTGGCCAACAGCTCATCTTTTGGCGCCATCTGCCAGCCCGGGCCCCAGTTGAGGGCGTCGATCTCGATATGCAGCAGGCCGTAGCGCCTTGCCAGGCGCGCGCTGAGGGTCGTCTTGCCCGAGCCGGAGAGGCCGATGATATAGACGCGGCGCATTGTCCGCGTCGATGCGGCCGGCGTTTGTCCATGGGCGGGCATGATTCCTCCCCTTATGCGTCTTGGCGGTGTATGCAAGCGAGAACACTTTTCTATACAAACGCGCGGCAGCGAACCGAGCCCAGTCGGCCAGCCGGCCAACGTTCAGTTTGAACGTTCTACGCGCGCACATCCTGGAAAGCCGCTGCAGCTATACCCACCACAATGGGCGCGCCTGTTGGGCGAGCCGTGGGAACATGCGGCGCTGCCGGAGAGCCCACGTTGACCTGTGCCATGCTGCCGGCCGCGCCAATATGGCCGGCAATGCCGACAAGTTGATGGCAGGCACGGGCAAGCGTTCGCAGCATACGCACTTGCGGATAATTTGGACGCAGACGACGAATACCCGGCCGTGGGCCGGGATATGGTCACCCAGAGCGGATACTGAAGACCCTGCAGACGCTCAATTTCGACGGTGTGCTGCACATCGAATTCCACTATATACGGACGCAGCGCCTTTTCAGAGCTGCCAGGCATCCCTGTGCCGCCATTGGCCGGCGGCCGGTTTAGCGCTAGCTGCGACTACTGGCGCTCAGCTTGCTCAAAATCGAGTTGATATACACATCGAGGTCGGCTGTGCTGATTTGCATCCGCTCGGTAATCTCAGGGCCTTTGACCCCCTGAAAGAGCAGCTCGAGCACCCGCCGTTCGGCATCCGTCAAGCCCACGATGCACTCGACCGTCCCTGCCGTAGCGTCCACCAGAGCACGCAGGGTATCAGGCGAGACGGTGGACTTGCCTTCATAGGCGGCATGGACCGCCGAGGCCAGGTCGTCGAGGCTGGCATCCTTGAGCAGGAATCCGACCGCACCAGCCGCCATCGCCTCCTGCACCAGGTCAGGCTCTGTAAAACTCGTCAGGATAACGATGCGGATATTGGGCATCGTCTGATGAATAAAGCGCGTAGCTGATACGCCGTCCATCCTGGGCATGCGCAAATCCATCAGGACGACATCGGGTTTGAGCACCTCGCAGAGATGCACAGCGTCCACGCCGTTGCCAGCTTCCCCCACAACCTGGACATCGGCATATCCTTCAAGAGCCATAATAAGCCCGCTGCGGACCATAGCATGGTCATCAACAACTATAACCCGCGTCTTGGTTTGTAAACCCATCCCCCTCCCAGCTCCTTGATATACTCAGGGGCCTACCCACTTGGCCGTAACCAGTGTTCCTTGCCCTATTATACTCGAAAATGCAAGAACAATGCCTGCTTTTTCAGCGCGTTCCCGCATAATCTGCAAACCCTGGTGCTCATACGGAATATGGTCGGGGTTGAACCCACGACCATCATCGCGAATGGATAGCTCAACCCCATCGCCAAGCTGGCGCAGTGTAATCCAGATATGTACGGCATCGGCGTGCTTGGTAATGTTATTAAGCGCTTCCTGGGAAATCCGGTACAGCGCGATGTGCACGTCGGGCGGCAGCGTGGGCACATCATCCAGGTCAGTAAATACCTCAGCAGAGCTGCGCCCCAACACAGCGGATGCGAGCTGCCCCAGCAGCACTTGCAGCTTGGTTTTGAGCAGGTTGGCAGGGCGCAGCTCCATCAGCAGTGTGCGCATCTCGGCCAGTGCGCTGCGGTTCAACTGCTGAAGCTTGACAAGGCCGGTGCGCACCTGGTTCGGGTCTTTATCGAGCAGGCGCACAAGGGTTTCGGCCGTCAGGTTGCTCGAGAACAAGGTTTGGCTGACGGCGTCATGCAGCTCACCCGCCAGGCGGTTGCGCTCTTCGGCCACAGCGGTGCGCTGGGCTTCGCTATGGAGCCTGGCCTGCTGAATAGCCAGACCGATCAAGTTAGCGACGCTCTCCAGCCAGATGCCGTCCTCCTCGGTGTATGCATTCTCGCGGTAGCTCTGTAAATCGAGCAAGCCGATGACTCGGCCTTCGGCCATCATCGGCACATAAATAGCGCAGAGGGGATCCTGGCCGCTGCCGATTAAGGTGGCCGCACCGCTCTCGACCCGCGAAGCAAGGTCGGTGACCACTACGGGATGTTGGCCGGCTATTGCCTGCGACCGCCCATCCGAATGCTCATCAGGTTGGTAAGGTAAAGGCGTTATATCGGTTGTGTCGACGCGCTCACCTTCGGTGATAACAAAAGCCACGTTAATCAGCCCCTGAGCCGCGTCGAACAACTCGATCGCGAGGTTGGGGCAGTCGATCAGGTCGCCAAGCTGTTCTGAGACGATTCGATACACCTCATTGATCTCGAGGGTAGAGGCCAACTCACGTCCCAGATCAGCAATCTTTTGCTCGCGCTGCAGATGCAGGAGCAAAGAAGCCTCGGCGCGCTTACGCTCAGAAATATCGACAGCGATGATCTGCACGCCCGGTCTGCCTTGGTAAACAAGAGGCGAAGCCAGCACCTCAACATCTACCCAGCTTCCATCCTGGCGCTGGTATTGGCCTTCGAGCGGATATTCGGTGTACCCGCCGGCCTCAGGTTGGTTCATCGCCTCCTGATAATCTTCTTGGTAGCCGGGCAAAAACATCTTAGAGTAAGGGCTGCCGATTAACTCATCCGCAGACGCAGCGCCCAGCAGCTTGACTCCCGCCGGGTTGATGAACACCATACGTCCGTCCGTAAAGACGCTAATCGCTACAGGCGCGACCAATAACAGGCTGCGGTAGCGCTCCTCGCTCTCGCGCAAGGCTTCCTCGGCTTTGCGGCGCTGGGTGACATCCCAAACCGTCGAGATCACCAATGGTTGGTTGGGAAGGGGGATATCGCGCGCGGTGACATAGGTCGTCTCTTCACCCCGGCGCGCAATAGGGATATCCTCCCACAGCATACGCTCCGGGTTGCCGCTGGCCCAATCGGCAGTTATCCGCTCGCGCATCTGCTCGCGGAGCACCGGATCTTCATATACTGCTTCCCAGAAGCTGTTAGGCTGCGAGAGCTTTTCCCTGGTGGTATGGTAAAAGCGGACAAAGTTATCGTTGATGTAGCTGAAATTAAGGCTGGTGACGCCGGTATTGACGGCGATGCCGACCGGTAAATTATCCAGCACGGTCTTGTTGAAAGCTTCAGAGTCGCGCAGCGCCTCTTCGGTGCGCAGGCGCTCAGTGATATCGCGCAGGATGACGTGAATGGTAAACTCACCATTGAGCATAAAGGGGGCGGCTGAGACCTCCACATCCACGCTGCGCCCGTCCAGGCGTATGATGCTCTGGCGCACCGGCGGCACAGCCTGGCCGCTTTCATGCATACGGTATATCCGGTCGCGCATCAATTCCTGGTAATCCGGATGGATCAGCTTAAAAAAGGGCACGCCGTACAATGCTTCGGGCAAGTCGGCGCCGAACAACCTGGCGCAGGCATAGTTGGCCAGGGTAACGCGCTCGTGCTGAGTCACCAAAACAGCATCGGGCGAGAACATCACCAGGCTGCGGTAACGCTCTTCGTTCTCACGCAGCGCCTCTTCGGACCATTTACGTTCGGATATATCGCGCACAAGGCTGACCACCAGGCCGTTCATGCCGCGGAGTTCCGTAGTGGTCACCTCAACGGGGATGCTTCGGCCGTCGCGGTGCAGCAACGTGGTCTCCAACGTCTTGCCTTGAATCTGTTCCGGCAGCAGCACGGGCCCCTCGGGAGGGCGCAGGTCGGGGGGAATGATGTCGATATACTTGATATGCATGATTTCATCATGGGTATAGCCGATTAGTTTGCAGTAAGCATCGTTTACATCGACGATTTCCTCATTTTTATTAAGGATGATGATACCAATCTGCGATTGTTCAAACAAGGAATGGAACTTGGCCTCATTCTCGCGCAGGGCATCCTCAGTGAACACGCGCTGCGTGATATCCTGTGAAATGCCGGATAACACCTGGACTTGGCCGGCATCGCCAACGGTAACATTCGCCACTTCGGTATAAATGTAGTGCAGCGAGCCATCCGGCCAGATGATGCGGTACTGCAGTCGGCTGGTCTGCTTTTCGCGCATCATGCGCTTGTTGTACTCTTCGACGGCCGCGCGGTCATCAGGGTGAACCGAGTTAATCATGATGTTGCCAAAGTCAGAAGGGGCAGTATCCTGGCTGATGCCGTACAACTGGTACATCCCGTCCGATATATTTATTCGGCCGGTGTCAAGATGCCAGGTCCAGTTGCCCATGTGCGCGATTTTCTGGGCCTCAACGAGCGCCTCCCTTGAATGGCGCAACATATCCTCAGCCTCTTTGTTCTCACTGATGTCATGCAGGATACAGAGGTGCCCGAGGAATGACCCTGACCTGTCCTTCATCACAGAGATAGACAACTCATAATAGCGCAACGAGCCTTTTGTATGGAGCTGCACCGGCAGCCTGCGTACATCCTTACCGATGTATTGGCTGATAAGCTGCGCCCACTCGAAGGACATCGCTGTCACCGGCACGCCCAGCGAGTCAGCTACCAGGTCCAACGCTTCGCGGGCAGCATGGTTGGATTTGGCGATACAGTGGTTTGCATCCAGTATGATGATGAGTTCTTCCAGGCTTTCCATTATCGCGGTATTGTTGCCGGGCACAATGCCGAAAAGCCGGTCATGCAGGATAGCCCACAGACAGATAAGGCCAAAGATGATCAGAAATACCGGTGAAAGGTTCACGCCCGGGATAGGCGTAATCCCAAGCGCATAAAGCACCTCAGCCATCACCTGCAGGATGATGGCTGAAATCAGCGCTATTTTGTTGCGTGTGGAAATCTGCTCGCGCGGCGCGACCACGAACAGCACACAGCCGATGCCAATGAGGCCTACTGAA
>JAJFUJ010000224.1 GCA_021372475.1 Chloroflexota bacterium | reverse complement strand
GAGGTGTTTAACGAAGCGTGCGAACAACGCGGCGAAGCTAAAATGCCGTATATTGTCCTGGTGATGGATGAGCTGGCGGATTTGATGATTGTCTCGCCTGATGAAGTTGAGCGCGCTATTTGTCGTTTGGCGCAGATGTCGCGTGCGACCGGTATTCACTTGGTATTGGCGACGCAGCGTCCTTCCGTTGATGTAGTTACTGGGTTGATTAAAGCCAACTTTCCGGCGCGGTTGGCATTCGCGGTAACCTCGCAAATCGATTCGCGGGTCATCCTAGATACCCCCGGCGCGGAAAAGCTGCTCGGTCGCGGTGATGCCTTGTTGATGGCGCCAAATACACCGCAACTTGTGCGCGTTCAAGGCTGCTTTGTCTCTGAAGGTGAACTAAGCCGGCTTGTTCAGTTTTGGCGCGAGCAATCCAGCACATCGACGCCGGCACCGCATGTCGCTGAGGTATCCGGTCCTATCGTGCAGCAACAACTTTGGCCTACAGGCAGTGAATCGGCCGAAACAAGCTCTGCGGATGCAGCTATTCTGGCCAAAGCTCGCGAGGTTGTTCTCAAAAGTGGCAAGGCATCAGTATCGCTTTTGCAACGTAATCTGGGTATTGGCTATACTCGGGCGGCACGTTTGATTGATGAACTCGAACAGGAAGGTTTCATCGGCCCCGCCACTGGAACTAGTAAGCCGCGGGATATAATTACTCAAGATAATGGTGAAAATAATACAAATGAAGAAAAGAAAGCAGAATAATGATAATAGATAGCGATGTTCGAGCCTTAGGTGAGCTTGTGGGTTCGGAGAATGTCTCGACGCGCGTAGCAGACCTCGAAGCGCATGCGATTGATGAATCGTGGTTCAAACCGCATCCTGCCGATGTCATTGTATGGCCCTCAAGCACGGAGCAGGTCTCTGCAGTGGTGCGTTATGCTTATGAAAACGACCTGCCCATCGTACCCTGGAGTGGCGGCTCGAGTTTGGAGGGCAATCCGGTGCCTATTCATGGCGGTATATTGCTGGCAATGTACCGTATGAAATCAATTCTGGAGTTGCGTGAGCAGGATCTGCAGGTCGTAGTGCAGCCCGGCATCATCTATGACGATCTAAATGCGCAATTGGGCAAGAAAGGGCTGTTCTTCCCGCCGGCGCCGGGCAGCTCGGATGTGGCAACGATTGGCGGGATGGTTTCCAATAATTCGAGCGGAATGCGCGCTGTGAAATACGGCGTGACACGCAACTATGTGCTCAAGCTCAGAGTAGTGCTAGCCGACGGAACCGTAATTACCACCGGCAGTAATGCCAAGAAAACTGCTAGTGGGTACGACCTGTTAGGATTATTTGTAGGCTCTGAAGGTACCCTGGGGGTGGTTACCGAGGTGACCCTGCGTTTGGTTGGCCTCCCAGAAAAGATAGCGGCAGTGGTCGCTTCGTTCGAATCCTTACGCGAGGCAACCGGCGTCGTTTATGATAGTATCAGCGGTGGCTTGGATCCATCTGCTATCGAGATTCTTGATACAGCTACAATTCAGGCCACCAATCAACAACAAAAGCTGTCCCTGCGGGAGACTCCTACCCTGTTTGTGGAATTTCACGGCAACGAGGCAGCTATCGATGAGCAGCTAGAGTATTTGCGCGAGATTTGTGAGGATCACGCCTGCCTCAATTTTGAGCAGGCCACCACGACAGATACCCGCATCAAATTGTGGACCGCCCGCAAGGAAGCCCGTGAATCCATCAAAAACGCGCACCCCGGCGCTACCCTGATTTCAGGGGATGTTTGCGTGCCCATGTCCAAATTCGCTGACATGGTTGATTTTGTCCATGATTTAGGCGAAAAGGAAGGGCTGATAATCTATGCCTTCGGACACGCCGGCGATGGCAACCTGCATACTGAGGCGATTGTCCACCGTGAGGTATCCGGCGAGTATGAGCATGCGCTGGAGGCGACGGCGGCAATCGTAAATCATTGTCTCGAGATAGGCGGAACTTCGACCGGCGAACATGGTGTAGGATTGGGCAAGCGCCAGTTTATGCAGCGCGAACATGGTGCGAGCCTGGATATCATGCGTACCATAAAAAAAGCACTTGATCCCAAGGGGATCTTGAATCCGGGTAAAATATTTCCAGAAGAGTGAACTAGATAATTTGATGATGGATTTGTTGGCAGCCGAAGCCTCTGGCATAGGCCTTTCTCTCACCAAGGCCCATCTGATGGCCTTTGAGGCATATTACCGCGAGCTTACGGATTGGAACCAGCGCTTCAACCTTACCACCATCATCAGCTATGAAGATGTGCAGATCAAGCATTTACTAGATTCGCTCATGTGCATTCTGGCTTTTCCGGGTGAGAGCACGCAGGAACTCATCCCGAATACGGTACCCCTCTTGCAGCGCGACCACGGCTTGCGCTGTGCGGACGTAGGCACAGGCGCCGGATTCCCTGGCCTGCCTCTCAAGATAATGTATCCCGGGTTGAATCTAACGCTGGTTGAGGCCACGCATAAAAAGACACTTTTTCTTCAGCATATGGTGGAGCTTTTACGCCTGCAGCACATTGAAATCGTCAACCAGAGGGTTGAGGAAGTCGGTCAAAGCCCAAAATGGCGCAGGCAGTATGACCTCATAGTCGCGCGGGCGGTAGCCAGTATGAATGTCCTGGCGGAATACTGTCTGCCTTTGCTGCGTGTCGGCGGAAGATGGATCGCCCAAAAAGGTGACGGCATCGAGCCTGAGCTGGCCGCAGCAGAGTACGCTATTCGCACTTTGGGTGGTAAAGTGGTGGCGAGCAAGAGCTACCATCTGCCGAATCTACCGGAAGCCAGGCATCTGGTTGTCATTGATAAGGTTTGTGAGACCCCTGATATGTACCCAAGGCGACCCGGCATTCCTACTAAACATCCTCTATAACTTATAAAGTAGGCATGTTGTCAGAGATAATAAAAGTCAGTCCAGTTGGGCTATGACGCCATTTGCCACATGCCAGATTTTAGAACGCTCCAGCATCAGAGGGTCGCATGCGTTCAAGTCTGTAGTGGTAATCAGCACCTGGTCGACATCCCCTAGTGCAGAGAGGAGCAGGCGTGAACGCCGTCGATCGAGTTCGGAGAAGATATCGTCGAGGAGAATTATTGGCGATTCATTGCTTTGCTGCTGCATAAGATGAGCTTCAGCTAGTTTCAGTGCTAGTACTATAGAACGTTGCTGACCGCGCGAGCCGAATTCGGCAGCATCAAAGCCGTTGATGATAAAACGTAAATCGTCTCGATGCGGACCCGTTACTGTTATTGCCCTGGCTATCTCTTCCCTGCGGTTTTGTTCTAATAGTACCAGAAAGCGCTCTCTATACTGGACCGCCGTATCCGAGTCAGGTTCCGGCATTGGACGCGCAACCCCCTCATATCCTCCCAATGCGAGTGTGCCATCCTCAAATACCATACTCTTGAGGCTGAGTTGCAGATGCTCCTGGCTGTCGGTTAAGTATGGGTAAAGCGTCGCCAATTCAGTTGATAGCGCTTGGATGAACCAGATACGCATGGCCAGAAGATAACTGCCCTCAGCAGCCAACTGCTCATCCCAATTGGCTAGATCATGGGAGGCGGCTTGTCTATCGCGAATTTGATGCAACAACGCGTTACGCTGCTTTAATATGCGAAGATAGCGGGACAATTGCTGGCAATATCTGGGATTTTGCTGGCACAAACTAATATCAAGATAGCGCCGCCGTTCACCTGGGGAACCTGAAACCAATCCGACATCTTCCGGCAAAAATAATACGGCATTGAGTTTGCCGATGCTATCGATTAGCCGCTGAACAACCCCGTCGTAACGAGCTTGTTTGCGTATCCCCCCTTGCGGTTTATTGGCATTGGCAGGTTCGGTCATGATGGTGATTTCGAGGGTATGTTTCTCACCCGCGCGGGTGAAGCAACCATTGATTGAGGTAAAAGGGAGGACTTGGTCGGCGGCCTGCCAGGAGATTAGCTGACTGTCGTGAGAAACGAGCGGGGATTTCATCGTTGCCAGGCAATAAATCGCTTCCAGGAGGTTCGTTTTCCCCTGAGCATTCTCTCCTTGGAAAATATGAATACACGCCTGGAGATCGAGCTCCAGACGTGTATAGCTGCGAAAATTCGTTAATTCCAGATGGCGTAGAAACATAGCCTTCAGCGGCCGATATGCATCGGCATCACGACATGCTCGAGGGCAGGCCCATTATCCGGGCGAAATACCCCGGGGCTGGATGGGTCGCGAGTGGTCAAGGTAACTTGAGGCGTATTGACCACACTAAGGATGTCAATCAGATAGCGTGCATTAAAGGCGATTTCCACAGGAGTGCCTTCGATGGTGGCCTCCAGCTCAGAGACAATATCGCCGTGGTCAGGAGAAGACGCGGTAATAACTACCTTACCGACAGCTTCGGCTCCGCCAGGCACGATTTGCAGCCGAACCATGTTGGAAGCGTCGCGAGCAAAAGGATAAGCCATGCGTATGGCGCTGAGCAAATCGGCTGTGAGCAGCGTTGTTTTAGTGTTGTAGCTGGTCGGAACAATCGCGTTGTAATCCGGGAAAGAGCCCTCAACGAGCTGCGATACCAGGTCGATCTCGTCCAGGTGAAAAAACACCTGATTACGGTTGCGTGAGATTAACATAGAAACCGGCGCATCGGCGTCGGCGCTCAAACGCCGCAATTCCTGCAGCGCCTTGGCGGGGATCACTACGCTGGATTGCCAGGCGACTCCTTCGACAGGTTCCTTGCGAACCGATAACCTGTAACCATCTGCCGCTGCAAAAGTCAATGTATCAGCCGAGAGATCGGCCAATACACCCGTCAAAACAGGGCGATTGTCATCCTGCGCAGCAGCAAAAGCTACCTGGTCGATCATCTGGGCCAGCATACCCGCCTTAAGCAGCAGCGGTTTCTCATCATCCGGTATGATAATAAGCGGGAATTCCTGAGCGTCGAGCCCCTTGATATTGGCTTCAAGACGGCCACACTTTAGATTCAGCGTGTTGGTGCGTACAACTAATTGCAGGTCAACGCGTTCGGGCGGGAGGGAGTTGACCAGATCGGCCAATATACGGGCGGGCACGGTGATTTGGCCGTCCTGCTCTACCTGGGCGCCGATCCAACAGTTGATACCCAATTCAAGATTAGTGGCTGAGAGTTTTAGCCGGCCTTTATCGCTGGCCAGAAGCACATTAGAGAGAATGGGCAGGCTGCTGTGGGTAGCAACCGCCCGGCTTACCGTCGCAAGCCCTCGGGCCAGGCTTTCCTGCATACAGGAGATGCGCATTGCTCCTCCTCCTGAGTGTTAATATACCTGAACAATAGCTATATTATACCCAGCGCGTGATACGGCGCAAACCTATTTAAAGACGTAAACACCCTCAATAATCGGCCAATCATGGCCGCACTGTGCGCAATGCAGCCCGGAAGCAGTTTTCAAAAGGGAGCCCGCACGGCATGCGGGGCAAAGGAACAGCTTGTCAAATGGGGCTAAGGCTGCATCGTCAGGCTTTTCGACGACACAGGAAACAAATATGCTGGGAGAAATGGCGAGCGGAGCGAATATGCGCTGCTGACAGCCGTCAAGGGCAGCAAGTGCTTTGGCCCCCAGGCTGCGCTTGAGAAATCCTGCGCGAAAGAGCGAAACAGAGCGGGTTTGTTGGATACGAAATCCAGCATCCTGTAGGCAGGCAGACATCCAACGCGGGTGAAAATCAAAATGCAAGGGTGCGAATTCATACGGCTGCCGGTTGAATGGGTCAGGCCCGCGGCCGAGCAGCCTCTTCGCGATATTCTTTAGGTGATGCTTATTGGCATATTCGAGTACTGCAGTGCCGCCGGGCAGCATGATACGTTGTATTTGCTGCAGCGCACGCGGTACATCTGCAAGATGATGCATTACCCTGACCATGACCAACGTATCGACCGCATTGGCAGCTAGCGGCAGATTGTAGATATCGGCGGCCACATAAGTAAAGCGCTCAGTACCCAGCCGCTGTCGCGCGTAAACGAGTTGAGAGTGCGAATAATCGAGTAAGATGACATGCTCATAGGGGCTATACAAGTCAGCCAGGCGTCCAAAACCTGCACCTACATCGATAACCCTATGGCCGGAAGGTGGCAACATGCGCCGCAACGCTGTACGTTCCGCCAAATCCTCGTATTCACGCCCCTGACCTTCCCAAAAATCGGTGCGGTAGGTACTGTTTTCATAATCGCAGATAGGAGGAGTAGCGTCAGCAGCCGGCATCTTTCACCTTTACCAGGGAGAAATGTTTCACGTGAAACAATCATAAACATTCGGGGGATACCCAGGGCCCATGACTAATTGACCAGCATTGTATAACAGCGTTCGGGCTTGTCAAAGCATGGCATTGGCAGACCCTCCGATTAGACAGAATCAGCAAAATAGGCTATAATAACATGCTGTGAAAAAGAGTTGGGAGGGTGAACTTGCCTAATATTAAATCCGCCAAGAAGCAAATGCGCCAGAACGCCAAGCGTCGTATGCGCAACCGCATGGTTCGTGCCAAGACGCGTACCTTTATCAGGAAGGCCAATGATACAATTGCAGCCGGCGATCAATCGGCTGCTGTCGAGGCTGTGCAGGCCGCTATGAGCCAGCTTGATAGAGCGGCTCAAAAAGGCGTCGTGCATCCCAATAATGCTGACCGCCGTAAGTCGCGCCTGGCCAAGAAACTCGCCGCGCTCAAGCAAGCGGCCTAGTATCCTGTTATACTTGCCTATCAAGACATCGTCAGGGCTCTGACGGTGTCTTTTGTGTTGTATTAAGGCACTTGGAATAAGGCTGTATCGCCTGCGCTATAAACCGGCTGCAAAAAGCTGCTGTACCAGGCGATGCGCTCGGAACCAAAACCATATGACCTCATTTCCCTGGGGCTGATATACAGGTAATTTATGTGATTATCCTGTAACAGTTCTAAAACTTTGCTCTTATCAGTGCTCGTATAGAGCGTGCGGACAATATCTTGGCGCTCCCGAACGATTTCGCCGCTGCCGCGCCACTGCCTTTCATGGCCTGGCCAGCCTAACAAGGTGGGCACGCCGCTAAATGCCGAAACGCGATTTCCTTGTGAGTAATCCTGGCTAGCGGCTTCTACCATTATTTCCCCTCGAGCAGCATGCTCCTGCAACCAGGTGATCGCACCGTATTCTTCAGGTGCCAACTGGTTCAGATAGGCAGCTCCATCCAATGTCGGCACGCTCGCAGCATCAGCTATGCTGGCGGCCGTTAGCGGAGCATACATACATAAAATCAGGAGCAGCCCGCCGGCGAAAATGCCTGCCCACTTCTTTCCGCTGCTGGAGCTGGCTAGCTGCCAAATCGCCAACACGGCCGCAATTACCAGTAGAATCCATGCGTGATAAGAGAGCTTGAAATACGTATTCATCCGGCTGTTAAAGATATCGGAGATATAAAAGAACTCTACGATATAAAGCAATGCGCAGCCAAACAGACTTGGCAGGCAAATCAGAGGGCGTATATCCGTCTCCGCATTCGTTTTTTGTTTGCTGAGAAGGCCTTCGACGGCTAAAGCGCAACATCCACTTAAAATCAGGATTACCCAGGGGCCGCGCTGCAGCGTAATTCCTAGGCCGAGCAGGGTGCGCCCGCCCGATCCGATAACCGCCGTGAGTACCCACGGCAATATTAGGATCCCTATCCAAATGAGCAACAGATGTCGCAGTCTGCCCGTTCTGCTGCGCAGAAAGTAAATTACTAGTGGCACAAGAAGCGCGCCGAATGTCAGCAGCAACTGGCCGATTCCGGTTTTAGTATAGTAAGTTGTACCAAGTCCTTTTACTTGAGTAGTCAAGCCAATGTAAAACGGGATAAAAAGTAAAATGGCGGATAGTAAATATAGGACATAGCTCAATGTCTCTTTGGCCGTCTGGCCGAGGGTCTGCCAGCGTAACCGATATATAAAGTAAATCAGCGGGATTAGCATGCCAAAGGTTGGAAGGTCCCAAGAGTTTATCCAGCCCAGAGCGCCTATGAGCAAAGGCGAGAGCCAGCAGATTGCCGAGCGCCACCATGGTGCTGCCTGCGTTGCGGCCATAATTTCTATAGCAGCCCCAATCACGAGCAATACATAAGGCAGGGACAGCAAGTGTGGATGCAGGTCGCCTAGTAAAAAACTGAAAGCCGGGAACTCGCTGATTATCTCGGGCAGCCGACCGAAGATGTTCTGGTCGGTAAATGCCCTCCCGGCCCACCACCACCAGGGATCTGTGCTGCCGGCTGTGGTTCCGCCCAGCGCGCGCAGCCAGGTAGTCGGAGCAACTTGAAGCAGGCGCTCGAAAGCCAAGACCACACCGGCTCCATTGCTGGCAACAAGTAGCACAATGGCGCCAGCCAGCGCCCAAAAGCTTTTCCG
>JAJFUJ010000216.1 GCA_021372475.1 Chloroflexota bacterium | reverse complement strand
GTTTGCACTTCCAACTGCCATCGCTGACCAGCACGACCTTGCCGTCTATCTCCAGTTGGAGGATGAACTTGGGGTTATCGCGCCAGGTCGCCAGATTGTGGTTCCAAGAGGTTTTAAACGTCTCGTTATAAAAGCCGTTTCCGCACCACGCTGCGGCGATATTCTCGCCTTCCTGCAGCAGCTCGGTCACGTCATATGTGTTGTACCACAACGTCTTCAAATAATCGCTGACCGGCGCCGTGAACTTATCCAGGCTGACCTGACGGCCGTTGAGCCAGTAGTAGCCGTAACCCAATCCGCATACACGCAGAACAGCTCTGGTAAAGCGCGGGAGCTTGAACTTGCGGCGGTACTGCGGGGCGGGGTTAGTCTCGGCGTAATCATGCACAAATGGGATGTTGGGTTTAATGAAACGAGCCAGTTCGAACACCATTATGTTGCCTCCCGGATCGTCATTGGTACTTGCTTACCAAATATACCTTACATACCTAGCAGTATTGCTAGAATTATTATACCGTTCCTGTTGCCAATCTAGATTATACGCGCGCGATGATTGAAAAATAGTGTACATTTCTTTCTGTAAATTTGCACACCTTAAAGGTAGGTGAGGTTATCCTTGAGGTTACCACACCCAAAAAGGAGTAACCATGACCTACCAAGACGATTGTAGCATACCCTTGGAATTAATGGAACTAATCGCAAGCGAGTTATAAGAATTCGTATCCGCGGAAGCTTACCTGGACACGCTCTCTATATCAACCCGAGCAGGAACGAACCCTTGTTGACGGAGAAGCTCACCCCTTGCGGGAAGTCTTGCGGCTGGACTTGTTTAAGGCAACGGCAGCGCGGATTAGCTCCTTAAGCGCCTCCTCGTCCACCTCGTCTCCCTCGTGGAAGTCAATGGCCCTCCTGGCGTTCCCATCCAAGCTTGAGTTGAAAATATGCGAGGAGTCCTTCAGTGATGCTCCCTTGGCGAAAGTCATCTTCACGACGTTCTTGTAAGTCTCCCCAGTACATATCATCCCGTCGTGAGACCACACAGGGGTCCCCCTCCACTTCCACTCCTCGACTACCTCCGGGTCGACCTGCCTGATCAGGTTCCGCACCTTTGAGAGCATCTGGCCCCGCCAGTCGCCCAATTCCTCAATTCGCTCGTCGATTAGTTGGGACGGAGATTTAGTGTCTTTCGTAGACTGCTTTTCCATAGTAAAACCCTCCTTCAATAGATTTTTGAATATAGCTCATTATTTCTTGTGTTTTCATAGCAACCTGATGAAAAAATAGTGACGGAGCACGTATGACCGCGCTCTTGCTTTTGCCACCAACAGCTTCCGCCAGAGTATTTCTGATAACGTCCACCGATTTTCCAAAGCCGTCCCTCCCTGCGCTTTGACTTCCAAGACCGCAAAGTGATGGTTATAGAAACTCGATTTTGCGTGTTCAGTCTGTTCCCAAATACAGATTATGGTGTATTCTCAATCGACACCACGCACTCCACATGCCCGGTCTGCGGGAACATGTCGATCGGCTGCACGGCACCGATGCGGTACCCTGCCTGTGCCAGTACCCCCAGGTCACGCGCCAGGGTAGCCGGGTCGCAGGAAACGTAGACAATCTGCCGCACCCTGGCAGCCGTCAGCGCTTGCAGCACCTCGGGAGCGCAGCCCGCTCGGGGAGGATCAAGCACCACCGTACAGCCGCTAGTAAGAACGTTGGCCAACAGTTCTTCAGCAAAACCGGCAAGGAATTCTGCCTGCTCACCTTTGCGATTTATTTCGGCATCATTCACAGCCCATGGCGATCCCTCGATCCCGATGACTTGCTTGTAGCGCGAGGCCAGGCTGAGCGCGAATGTGCCGACCCCGCAGTAGGCATCAATTAACGTGTCTGAGCCGTCCGTTAACCTGGCGCTTGCCTCCTGCACCAATCGTTCCGCCTGCACCGTATTCACCTGGAAAAAGGATGGTGCCGATACCTGCCACAAGCGCTCGTTCAGGCGCTCGTGGTAGTAGCTGTCGCCGGCCAACACATGCAGGTCGCCGGCTGGCGCTAAATAAACGCACGAAACCGGGAAATCGACGCTGATCTCGGGTTCGGACTTTCCCTCAAAGAGGATAAACTTTTCCCCGCTGTTGGCGCCGATTCGCAAGGTCAGGCTGGATACGTCAGCTCCTTCCATATCGAACGCACCGGCCAGTTCCTCCAGCCAGGGATGAGCAATCCAGCACTCTTGAATCGGCACTAAAGAGTGGCTATGCTGCGCCAGAAATCCGAGCCGTCCGTCGGGGGTGACGCCGTATTGGACGTGATTGCGGTATGCCCAGGGTTCTTCCATTCCGATAACGGGCAGCACTTGCACACTCGGCAGCTTGGCGACGCGCTCCATCTGCGCCCGGACGATGCGCTGCTTGTACTCCAACTGGCGTGTATAGGCGATATGCTGCCATTGGCAGCCCCCGCATGCGCCGAAATGCGGGCAGGGTGGCTCAACCCGGTCCGGTGAGGGCGCGAGCACTTCCAGGAGCTTGGCTGTCACGTGTCGGGCATACTCCCTGGCAACCTCAACGCGGACAAGCTCGCCGGGGATACCGTAGGGCACAAAGACTGCCTTGCCGTCCAGGTCGCCGACAGCGTCGCCGCCATGGGCCATATCGCGTAAACGGACTGTATGTGCTGTCACTTGGGTTTTGTCCTGTTAGGATAACACCATAATAAACTAACCGGCTAAGGAATCAACTTGGGTTCAATTCCGCATTGTGCTATAATCCGCACATTGATGGACTATAACCACTGGATGCGTGAGGCGTTGATCGAGGCCAATCTGGCGCTGGCGGCGGGCGAAATTCCGATAGGCGCCGTGGTGGTCTGGCAGGATACCATCATCGGCCGCGGGCGCAACCGCCGCGAGGAGCTGCATGATCCGACGGCTCACGCCGAGATCCTTGCTTTGCGAGAGGCGGGTGTCGCACGCGGTGGATGGCGTTTATCTGATGCGACACTTTATTGCACGCTGGAGCCGTGCCCGATGTGCGCCGGAGCGTTGGTGAACGCACGGGTGGACAGCCTGGTTATTGGGATTAGAGATCCCAAGGCCGGCGCGGCAGGTTCGGTCTATGACCTGGTGCGCTCACCCTGGCTCAACCACCGGCTGCAGGTGACCAGCGATATACTGGCTGATGAAGTCCAAGAGCTCATGCAGCGCTTCTTTACCAATCTACGTCAGGATAAATCAGAGCCTTAGGTTCTGGTTTGATACGGAGGGGTGCCGGAGCGGCCGATCGGGACGGTCTCGAAAACCGTTGTAGGGCTTGCCTTACCGTGGGTTCGAATCCCACCCCCTCCGCCTTCTATACTTCTTTCCCCTGCTAAACCTATGGAGGCAGCCCGATGTCTCTACCCACTATTACGCACGATACCGATATCTGCATCATCGGTGGGGGACCCGCGGGCCTATGCGCAGCGCTCGCTGCTGCACGTCACGGCGCTTCAGTTACCCTGATGCAGGACCGCCCGGTGCTGGGCGGCAATTCGTCCAGCGAGATCCGCATGCACATCTGCGGCGCCGACCGCCATAATGCCATCCCCAACCTGCGCGAGACGGGTATCCTGGAGGAATTGCGTCTGGAGAACCTCTACCGCAACCCGCAGCGCAGCTATTCCATGTGGGATACCGTGCTCTACGAAAAAGCGATGGCTGAGCCCAACCTGCAGCTAATCCTCAACTGCTCCTGCCAGCAAGCGGAGGTGAACGGCGACCGTATCAGCAGCATAACAGGTTGGCAGCTCACAACTCAAACCTATCACATCGTTCGTGCGCATATCTACATAGATTGTTCCGGTGACGCCGTCCTGGCCCCGCTGACAGGCGCCGCATTTCGCATGGGGCGCGAAGCCCGCGCGGAGTTCGGTGAGTCGCTAGCGCCCATCGAGGCCGATGAGCACACCATGGGCATGACATGCATGTTCCAGGCGCGCCGGTATGAGACCCCTATGCCGTTCATTCCCCTTGCATGGGCCTATACCTACGAGCGCTGTGAAGAGCTGCCCTTCGGCTTCAGCGGGCACACCTGGCCGCAGATGGGCTACTGGTGGATCGAGCTGGGCGGGATGCAGCATGCGATCTACGATACCGAAGCCTGCCGCGATGAGCTGCTCAAGATCGTGTACGGCATTTGGGACCACCTCAAGAACCACTGCCTGCAGCGCGACGCTCTTGCGAACTGGGCGCTCGATTGGGTGCAATTCCTGCCCGGCAAGCGCGAAAGCCGGCGTTATGTGGGGGCGTATATCCTGAACCAGAACGACATCGCCTCGGGTGGGCAGTTTGATGACACAGTAGCCTACGGCGGTTGGACGATGGATGACCACCATCCGGCAGGTTTTGAGGCCGTCAAACTCGGCGCTCCGGCGACGCACTGGCATCCTGCACCTTCACCTTACGGCATCCCCTACCGCACGCTCTATGTGCGCGACATCGCCAACCTGATGTTCGCCGGGCGCGACGCCAGTTGCACTCATATCGCCATGAGCTCAACCCGCGTGATGGGCACGGCCTGCGTAATGGGGCAGGCAGCCGGTACTGCAGCCGCGTGGGCCATTAGCAAAGGCATCTTTCCACGTGATGTATCCGCCGATATAGCTGCGCTGCAGCAGCAGCTTTTGGCGGATGGCTGCTACCTGCCTGGAATCCGCCAGGTATTCGACGACCTTACTACACAGGCTGAGCTCTCGGCTTCACAGGGCGATCCCGAACCTGTGCGCGATGGCTTCAATCGCCCGATAGGAGATAACCTGCACGGCTGGCGCTGCTGCCCGGGCGATTGGCTAGCCTATCGCTTCAGACAAATGCAGTATGTAGAATCGGTTACGATGGTATTGGACAGCGCCCTGGATCAGCTCATCACGATGAGCAACCTGCAGCAGGACAACCAGCTCAGCGTTATCCCAGATGCGATGCCCAGAGAGCTTATCGTAGAAGGTCTTTGCACAGGCGAGTGGCGTATCATTCAACACCTTACCGGTAACTACCAGCGCTTGGTACGTCTACCGGTAAAGCTACAACTCGCTGCTATCCGCTTCACGCTGCTCAAAACGTGGGGGGACGTTCCCAGCACTATTTATGCATTTTATGTCAATTAATGTCTGTTATTGGACGCAGCCCCTGGCAGCAATAGGCCAGATAGCTTCGAGGCGTCCCTGGCGCAGCACATAGTAACGGTCGTGCAGGTTGATGGTGGTGCAGCCGTGGGATGGAATCAGCTCCACCATATCGCCGACAGCCAGGCTGCTCCCGCCAACGCGGCGTAGAAAACCGTGTTCCTCGGCCAGGCGTTCCAGCTCCCAGCCTCGCGGCTGTATGACGACCGGCATACCGAACTCGCTGGTCATGGCCTTCATTCCGGCATCGATAATCGCGACGTCATCGTCGCGCCGGGCAATCACCTTTGCTAGCACGGAAAGGGCGCAACCAAAATTCAAACCAACTGAACGGTATTTGGCATCCATCGTGGCATACGAGCCGGCCTGAATCTCGGTCATCCCTGGGAACACGCCGGTGATATCGAAGGTGCCGGAGCCGCCGCCGGAAACAATCGCGACGGGAATGCCGTTGGCAACGAGCAAATCGCGTGTGCCTACCAGAATACTCATCGCTGTATGGGCAGCCCTGATTCGTTCCAGCCTATCTGGAATCATTACCGCATGCCCTTCATAACCCATCAATCCTTCCAGATGCAGGCCGGGCAATCGGCTCAACTCGCGTGCCAGTGCCAGGGCTGGTTCGCCAGGTATTACACCGCAGCGCCCCATACCTACTTCGACCTCGATTAACACGCGGATAGTGGCTTGCGTTTGCTGCGCGGCCTGCGCCAAGTCGCGAGCGTTCTCCAGCGTGTCGACGGCAACCATCACATCGGTATATGCGGCCAGATTAGCCAGCCTGGCAATTTTAACGCGGTCTATTATCTGGTTGGCAATGAGAATATCGCGGATACCTGCCTGCGCCATCACCTCGGCTTCGCTCAACTTGGCGCAGGTGATCCCGATAGCGCCAGCACGCAACTGCATCCAGGCAATGGTTGGGCATTTGTGCGTCTTGCTGTGCGGTCGCAGCTTGACTGGCCCCTGGCCCAGAAATGCCTCCATTTTCTGTATATTGGCTTCGAGCATTTCGATATCCAGACACAAGCAGGGAGTCAACAGGGCTGCCTTGGGATCTCCCGAGTTATTCATGTGCACTCCTGGTTAAGCCATAGTCGTAAGCATCTCTTTGGTCACCTGATAAAGCAGCGGCTGCCCCGCCTGGTAACGCGCAATCTCCTGAACGACGGTAGCGAGCAGGTTGCGATAGGATTCCACTGTACGGCCAGCGACATGCGGAGTAAGCACCACATTGGCCATTCGCCGCAAGGGATGGTCCACAGGTAGCGGCTCCTGTTCGAATACATCTATGGCAGCCCAAAAACGTCCTGTGGCAAGTTCGGCGATGAGCGCCGATTCATCCAACACCCAACTGCGGGCAGTATTGATGAATATTGTGCCATCCTGAATAAGCGCCAATCGTTCGGCGGAAAGAAGCTGCCCGGTCTCATTAGTGCTCGGCAAATGCACCGAAATCACCTGGCTGGTATGTAGAATTATATCCAGGTCGGCTTGCGTAACGCCCAATGCAGCAGCCCGCGCCTGCGGCAGATATGGGTCATACACCCATACATCCGCCCCGACCGCCTTAAAGAGGCGCACCGCGCGCTGCCCAACATAACCGCAACCGAGGATACCGACGCGCATACCGGCTATCTCGTGCAGCGGCACAGACGGGTTCTGTTCCCAACGCACACCATCATGCATCTGTTTGTTATAAAGCTCGGGGCGCTTAAGGCCAATCAATGCCATCGTCAGGGCAAATTCTGCGACCGAATCGGCGATTCGGCTGGCGGCGTGCGTAACTAGAATCCCCCTGTCAAACACTGCGGGGGTAATAAACCCCTTGACGCTGCCGGCAGAGTGGCCGATGATGCGCAGCTTGTCGGCCGATTCGAGCACCGCAGTGTTGATAGTGGCGATACCCCACCCCGTGAGCAGCCCCTCAATACCAGGCAACCGACTTGCCAATTCGTTGCTCGACCAGTTGCGGCCATCTTCATTCCACAACACTTCTCCCATTCCTAATAATTGAGCATTAGCCTCAGGGGAAAGAATCTGGCTTCGTAAGGGCTCTGGAACTGCTACCAATAGTTTCATTCCGTCTCCAGAAAAAATAAACGCCCACTCACGCGAGTGGGCGTAATTATACTTTTATCAAGAATGGATTGGTAGCACTTCATGCTGAACCGGTTTGCTCAAAAGGGCGCGGATCTCCATCACCTGTCGACGAGTAGTATCATCCGTCTCGTACAACTTGGCAATTTTATCACAGCCATACATCACTGTAGTATGATCGCGCCCCCCCAACGCACTGCCGATCTGCGGTAGGGAGAGGTCAGTCAGTTGTCTGGCCAGATACATCGCCAACTGCCGGGCCAGGGCCAGTTCCTGAGTCCGGCGCGGGCCAAGCAAATCCTCCACGGTGAAACGGTAGTACTGGCTAACGACGGTAATGACATCATCCATGGTTACCTTAGCTTTAGGGCCAGACATGTCCCCCAAAGCACGCTGTGCTGTGGACACGTTCAGGGGATAGGCCATCAAGTGAGCAAGGGCAATAACCCGGTTAAGCGCGCCTTCCAACTCGCGCACATTGCCGGGAGCCTGTTGAGCGATAAACTCTATCACCTCACCCGGCACCTTTTCATGCCGTGACTCGGCCTTTGCCCCTAAAATAGCCATGCGTGTCTCGAGATCGGGGGGCTGGATATCAACAGACAACCCCCACTCAAAACGCGAACGGAGGCGTTCCTCAAGCCCTTCGAAAGCCCTTGGCGCCCGGTCGCTCGAGAGCACTATCTGGCGGTTTTCCTGGTATAAGTCATTAAAGGTATGAAAGAACTCTTCCTGCGTCCGCTCTTTGCTGATGATAAACTGCACATCGTCCAGCAGCAACACATCGATTGTCCTGTATTTTGCTCGGAAATCATCGGTCGTGCGGTTGCGAATTGAGTTGATGAGCTCGTTTGTAAATGTCTCCGCGGAGACGTAAAGAGCTCGACGGGAGTTCTTACTGACATAATTGCCGATAGCATGGAGCAGATGGGTCTTGCCAAGCCCAGCTCCGCCGTAAATAAAGAGGGGATTATAGGACGTCCCCGGGTTCTCAGCAACAGCCTGGCAGCCAGCATGCGCTAACCGGTTGGACTGCCCTATGATATAGGTATCAAAGGTATACTTGGGATTGATGCGCGAGCCCTCAATGTCAAACACCGCTGGTTGTGCTGCGGCAGGTTGTGAGCCTTCGAGCAATTCCACCTGATCATTCGCATGGCTATTGCGTGATACCACAAAGCGGATAATACTGGTTCGAGCGGCTGCCTCGGAGACGGTCTTTTGAATGGCACTGTAAAGCCGATTCTCGAGCCAATCCTTTGCATAAGCTGATTGAACGCCAACAACCAGGACGCCATCTTCATATGAAAGAGCACTAGTCGAACCAAGCCAGGTATCGTAAACTGCTTTGGGCAACTGAATCTGCAACTTGCCTAAGCTTGTCTGCCATAACTGACGTGCTTCCATTGCGCCAATCCTTCTTTTCGGATTACATAATGTAGCATAAGTGCCATTGCCAGATACAGGGCTTGATTCGAGCAGCCTTTTCAACTATAGCTGCTCTGACACAAACTCATATAAGCCATTAAAGAATGGCTATGCGGATGAAAGCTGCTACACGAGGGACTGCAGATTATATCTGGCTGAAGCAGTAGTTAGGAGCGAAAATAGCTCTCCCCTATCAGATAAGCACACCTTATTTGATTATGTCTTCAGCAAGATCTCAGCCTTGGAGACCTTCAATACACGATATTGCCATTCTAGCATCATCAAATCGGTCTGACAAGAGCAAAGCACTGTCCTGTCTGTAAAGTCCATTTGATGCGCAAATAAGCTACAAGCTGTACGGCATCCCCACTATCTAGGCTCAATATATAGGTAGTTTCGGACTTTCCAAACAGATGGCGCTGTTTCACCATATATTCTTTTTGTCATACCACCAAGGCTATACCTAATACAGTCAGAAAAGTACCAGCAAGTGTAAGTTTGCCGGGCCTTTCGCGCAAGAATAACATGCTGAGCGGCGTCGCAAAAAGCGGGGCCGCTGCGCCGATAATCGTCGTTTTGCTTGCACCAGCCAGTTGCAAGGCGGAAGTGAAAAACCAACTACCTACCCCCCACCCCAAGACACCCGCTAAAATGAGCAAAAGAACCGTACTCTTGCTCATCGCCTTTACCTCAACCAGCGTGCCACGCCTTGCTGCCACCAGCAAGCCTATCAGCGCAACCAGCGGCACGCGCACCGTATTAGCTAGAGCAGAGTCAATCCCTTTGAGCCCATAGGTTAGCATCACGGCAGTGCTGCCCCAGATAACCGCCGTTCCGAGCGCAAGCAGGACACCCTTGACCAATTCCGCCCTGGATATCGTACTAGGTTCATCCACCGCAGGACCGCGGGGATGTGCCACCAAGTATACGCCAAAAAGCACCAGACCCATACCCACTACCATCATCCAGGTGATACGCTCGTGTAAAAGGAGCGCACTCAGTAATACAGTGAAAAGGGGGTACATATTGGAGATTGGGAAAGCTCTGCTGATCCCTATCGCCTTGAGGCTGTATACATACAATGCGTCGCCAAACACGCCTCCCAATATGCCAGGTACTACCAAGAAGACAAGACGCTGCCAGGTCAGTAGATGCCAATCCGCAAAGCCTCCCGTCAGTACCGTAAGAAGGATGACTACCACCCAGCCGGCTAAGGCTCTCAGCCCGTTAACAACATAAGCATCTAGGCGTTTGGAAAGAACCCGCAAAATAACGCTTGTTCCTGCCCAACAGGCGCTTTGCAACAAGGCCAAGAACATTCCCAGCGTTTCACCTTGCATAAAGGATTTTACTCCATCAGTTCATACGCACTGCGTTTGCTATATTATGTCGCCGGATTTTATGCCTTGCGGATACTAACTTGACAATTGCCTGATAAAAGTTTGAGCTCCGAACTCTGATCCCAACCCTTCGTGTCGTCGTGGGTCACGATTGCCACAGCCAGTGTCTCCTGACGAAGGTATTCACCGTAGGAGCGCAACGCAATTAGGACCAAGTCATCGGCATTCAAGATGCCAACTACAATGCGTTGATCGAGCTGGTAGTCGGCATCCTTACG
>JAJFUJ010000207.1 GCA_021372475.1 Chloroflexota bacterium | reverse complement strand
TGGGTTTATGGGGCAGCCCGGAGCCATCCTTTAACGCCTATCTAAAAGGAAGTGAGACGCAGATGGTTGAGCTGGCCAAGGCCTGGGGCGCCGATTACCAGCAGGATGCCATGGTGATGCTGCTTCCCAAGGAGGGCGCAGAAGGGGGCAAGCTCATCTGGGACTTTGGGAGAACACTCAGCGAGGGCGACCTGGATGCATTACTCAAAGGCGTGATTGAAGTAAACCGAGATTTGTCACCAGCTCTGGCAAGCCAAGCAGGTCTCGAAGATTTTATGGTGGGATTGACGGTTAAGGACAAAAGGGACGTGGAGTATTGGGCGTCAGGTCCAGACACCTTCCAGCTGGGACAAATTCTGATAACAGAAGCAATCAAGAAAGCTGGGTTGAGTTTACCTGAGGTCCTTAAAACACCTGGCTATGAATTCAGGCTGTTATTTAAAGGCGCCGACTATTTTGTGAAATGAGGTAACTGCAGTTGAACCTCAGCAACATGAGCCTGAGGTGGCGGCAACTCAATTGGGGGGTGATTCGCCTGTAGATCGAGGGTTTTTTCCCAGGCGAGGTCGACGTCGCCGCTGAAGTATACATTGGCGATGGACTGCAGCAGAGCCTTTTCGAGTGGCCCTAATAGATTACGATCACGAGTTCCTATGGTTGTCATAACTCAAATATAGCACTTTTGAAACGGTAACGCAATAGGCTGCGAGAGGCAGCGAAGGAGAAGAGCGAGATGCTCAGGAAAGAATGGTTGAACGGACTGTGGGCGCCGGACGGAGCAGGCGGCAGCGGGGGCGCAGCAGGTAGCGCAGCGGGTGCAGGCGGAAACGATACGACCGGCGGTACTACCGGCGGTGACGCCAACAACACTGCCGGCGGAACCGGAGGCAGCACGAACCAGCCACCGGCCAGCTTCGAAGCCTTCATGGAGAGCCAGAGCGCGGAGGTGAAGGCACTGTACGAGGGGCACACCAAAGGGCTAAAGAGCGCCCTGGAGGCGGAACGGACGCAGCGCAGCGATTTGGCCAAGCAGTTGCGGGATGCAGCGAGCAAGGCCGAAGCAGGCAGTGCGGCGCAAAAAGCGCTGCAGGAACTGCAGGCCAAGTACGAGGCGTTGGACCGCAAGTCGGCCTTCATCGAGGAATCTATCAAGCCTGAGATAGGCTGCGCGGATTCGCAATTAGCCTACCTGGCGGCGCTGGAGATAGGCGCCATCAGCGAGAAGGGCAGGGCCGATTGGGCGATGCTCAAGGAGCGCTTCCCGCTGCTGTTTAGGCCCAAAACTGGGAACGCCAGCGCGGGCGTGGGGACGCAGGGAGCGCCCGGAGGCAAGTTCGACATGAACGCGGCGCTACGCAAGGCAGCGGGCTTGTTTAGCGGGGTGATTATGTGTTTACGGCTTAACCTGGCCACCCCAACTAGGGTGTCTAGAATCCGGCTCCACTCGTTCTGCCTGCTTTCTCCTATGTGAGACGTAAATTGCGAATTAGCTTGTATCGTTCTTCTATATTCATCGCTTCATGGTTTGCTTCGAACATTGTTCCCCTGGTTCAATTATCGTTTGAGGGAACAATACTCCTAGAGTTTAATGATGCCTGAAGGAACACGGCCTCTTGACCATCCCATGCCTGCAGGCTATAATCGTATGCAATCAATATACGAGGGCGTACATGGCGCGAGTGCAGATAATTGCCGGGGAAATAGCGATATCTGCTTTGCTAAATGACTCACCGACGGCGGCGGCCATTTACAAGGCGCTGCCCCTAAAGGCGCAAGTCAATACCTGGGGTGATGAGATTTATTTCGGCATACCGGTTCACCTTCAGGAAGCGCCCGACGCACAAGAAGTGGTTAGCCTTGGCGATTTAGGTTATTGGGCGCCTGGACATGCTTTTTGCATCTTTTTCGGACGCACGCCGATGAGTATCGGTAACGAGATTCGTCCAGCCAGCGCAGTCAATATCTTTGGTCATGTCGAAGGTGATGCAACTGCGCTGAGCCAGGTGCCGGATGGCGAACAGATATGTATCCAAAGAGCCGACTCATAAGGGGAGTGAGATGACATACGAACAAATCCAGCAGGTATTGGTAGAGGCCGAAATGAACCGCGTACCGGTAGGTCCCGTCTCTGATTTGGTGGAAGGCGGCTTGTCGCTTGAAGCCGCATATACTATTTGTGAAAACAATATGGCCAAACGTTACCTTGCCGGTGAAAAACTGGTCGGATACAAAGTTGGCTTTACTAATATAGCAGTACGTGAAAAGATGGGCTTGCCAGATTCGACTTACGGCTATTTGACTGATCGGATGGTGCTGGTTAATGGCGGAGAATTCAACATACGTGAGCTCATCGCCCCTAAACTCGAATGCGAAATATGTTTCCGCTTGAGGAGAGAACTTGGCGCCGGGGCAACTATCGAACAGGTATTGGCGGCCACCAGCGCAGTCGTTGCAGCATACGAGATTTGCGACGCACGCATTCGCGACTGGAAGTGTCCCTATCCGGATTTCTTTGCCGATAACGGCTTCTCGGCCCGCATTGTCCTGGGTGATACCTGGCTGCCTGTCAGCAAGCTCAACTTGCTGCAGGAAACGGTAACTCTGGAACAAGACCAAGAGCGAATTGCCGAAGGAAAGGGAGTGAATGCGCTGGGACATCCCGCCAAGGCAGTAGCCTGGCTGGCCGATAAGCTAGCCGAGCGCGGGCAAAGCCTGCACGCCGGCCAGTTGATTATGACCGGCACGCTAACGCCAATTCTGCCTATCCGAAGTGGCTCCCAATATACTGCCTTTTACTCGAGCCTGGGTATTCTAACCAAGAAGTTCATCTAGTTTTTGCCTAGTCAACATTATGAATCACCCCCTGAATTCAGGGGACGCTTATGTTCATCGATCAGCCCAATGCCACATCGAGCAGCATCATAATGGCAAACCCTCCCATCACACCCAGCGTCGCAATATGGCTGCTGCCACTGCCTTGCTGCGCTTCAGGGATTATTTCTTCCGCAACAACGAAAATCATCGCACCCGCGGCGAATGCCAACGCCCAGGGTAGCAGCGGGCGGGCTACTATTACCGCTGCTGCTCCCAGGACGCCGGCCAGCGGCTCGACCAAGCCAGATAGCTGCCCATAAAAGAAAGCCTTGGAGCGCGATACCTGCTCGCGCACCAGAGGGAAGGAAACCGCTGCGCCTTCCGGAAAGTTTTGGATGCCGATGCCGAGCGCCAGCGCGATTGCGCCGGCTAACGAAGCCTCCGGCATGCCCGCTGCGACTGCGCCAAAAGCGACGCCAACCGCCAGCCCCTCCGGAAAGTTGTGCAAGGTTATCGCCAGCACAAGCAGCACCGTTTTACGCCAGTGTGTCTTGATGCCTTCAGCCTGTTCTACACCCAAACCTGAGTGCAGGTGAGGCAGCAGCATATCTGCCACCCGCAAAAATGCTCCGCCCAGCAGAAAGCCGCCAACGGCGGGCAGCCAAGAAGGCAGCGGACCGCCTTCAGAGAGAGCAATCGCGGGAGCTAACAACGACCAGAAGCTTGCCGCAATCATCACCCCTGCGGCAAACCCAAGCATACCGTCCAGCACTTTCCGGCTGAATGACTTAAAGAAAAAGACCAGCGCAGCGCCGGCAGCGGTCATCAGATAGGTGAAAGCTGTTCCACAGAGTGTCTGGAGCACCGGGCTGAGTTTGGAAAACCAATTGACAAGTGCTGGCATCGACGTATGTCCTCCTTACCTATAAGTGTACTAGTATAATCAAGTCTTTGGCGATTCCCTGATGAAATTGTATCCTATCATAGTATAGGTCTCAACCAGAATACGGCTACCCTGGCGCGGGAAGATGAGCATGATGACTATGGGCTCCTATGACGTATTGGTTATCGGCGGAGGCGGAGCTGCCCTGAGGGCTGCTCTAGCTGCCTATGAAACTGATCCGAGCCTGAAGATAGGCCTTGTAACCAAGGGCCGGCTGGGCGCGAGCGGCGTGACGGCGACCGCCTGCTCAGACCGCATGGCGTTTCATGTGACGCTGGCTGAGACAGAACCTGGAGGGCCTGACAACTGGCATTATCATGCGGATGATATCTTTCGCATCGGCGGCTATGTCTCTGACGGCGACCTGGCTCAAGTGCTGGCTCGCAACTCCGCGCAAGCTTTCAGTTACCTAGAGCGAGCGGGCGTGCCATGGGTACGCAAGGAGAGCGGAGCGCTCGACCAATTCGTAACAGACGGCTCGCGTTATGCCCGCGCTTGCTACACCGGCCCTTACACGGCTAACCATATCGAGGAAGCGCTGCTCAAGCGTTTGCACCAAACAAGCGTAATTGTCATCGAAAACAGCATGGCGGCGGAACTGCTGCTCGATCCAGCGGCGGGCGCTATCGTTGGGGTTACGCTCCTTTCGCAAGCAACTGGACAGCTATCGACTATCGCCTGCTGCTCAGTCATTTTAGCTACCGGCGGAGCAGGCCAGATTTTCGCCACCAGCGTTTTTCCACCTGATTGCACCGGAGATGGCTATGCCCTGGCATATCGAGCCGGCGCCGAGTTGGTAAATCTGGAGTTTATCCAGATTGGCCTGTGTTCAACCAGAACCAACCTGGCTTGTTCGGGCAGTATGCTGCGCGCGCTGCCGCGCTTGGTAAACGACAAGGGAGTAGAGTTTTTAACAGATTACCTATCTGGAGCAAGTCAAACTCAAATCCTGCAAACGCTCTATGCCAAAGGCGCCAGTTGGCCCGTATCCTATAATGACCCATCGCATATCATCGATATCGCCGTCAGCCGTGAGAGGAGCCGCGGCCGGCGGGTGTTTCTGGACTATCGTGCTAATCCGCAAGGATTCACGGATTCACTAGCTGATTCAAGCTGGGGAGCAACCTTGCACAAGATGGGAGGCACAGAGCAGGTGAATTGGGCAGTGGTGTCGTCGCCGCTGGAGCGTCTGCAAGCTATCAACCAGCCCACGATTCTGTGGCTCAAGCAGCGCGGCGTCGACCTCGCTGCGGGAGACTTGATCGAGATAGCTCCCGCAGCGCAGCACTTTCAGGGAGGGGTTAAGATCAATGCGTGGGCTGAAACTACTGTGCCAGGGCTGTATGCTGCCGGCGAGGCCGCCGGCGGTCAGCACGGCGCCAACCGTCCGGGCGGCAATGCTTTGCTGGATTGCCAGGTGTTCGGGCGCATCGCCGGCGAAAGCGCAGCTCAACACTGTCGAGAATGCGGAAGGAGCAGCATACTGCCGAGACACAGCCTGCAGCAGCTTCTCCGACCTGCTGGCGCGCCGGCTGAAGATATCCGCGAGCAGGTGCGCGCGTTGATGGATGACGCCTGCAGCGTCATCCGCACCGAGGAGCAGTTGCGGGTTGCGCTCAGAGCTATCAAGCGCATGCGCAAGCAAGGCGTCAGCGCCTGCGGGACT
>JAJFUJ010000202.1 GCA_021372475.1 Chloroflexota bacterium | reverse complement strand
AAAATACAAGCGGCCGCGACCACGGGGCCCGCCCATGCGCCGCGACCGGCTTCATCAATTCCAGCAATCAGATTATAGCCCTGGCTCAGCAGGGCTAATTCACGGCAGAGGTTGGGTCGTTCCTGCACCATACCGCTCCTGCCACAAGCGACCTATTATTCAGCCTCTCTGCGGGCTTCCTTCAGCCGCGAAGCCTTGCCGCGGGTGTTACGCAGGAAATAGAGCCGCGCGCGACGCACTTTGCTGTGGCGCAGCACTTCGACTTTTTCGATGCGCGGGGAAAGAAGCAGAAAGGTGCGTTCGACGCCGATGCCGTTAGAGGCGATGCGCCTTACGGTAAAGCTGGAGGACACACCGCGGTTGACGTTGCGGATAACCGTGCCCTGGAAGACCTGGATGCGCTCGCGGTCGCCTTCGACAATGCGGCTGTGTACGCGCACTGTATCGCCGCTGCGCAGCGCGGGAATATTGGGGTTCGCTTGCGGAGCAAGCGATTGGATAATATCTGTCATCGGGTTACCACCTTTCGTGCCATTTCACGAGCGGCCAGTATACCACAAAGTGGAGCGCCTAACAAATCCGGACGCTGCACTCACCCCGGCTCGCTGCTTTCCGCATCGGGAAGGCCGCTCAGGAAGCGCTCGTCCTGCTCGGAGAGCGCTGCGCGCGCCAAAATATCCGGCCGGCGCTCGCGGGTGCGCAGCAGCGCCTGTTCGCGCCGCCAGCGGGTGATGCGCGCATGGTCGCCCGAGGTGAGCACATCCGGCACGCCCAGCCCGCGCACCTCGGCCGGCTTGGTGTAATGCGGATACTCGAGCAGGCCGGAGGAATGCGAGTCGTCGATAACGGCGCGCATATCGCCCAGCACGCCGGGCACCAGCCGCGTGACGGCCTCCACCACGGCCATGGCTGGGATCTCGCCGCCCGAGAGCACGTAATCGCCGATGGAGAGCTCGTGCGTCACGGCGAGTTGGTTGATGCGCTCGTCCACCCCCTCATAGCGCCCGCAGATGAGCACAATGCGGCCGTACTCCTCCAACCGGCGCGCGGTGGGCTGGTCGAAGGGGCGCCCGGCGGGGGTCAGCAGGATGACCGGCACCTGCACCTCGCCCGTAGCCTTCTGCGCCGCCACCAGCTCCGCCCCCAGGATATCATCGAGCGCCAGCAGGATCGGTTCGGCCTTCATCACCATCCCGCCGCCGCCGCCGTAGGGCGTATCGTCGGTAACGTGATGTTTATCCGTGGTGTAATCGCGGATGTTGTGCAGGTGAATCTCCACCAGCCCGTCCGCCTGGGCACGGCCGACGATGCTCTCCGCGAACACCGAGGTGAACAGGCCGGGGAAGAGGGTCAGGATATCGAAACGCATAAGGCTCCTTTAGGTGATATTGTAACCTATGCTGTGCTGACGGTAAAATATAGAACAATCGTACGAGGAGTTCGTTATGCCTAGAAAGAGCGCCGGCATCCTGCTGTACCGCCGAATCGAAGGCCAACTCGAGGTATTGCTGGTTCACCCGGGCGGGCCGCTCTGGGCGCATAAAGATGTGGGGGCGTGGTCGATCCCCAAGGGCGAGTTCGAGGATGATGAGGAGCCTCTCTTAGCCGCGCGGCGCGAGTTCGCCGAGGAAACCGGCTTTAACGTGCAGGGGGATGCCGTTCCGCTCGCACCCCAGCGCCAGGCCGGCGGCAAGGTGGTTTATGCATGGGTGCTCGAAGGTAACCTCGATCCTGCGCAGGTTACAAGCAACACCTTCAGCATGGAATGGCCGCCGAAATCAGGCCGGCAGCAGGAGTTTCCTGAAATTGACCGGGCAGCCTGGTTCAGCCTTGAAGATGCTAAACGCGTCATCATCAGCGGGCAGGTTGGCTTTCTCACCCAGCTCGAGGGCACGATCGGATAAATCACGTGCTTCCGCCGTTTCCATTGACATCTCCCTCCTCCCATGTTATCGTAATGCCCATCCTGCGTAAGGAGGTATCCCTATGGAACTCGAACTCGTCGCAATCTCCAAGCCCGAGGAGCTCAACATCATCCTCGGCCAAAGCCATTTCATCAAGTCGGTCGAGGACCTGCACGAGGCCCTCGTCAACGCCGTGCCGGGCATCCAGTTCGGCCTGGCCTTTTGCGAGGCCTCAGGCGCCTGCCTGGTGCGCACCTCCGGCACCGATGATGCCATGACGGCCCTGGCCGCGCAAAACGCCCTTGCGCTGGGCACAGGCCACGCCTTTATCATCCTGCTCGGGGCGGGATTCTACCCCATCAACGTGCTCAACGCCGTCAAGGCCGTGCCCGAGGTCTGCCGCATCTACTGCGCCACCGCCAACCCGCTGCAGGTGGTTGTGGCGGTAAGCGAGCAGGGGCGCGGCATCCTGGGGGTCATCGACGGCGTGCCGCCCAAAGGGCTTGAGGGAGCGGAGGATATCGCTTGGCGCAAAAGTTTTTTACGCCGCATCGGGTACAAGCTCTGATGCTCGAAACTTTTAATAGCCTGCTAGATGACATTGCGCGCCTCTACCCGTCCGAGCGTATCGAGCCCAGCCGTCGGCGCCTGCGCGCCGTCTGGTATGGCCACGAGAAGCCCGACCGGCTGCCCTTTGTTTTCACCGGCCTGCCGTCCGAGGATACCGCTTCTGCGCCAGCGCCGACCGCGGAAGCCGAGCCCGCACCGCCTCCCGGCGATGATGAGGTGCTGCGCAGCCAGCTCGAGGCGATTATCGCCCGCGCCCAGCTCGCGGATGACTACATCCCTTCGCTCTTTCCCGGCATCCGCCAGGGGCTGCTGGCCACGGCCTACGGCGCGCGTGAGGTCGTGACCGGTGGCCACACCTGGGTCGAGCCCATCCTGCGCGACCCGGCCGATGTGGACGCCTTGCCGCGCCCCGACTTTTCCCGCGAGGGTGTGGCTGCCGATTTCTTGGAGACCATCCGTTATTGGCGTGCGGCCACCGGCGGGCGCATCCCGATCCAGATGCCCGATATGCAGGGTCCGCTCGACCTGGCCAACAACCTGTGGAGCACCGAGGGACTGCTCCTGGCCATGCAGGAAGCGCCCGCAGCCGTGCACAAGCTGCTGACGATGATGACCGACGACTATATCCGCTACATGTATCTGGTGCGCGAGGCCGCCGAAGACGATTGGGTACCGATACATTGTATGCCGGTGGTCTGGCTGCCGCCGAGCCAGGGGGTGGCGCTCAGCGAGGACCTGCTGGCCGTCATGTCGCCGCGCCTTTACCGCGAGTTCGGCGTACCCTACAATCAGCGCATCGCCGAGGCTTACGGCGGGGTGGTGGTGCACTCGTGCGGCAGCATTGAGCACAACCTGTCGGCGCTGGCCGCTACGCCGGGGCTGCTGGGGCTCAACGTCAGCATCACCGAAACCTCGTTGAATGCGGCGCTGAACGCCATCGGCTCACAGCGCGTGCTGTTGGCGCACCACGCCGCCCTCACCTGCCATGACTTGCCATCCCTCACACCTGAACAGTTCATACGCACGGCGCTGCCAACCTTCAAGGCGTGGCATTGGCGCGGCATCGCGATGATTGTCCCGCTGGAACTCACGCGCCAGCAAGCGGTTGGACTGGCGCCGCTGGCCGCAGAGCTGGCGTATCTGTAATAGCAAGGAGGCTGACCATGCCCAACGACTGCCTGACCACGCTGCAGACTTGCCGCGACCGCCTGACCTTTGACGCTGCTACCGGACGCCTGGTCTCGCTTTTCCCGCTGGATAAACCGGGCTGCGAGCTGATCGAGGCGAATGGTGACGACCCGGCTTTTATCATCCA
>JAJFUJ010000212.1 GCA_021372475.1 Chloroflexota bacterium | reverse complement strand
CAGAGCCTGCTCGCGGCGGGCAAAAAGGCGCCCATCAGCGCAGGGAGCGATTACCACCGCAGCAGCCCCTTCCAGATGCTGGGCGGGCCGACCCTGTGCGTCTATGCGCGCTCGGCCGGCCCGGGGGATATCCTGGCGGCGGTGAGGGCCGGGCACGCCTATGCCGTGTATGCGCCCGACGGCCCGACGCTTGAATTGACTGCCGGCGGCGCGCTGCCTGGCGACACGGTGAGCTGGGATACGACGCGGGAGCTTGAGTTCACGCTGAACGGCCTGGAGGCCGGCGATGTGCTGCGCGTGGTGACGGGCGCATCCGCCGAGACGCTGCTGCAGGCGCCCGCGCCGGGGAGCTGGAAGGGCAGTTACCGCATGCGGGCGCCCGGTTTCGCGCGGGTCGAGCTGCTGCGCGCCTTTCTGCCGCAATTGCCGCTGCTGCCGGCGCTGCTGAGCAATCCGGTGTGGTTTGAAGGATAAACATCCAGCGTGAGCAAAAAACAATATTGACAAGGAGAATACCACATGAAGCTAACCAAGATCACCGCAACCCAAGATACTATCGTCCTGACCCTCTCGGGCGCTGAGCAGGGCGCCAAATTGTGGGTGCGCGAGCAGGCGCCGATCATCTCGGCGGAGCCGGCGCGCCAGCTCGCGCTCATCGCGGGTGAGGTATGCGGCGCGGGCGAAGTGTGTGTGCCGCGCTATGACGGCGCCCGCGACCGGCTGACCAGCCGTTTCACGGTGTGGTCAGCGGACGGCCGGCAGCAGGCGGAAGGGGTATGCTATGTGACGGATTTTGCGGCGGATGCCCACGCCTGGAGCTACCCGTACCCGCAGGCGCCCTCCAAGAAGGGCACGCACGTGCACGGGCCGGATGCCAAGGCGCTCGGCGTGTGCCACGCCACGATGAACGTCAACCTGTGCGAGCTGTTCAGCGCCGCGCCGGCAGGGGATACATTCCCCTACGAATACAACGGCAATACCTTTTTCCTGCGCAAGGCGGTCGCCGAATCCTACGATAAAACCATCATGGCCTATTACCAGGACAAAACGAACCTCTCGCTGATCCTGCTGGCATCGCCCAAGCTTTTCGGCGCCGATAACAATCCGCTGCTCAACTCCCTGGTGCTGCATCCCGGTTATAACCCGGAGGGCTTTATCAGCGCCTTTAATATGGAGAGCGAGGACGGCATCGCCTATTACGGCGCGTTCCTGGATTACCTGGCCGCGCGCTATATGCGCGCCGACGCCCAGTTCGGCCGCATCACCGGCTTTATCATCTCGAACGAGGTGGACGCGCAGTGGAACTGGGGCAACGCGGGTGAGATGCCGGTGGAGCAGTATGTGAAGGAATACACCGGCGCGCTGCGGCTCGCCTGGCAGGCGGCGCAGAAATACTGGTCGGAAGGACGGGCGTATATCTCGCTGACGCACTACTTTAACCTGGCGGCCGAGCCAGCCAGGCCGCTGGCCTACTACAAGGGACGCGATGTACTGGAGCACCTGAACCAGTACGCCCTGGCGGACGGCAACTTTGGCTGGAACGTGGCCTACCATCCCTACTGCGAGAGTTTCTACGCTCCCGATTTTTGGAACGACCGCAGCGCCACGTTCGACTTTACGACGCCGCGCATCACCTTCAAGAACATCGAGGTGCTGCCGGCTTACTTGGCGCAGGAGCATCTGCGCTACCGCGGCCAGCCGCGGCGCATCATCTTCTCGGAGCAGGGCTTTAACACCTGGGATGCGCACAGCGAGGAGATCGGCTTTGCAGCCTATTGCCTGGCCTATAAAAAGATCGAGAAACAGCCGAGCATCGAGGCGTTTATGTACCACGCCTATGCCGATAACAAGTTCGAGTTCGGGCTGAACCT
>JAJFUJ010000190.1 GCA_021372475.1 Chloroflexota bacterium | reverse complement strand
CCGAAGCGGTCGAGGCAGCCTTCAAGTTCGCCCGCCTGAGCACCAGCAAACCCGGTATTGTCGCCGCGATGCGCTCGTTCCACGGACGCACGCTGGGCGCCCTCTCGGCTACCTGGGAGCCGGAATACCGCACTCCGTTCGAGCCGCTTATTCCGGGTGTGCGCCATGTGCCGTATAACAAAACGGCGGCCCTCGATGCAGCGCTGGATAATACCACCGCTGCGCTGATCCTGGAGGTGGTGCAGGGTGAAGGCGGCGTCAACCTTGGGCAGGCAGAATACCTCCAGACGGCACAGCAGTTGTGCCGCGAACGTAATATCCTGCTGATTGTTGACGAGGTGCAGACCGGCTTTGGGCGCACCGGCCGCCTGTGGGCATGCCAACACTACGGTCTGCAGCCCGATATCATGTGCGCGGCCAAGGGCATCGCCGGTGGTGTGCCGATGGGCGCTGTGCTGCTCGGCGAGCGGGTTCGGAATATCAAGCCCGGCGTGCACGGTTCGACCTTTGGCGGGAATCCGCTGGCCTGCGCTGCCGCTCTGGCGGCTATCGATGTCATCCAGTCGGAAGGCCTGGCCGAGGCTTCCGCGCGCAAAGGGGCCTGGGCGCTGCAGCGGCTGCGGAGCATTCAGTCGCCGTTGATCCGCGAGGTGCGCGGACTCGGGCTGATGCTCGGCATTGAGCTGCGCCAAAAAGTGACTCCCTATCTCAAGGCTTTGATGGCCGAAGGCGTGTTAGCGCTGCCAGCAGGCAACACCGTCATGCGGCTGCTGCCTCCCCTGGTTATCAGCGATGACGACCTCGCGCAAGCCTGTGATGCTATCGAAAGGGTGCTGAGCGCATGACGCGCCTGATATCCAACGACGCCGAAGCGGTCGCTTTCCTGACCGAACTGATCTCGATTCCTTCCTTCTCCGGTCAGGAGCGCGGCGCAGTGGAACGCTTTATCGGCGAGATGGAGATGTACGGTGCGGCTGCCGAGGTTGACGGCGCCGGCAATGGCGTAGCGGCCTTTGGGGAGGGTCCGCACCAGTTGCTGCTGCTGGGGCATATCGATACCGTGCCGGGCATCATCCCGGTGCGCCGCGAGGGTAGCTTGCTTTACGGCCGCGGCGCCGTCGATGCCAAAGGCCCGCTGGCGGCAATGGCTATGGCGGCAGCACAGCTCGGCGCTCGGCCGGGCTGGCAGATCGTCGTGGTAGGCGCCGTCGAGGAAGAGGCCGCCTCGTCGCGCGGGGCGCGCTATCTGCTGGAGCGTTACCAGCCGCGTTACTGCATCATCGGCGAACCCAGCACCTGGAGCCGCATCACGCTCGGTTACAAGGGGCGGCTGCTAATAGACTATACACTGGAACAGCCTATCGGCCATACGGCCGGCCGCGAGAGCGGCGGTTGCGAGCAGGCGGCAGCCTTCTGGCAGAATCTGCTCGAATATTGCCGCGCCTACAACCATGGCCTGGATGTGCGCTTCGCCATGCTCGATCCTTCCCTGCGCCGTATGAACAGCAGCGATGACGGCCTCACGGAACGGGTAGAGATGCGCATCGGCATGCGCCTGCCGCCGCATGCCCCCTTGCATGAACTGCTCGCGCAGCTCGATATCTGGCGCGGCGAAGCAGAACTGCGCACACACGGCGAGGAGCAAGCCTATATCGCGGATAAGCGCACGCCTCTTTGCGCTGCTTTTCTGGCAGCCATCCGCACCGCAGGCGGACAGCCCGCGTTCGTGTTCAAGACCGGCACCTCGGATATGAACGTGGTAGGCCCGCTCTGGAACTGCCCGATTGCCGCTTATGGTCCCGGGGATTCGGCCCTCGACCATACTCCACGGGAACACATCGACCTACGCGAGTATTTGCGCAGCATCGAAGTCATCAAGGCGGTGCTTTCCCGCCTGACCAGCGCCGCCTCGCCCGCTTAGCTGCTCTCGACCAGGAACAGCGCCCGCTGCGGTTTGAACGCCAACTGAATCCCGTGCAGCGGAGAATTCGCGATGGGCGTTATCGCCCCGCTCTCTGGGTCCCACAGCTCAGCCCTGGCTAAGGGCGCCTTGACGGTAACGACCTGATCGCTATCAGAGTGGTTCAACAGCATCACGCTGCTGCGGCCATCCGGCAGGCGACGCTGCACCGCGGCGATCGGGGCGCCTGCCGGCTCAACGTTGATTAGCTGCAAATCCCAATGGTTCAACAGCGCTAACACACCATCCATATCGGCCGTCCATGCCGCTTGCCCTCCGTGGCTGCTGAGCTTGACCTGGCCCGGCGCGCCGAACATCATCCCGGCCAATCTGCCCACCTCATCGACGCTGCCGGTTTCAGCCGCATATTCGGGCGCGCAGCCGTAGGCCAGCACGATGCCGCCATTTTCCCATAATGCAAAGGCGCGCCGCATGCTTTCCAGCGCGATATACTGCATATGCGGCAGGATCAGGCAGCGCAAGTCCAGATGACCTAGGCGCAGCCGCCCAGCGTTCGCACTGGCCTTGACCAGCGCCTGGCGGTCGAGGATGGTGAAATCGTAACGATTCAAGAGCAGTGCCTTGCCCAACTGCTGATAGGCGTCATCCACCAGGCGCGCCCCAGCAGGTTCCTGGCGTTGGTAATACGTGGTTGGCTGCGTGATGAAATGTGCCCAGGCGGCCTCAATCGGATATACTATGCCGATTTCGCCCAACCAGCGCGCTCCCTGGGTCAACGTGCCCAGCCGGCCGAGATAGGCATTCAAGTCGCGCCAATTGCGCTGCGGTTTATCGCTTGCCTCTGCCCAGGTAAAACTATTGTCGCTCCATGCATAGTAAGATGTGATGACGTTCACACCCAACAAGTAGAGCCAGCCGTTCGTTCCTTTGATTTCCTGGTCGTTGACCTGTGGCTGTTTGGTGACTCTCTGAACGTGGTCGGAGCTCTCACACATCACGCGCTCAGCTCCGTTCAGCTCAGCTACTGAGCCCAGCAGTTTGGCATGCAGCGGGACCTCATCCTGGCCCAGCCGCGATGTCAGTTGGTCGATGCTCGGCCAATCCAACCGGCGCGCGGACTGCATAAAATCGCCGTAATAGTAGGTGTGGGCGATAATCGATTCCTCCAGCAGTTGGTGCCCGCTGGAAGCCAGGTGATGGTCCTGAGCCCAGCGTTGGATGGCGCCAAAGTAACGTTCCTCCACCAGGTTGGCCACGAGCTGCCAGAAGCGAAAACGCGCCTGGGCTTGAGCCTGTCCTTGCCCGTTGAACAGCAGCGGGAGCTGCGGCAGCAGCGGTTGGCCCCACAGCTCCTGGTAACGGTCAATCAGGTCGTAACACCATGGGATGACCGGCGCCGGCTGCGGCCCGCCGATTAAAAAGCCTGTCATTAACGAAGGTTCGTCGGTGAACAGCGCCTTGAACACATCGCCGGTGCCCAGCCCAAGCTGGCTACGCAGATGCGCTTCATACGCATCGTGGGTCAGGTGAATATACTTGTTAACGGCGCGGTCATCCATGATGTTGATATATGGCTGGTGTTTGTGAACGTTGGCTTCGGCATGCGTGCCGGCGTACAGCGGGTGCCTGACGAAGGCCATTAACGCTGCGTTTTCTACAGCCGGCCAGGTTATCACACGGCCATCTAGTTTGGGCTGCAGCGGCCTGGCCGGCAGTTGCGGTTGTGCATCGACCAATGGCGCCCAGCAAACATAGAGCAGCTCTCCCTCGGGCAGCTTGAGCTCAAGCTGCCCTTTGCCTTCGGTATGGTAATAAGCAACGCCCTCCGACTGGTACTCCGGATTGCCGGCTAGCGTGAGCCCCCCTGCCAGACCAGAGGGATATCCTTCCTCATCATATAGCCAGAGCACCATCTCGAGCGCCTGGGCGCGCGTTAAGCCGTCGGTGAAATCCGCCCAGTATTTTTCGTTGCGCAGGTAATCTTTGAACGAGACATTGGTGACAACGCCGCCAAAGCCGAGGGAAGCCAGGGATTCCAGCAGAGATTGCCGTTCCTCCGCCGTCTCCGGCAGACCATGTACAATCTGCAATACGCGCCGTTCGTTTGATGGATCTGCAAATTCGCTGCGTATGGACATATCTCCTCCGCCTATATACTCAATGCAAGTAGAAAAGAAAATAAAATTAGGCAAATTGTTGGCAATGTACAGCCTAATGCTTTGCCGCCGGCTGGAAAACGTCGCCTGGTGCGTTTAACCTGCTTGCCTCCGCCGACGACTGGGATCCTGATGCGACGCTGTTCGGGCGGCAGCCCTTTGGACCTGGCCGATGTGCTTTTCCTACCTCTGTTTTTTGTGCTGTTGCGTCCGCTGCTGGAAGGCATAGCAGTTACCTCCGCCCGATAGATAGTGACTGTATGATGAATACATAATAACATACAAAATAGCGCTTGTCAGCCACGCTGCGCTTGACCTGTAGCGATGGATGGCTAAGATGACTCCTGTTCAGTCAGAAGGTTTATTTTGATGCATTCCTGGCAAGTTACAGGTTCGCAGCAAGCAGGAGACCTATATGGCAGATCCTATCCTGTACCAGACTATCCTTACTCGCAAATCCACCCGCAAGTATGAGCCGGTCGTAGAAGC
>JAJFUJ010000169.1 GCA_021372475.1 Chloroflexota bacterium | reverse complement strand
TGGGCGCTTCAACGCCATCGGCCGGCATCATCACCTGGGCGCTCTCGATCGGGACGGCGCTCACCAGTACCTCCAACACCTGATCCACCGGTGCAAAACCGCGCGTCAGGTTCAGGTACACGTGTTCGGCTTCAGGATTGGCGCCGGTGCTGAAGGGGTAATTACCGTCGGCAATCAATACCTTGGAGCCATGGCCGGCGCACGCCAGCGCGTGGATGATCTGAGGGTGAAGCAGTTTCGATTTGAGCATATTTCTCCTCCGTGGATGATAGGATATTAGGATGACTGCAACCGCTGGACAATGCCGCATAACCTGCTGAGGTCACCTGCCATCAGGCGCAGCACCTCAAGGGTAGCCAGCGTATCGCCTAGCGCACTGTGATCCCCACCTGGCAGCGGTAGCCAACGGAAATCGCCGTATTGGCCTGGTATATGTACGTATTGGGCATATAGGCGCATGGCACATTCCCAGTGCAGCGGAATAGGATTTAACCTTGCGCAACGATAGGAATTGCGTATCATCTCCGCATCGAACGCTGCGTTATAACTCACCAGCAACTTGCCAACGGCCAAAGCGGCGAATCTCTCGGCTACCTGGTCCCATCGCGGGGCGCTGCGCAGGGCTGCGTTGCTGATATGGTGCACCGCAAAAGCTCCTGGCGATACCGGCTTGGTAGGATGTACCAAGGTGTCAAGTATAGTCTGGCCGGCGGTATTTACGATAGCAATCTGGATGATTTCACCGTTCAGGTCAGTCGTCTCGGTATCCAGCAACAGCACATCTCGGCGCGCTAACAGGCTGGAGGCGCGATCGCAAGCGCGCATGATATCGCGGTAATCATCGGCAGTCATCCCGCGCCAATTGGGCACTGTCAAAGGCATCGCCTTGTCGTCTCCTAAAGGATATGCGCTACCCGCAATGACCTGGTGCTCGATGCGTGCTAGTATATCTGCCTAAACAATCTGAAGCAAATTGACATAAATAGCAGAGAAACGACTTACATGCGCACCGATACCGCTGAACTGCGCAGGGGTGCAGATGCATCTGCACACATCAGCAGCAACGCATATCTACCTGTGAAGCAGCACTGGCAGAATGGCATAGCCCATGCAGCAAACGTTGAGCGCGCAGCGCACAAGCTCGGCATCTTTTGCTCCATAACGTATCTCTTGGTAATTGTAGTGAATGCGACCTTGTATCGCAACTTGTTGGCAGCAGAAAGCAATTGCATAAATGCCACAGGCGCATAAAATAGTCTTACAACGCTTGCAGCTACTGGTGAAAAAAGCCAAGATGTGGCATCGTGCTTATCCCGGGAGCGGGATTCAGGGAACGTGATAAAAACGAGTAAGTGCAGGAGTATGTAGGTAATACGAGGTGGCGCTGCATCGATAATATATACGGCAAGGAGTGACGATGGACTATATTTATGCTATCCGAGGTTGGTTGGAGCTAAGTTGGCCTGACGCGGATGTCGAGGGTGTTGATGAAACCGAAGAGCAGCATGAGAGCAAGGTTGCACGCATACACGAGCTACTGACAACCAAAGCTTCAGCAGTCGAGTTGGCAGATCCGGGAACGCCGGCAAGCAAGCGTTATCGCGCCGGATGGTGCTGGCCTCAGGATGACCTTGGCGGCACGGAATATGTCCTCTTTGGCGCGGATGTAACCGAGCCATCCGAGGTATTGAACGAGATTCGTGAGGTGTTGGCGATCGATCCATATGTCGACGGCTATTTTTCCGTGGAGGGCGAGGACGGCGAACAATACCGTCAATGGCTAGTCAAAAACGGCCGTATCTACAGCAAACGCCAACTCTTTCCTGATTTTGACGAGGAAGGTATCCCGCAAGGTTACTCTACCTTGCCCGCCTCGTAATCCTTTTCGGCCAGAAAGTGGTCGGCTTCGATGGCTGCCGCTGCGCCGGAACCTGCGGCTACGACGACCTGCCTGAAATGAGGATCCTGGACATCCCCGGCAGCGAACACTCCGGGGATGTTCGTATGATATTTGCGGTCGGTGATGATATAGCCGTCTTTATCCAACTCTAGTTGACCTGCAAAGAGCTGAGTACTGGGCACCAAGCCGACATAGATAAATACGCCATCGCATGCTAATTCTGTCATCTCGCCGGTTTTCACGTCGCGCAGTTTTACCCCGCTAACGACGCGGTCGCCTAGCACCTCTTCGAGCACACTATTCCACACAAAGTGTATCTTTTCATTGGCGAATGCCCGCTCCTGCAGGATGGCGCTGGCGCGCAGCGCATCACGGCGGTGGATAACCGTAACGCTTGAGGCAAAGCGCGTGAGGTAGATGCTCTCATCCAGTGCGCTATCACCGCCGCCCACCACCACCACTTCGCGATCTTTGTAGAAATATCCATCGCACGTGGCGCAGGTGGAAACCCCGCGGCCAAAAAACTTGCTCTCACCCGGCACGCCCAGTTTGCGCGGTGAAGCCCCGGTAGTGATGATGATAGCCCTGGCCTGAAAGACTGCGTCCAGGGTCTTTACGGTGTAGGGGTAACCGCTGCTGTCGAATTCGGTGACGTCATCGTAAATGATATCGGCGCCGAACTTTTTCGCCTGGTCGATCATCTGCTCAATCAGGTTCAGTCCGCCGATCCCTTCCTGAAACCCCGGATAATTCTCAATGCCCGCCGTCAAAGCCGCCTGGCCGCCAAAGGTTTGTCCGGCTATCACCAGTGGTTTACGCTCGGAACGGCCGGCATAGATGGCGGCGGATAACCCGGCAGGCCCGCTGCCGATAATAATCAGATCGCGTTCGACGACTTGCCCTGGCTCAGATTTATTGGGTTTATCTCCCAGATCGCTGAGATTAAGTGACAAACCAAGACCGGCCATCATCCCTCCCAATTCTTATGCTTGCTATATGATATTCATTTTTCTATTATGTATAAAATATCCCGTAGGATAACACAAGCAAATGCGCAACAACAAGTTATGGGCGGATGTGTTATGATGGGATACGTGTGTAACTCTACATTTCCCCGAGACGAGTAAACGCAAATGGCAAAACTTTCCGATATCCCGATTCGCGATCCATTCATCCTTCCCATCGCAGCAGAGGGATTGTATTATCTGTACAGCGCGGCGCTAGAAGGGAATAAGCCGGTCGGGTTTAACGCGCGTACCAGCCGCGATTTGAATGACTGGTCCGATCCGCGCCCAGTATTCCGCGCTCCTGGCGGCTTCTGGGCCGACCGCGATTTCTGGGCTCCCGAGGTGCATTACTACCGGAGGCAGTATTATCTGTTCGCCAGCTTCAAGGCAGCCGGTGTATGCCGTGGCACCCAGATACTGCGCTCCGACCTGCCCGACGGTCCTTTTGCGCCGATTTCCGCTGGGCCAGTAACGCCGCGTGATTGGGAATGCCTTGACGGCACCTTATACACCGCGCAAGGCGACGCTCCTTGGATAGTATTTTGCCACGAGTGGCTGCAAGTAAAAGATGGCGCTATGTGCGCCATGCCCCTTACGGCGGACCTGGCCGCGCCGGCAGGGGAGCCGCAATTGTTATTTACCGCCTCACAGGCTCCCTGGGTGACCAGAGGCCCTCGCGAAGGATACTGGGTTACGGACGGACCGTGTCTGCTGTGCACGCGCGCCGGCACGCTGCTGATGGTCTGGTCGAGTTTTACCGAGTTGGGCTATGCGGTTGGGGTGGCGCGTTCGCCGAGCGGCACAATCCTCGGCCCCTGGCAGCATGCAGATAAACCGCTCTTTAGCCAGGACGGCGGACATGGTTCCGTGTTCCGCACGTTTGGCGGTGCCTTGATGCTGGCCTTGCACCAACCTAATACAGCGCCGCTGGAGCGTGGCAGGCTGCTCCCGCTGCGCGAGGAGAACGATACCCTGGTGCTGGCTGAGGGGGATAGCAGATGACAGGCGGTTCCCGTGAGCGGGTGATGCGTGCCTTTAGGCACCAGCAGCCCGACCGCACGCCCCTGTTTGAGCTCTTTTGGCCGTATCATCCGATCCATTGGCCTATCTGCGGCCGCACCGTTGCGACCGACGAGGAGCTTGCCTGGGACGCTCTCGCTGAAGGCATTTCCGCGCAGGAAATGGCTGAAGCCGATGCGCAGGCAGTGTTCGCCATCAGCAGTTACTTTGAGCTTGATATGGTACATATCCCGCCCATCCGGCCGGCGCGGCTGCCGAGGCCGCATAAGCTTGGCCGCGGGCGTTGGCTGCTGGACGGCAAGACTTTCTGTCTGAACGAGCGCACCAAACTGGTAGTGCTCGAACATCCTGCGGCGGAGGATGCGGATTCCCTGAAAACTACCGAAGCGGAGCGGCGCGCACAGATTGAAGGTTGGCAGCCCGAGGCGCAGCCTGTCGATACAGAACGTCCCTATGCGCTGCGCCGGCTGCAGGAACTGGCTGCAGCGGATGGACGCGACTGGGTGTATATGGGCGAGGTGGGGGCCGGCACCGGCGTGGCGTTTTATCCTCCGTTTCAATTGATGTGGTTCGCCCAGGAGCCGGAGCTGCTGCGGCGTTGGCTGGCCATACAGCAAACTCAGGCATTTGCCGAGACGGAGCGCCAGATGCGTTGGGGCTGCCAAGTGATGGTCATTGGCGGGGATGTATCTTCGGACAAAGGTCCTTTCGTCTCGCCGCGGCACTACCATGAGTTTATCCTGCCGGTGATGCAGCAGCATGTGAGGCTGATTCACCGTGCCGGCGCCTTGGCGGTGTACACATCGGACGGCAATCACTGGCCGATTCGCGATGACTTTTTCTTTAACACCGGGGTGGACGGCTATCAGGAGGTGGACCAGGCGGCCGGCATGACGATGGAGCGCCTGAACGCCGAAGGGATAAAAGAGCGGGTGTGCATCATCGGCAATATCGATGCGCGCCACACGTTGTGCCTGGGAACACCAGACCAGGTGCGGGGCGAAGTAACACGCTGTCTCGAGCTGGGGAGCCGCACGCCGGGCGGCCATATCCTGCATACCAGCCATTCTGTGCACGAGGACGTCAAATCTGCCAACTATCATGCTATGATAGCAGCGTATCGCAGCTATTTTGGCTTGCCACCACTGCCAAGCTTGTAATAACCGGGAGAAATATGTCTTTACTCTACAAGCCGGATTGGAAGGATGTGAAGCAGCATTATTTGGCCTGGTGGGCACATGAAGCCATCGGCCGCTGCGGGATGGCGGTGTACGCCCCGCGCGACAACAGCCTTGTGCTGGAACCGCCGCAACAGCCCGAGAATCCGGTTGATTGTTGGGTCGACCTGGACTATGTTACCGCGCGCAACCGCTATACCCATGAGCGCACCTACTACGGCGGCGAAGCGCTGCCGCACTGGTCGGGTGGCTATGCCGGGCAAAACAGCCTGGCAACCTACCTCGGCTGCCCGATCACCCTTGACCGCGAAACCGGTTGGATTGACCCGATTCTGTTCGGTGATGACTGGGATGTGACTCGGCTGAAAATCGACCGCGATGGTTATTGGTGGAAATACAATACCGCTTTGCTGGAGCGTTCTGTTATTGAAGCGCAGGGCAAATCGCTGCCCGTCATCGGGGCGTTCGGCGGCCCGGGCGATACGCTGGCCTGGCTGCGCGGCACCCAGCAACTGTTGCTGGATGTTGCCCTCGAACCCGAGCGCGTTTTGGCCGCCGAACACTACCTGATGGACTTGTGGATTGAGGTGTATGAATACACTTATCGGATTGTGCACGCGACTGCCGAAGGCAGCACCGGTTGGTTCGGTCTATGGTCGCCGGGCAAGTTCTATGCTTCCCAATGCGACTTTTCGTATATGATTTCCCCCACGATGTTCGCGAAGCTGTTTATCCCGGTGATAGAGCGTCAGACCAATTACCTCGATGATACCGTTTACCATGTGGATGGCATCTGCGCGTTCGCGCATGTGCCTGCGCTGCTGGAGCTGCCGCGGCTGCAGGCGCTGCAGATATTGCCTGGAGCCGGCAAGCCCAGCCCGCTGCATTATCTTGATACCCTCAGGCTGGTGCAAAGCAAGGGTCGGAACCTGCATATTACGATTCCGCCCGAAGAAGTGGAGGAAGCGTTAGGCCTGCTTTCCGCGCGGGGGCTTTTTATCGAAACCTGGTGCTCTAGCGAAACGCAGGCCAAAGATTTGCTGCGTAACGCCGAAAAATGGTCGCGCGATCGCGGCTAATCGGTTATCGCTGGTTCGACCCCATTACAGGCGCTTCAATGCCAACAGCGTGCGCTCCAACTCAGCCTGGTCGCGAATCCCGCTGATGCATAGCGCCAGGCCGTCCTTGCCCACCTGACGGGTGAGCTCAATGGCTTCCTGCGGCGTACGCACCGAGCAGATGACGGAGCAGCCCAGCTTGCGGATGCGTTTGAACAGATCGATGTAGTTCATCGAAGGCGCATAAGGATTATCCGCCCATTGAATGGCACGGATTTTGCGCACGCCCGTAATCAACTCCAGGTGGCAGATTTCCTCCGGGCCGTCCAGGTGCCACAACGCATAATCGAAAAACGCTGCTTCGCGCTCAAGCTCCGGCAGCACGAACTGCGCAAACATTGCAGGCGAAAGCATGGCGGAAAAGTCGCACTGCAGAGCATCCATATCGCCTGGCGCCCACATGCCAGTCCAGTTGGTCTCTTCCCTGCGGCCGTATGGCGCGCGTGCCGCTCGCCAACCTGCGACGATCTGTAGGAAAAGCTCGCCCAGACGGCCTGACCAGCGCTGCACTGTCTCGGGTTTGTCGACCAGGTCTATACAAAGCTGTTCAGGGCCGCGCATCATCGAGAGGGTCGTCAGCGGATCTACCATCGCGTTTGCGCCCAGGATGCAGTCGTAGCCGAACTCGTGCGCGTAACGATGAATCATAGATATGGCAAAGGCATATGGCGGGCAGGCAGGGTCAAACTGTGGCAGCGGCCGTTCATATAGGTCCGGGATAGGCTCGACCCAGGCTGTGCCGGTATCAGGAGTATAGCGCACCTGCGCACCGGCCATTGCACCCAGCATCCACAGCAGGGATGCATAACCCGTGCCGACCGCCGGCGCTGCTTCTGCCTCGAACAGCGTATGCTCCAGATGGTAGCGGGAAGCCTCCAGTTGGTAGCTGGCATCGAGGTCGCGCTGTGCCCAGTCGAGCGATTTGGATGCATGGAAATCCGGCGCGCCCGGTTTGGCCAGTGGAGCAATCACCACCGGTCGATCCAGGCACGCGCCCTCCCACCAGGCCATTATGCGCTGATAGGCATCATCCCAGTTTGACTTGTAGCGGTTAGTCCACTGCGGCCGTTGCAAGGTTGTAGTTGTCATCTGATGTTCTCCTGAGTGCGAACGCCTATTGGATGGTAGTCATCTCCCAGGTAGCTCCGCCGTCGCTGGTCATAAACAGCCGATTGGGAGAGGCCGCAGCCCAACCATGCCGGCTGTCGGCAAAGGTTACGCCGATGATGGTGGCATCGCCGATGTTTGCCTGCGCAAAAGGCACGGCTTCGGACCAGTTGCATCCGGCGTTGGCAGAGCCTACAAGTGTGTAACGGCTGAGCACCAGGAACCATTCGCTGCCGTTAGTAGCTGCCGAACGAGCAGCAGCCGACAGTTCTCCTGGCCATGGCAGGCTGCAGGGCGTCCTGGAATCATAAGGAGGGACGGCTACGAGCTGCCAGGAGGCGCCTGCGTCGGTTGAGGTATGGAGCGATTTACTCTGGCTGCCCCCGGCAGGCTGGTCAGCGCTGAAAAGCCACAAGCGGCCCTCCCTATCTACCTCCAGGAGGCGCGCAGCTCGGAAGGGCTGGGTAGTCTCGGGCATCTCTTCCCAACTCTGTCCGCCGTCCGCAGTGTGCCAGAGGTACCAGTCGAAATCTGTGCTGGCCATCACCCAGGCCTGCTTGGCATTCAATGCCGCTAACTGAGGCGTGCCGCCCGTCCACTTGGGCTGGGTGGAGGCGCTCACCCAAGTGCTGCCGTTATCGCTCGAGGTCGCCACCTGCCAGCTATCGTCGGCAGCGACTATCGCCCATAGCAGGTTGTCCTGAAACGCCAGCGCTAGAATCACCTGTTCGGCTTTGAACCAGATTTGGCCGCCGTCATGCGTATAAAAGGTGTTCGCGCCGTAAAGCCAGCCGTCGGTTGCGCTGGTGAACAAGATACTGCTCACTCGTTCCAACGGATGGTCAGCGGAATCCGGGCTGAAAGCGTGCGGTGCAGGCAGCGGAGCCCACGAGCGTCCGCCGTCGCTGGAATGCCGCAGCACGATGACTCGGTTAAGGCATTTTGTATCATCTTGCGTGCATGCATCCCCCAGCAGCCAGCCATTGTTGGCATCAACAAAGGAGACGGCAAGAACGTTGCTCAACGGTAAGGGCGCCGGGATGGTGGCCGCCGGCGTAATACTTGGCGTCGGCTTGGGAGTCGCAGTAACTTCCTGCGGCTTGATGCTGGTAACTGTGCGTTGCGGTTGGCCGGGCGTGATCGTGGGGAAAAGCGTCGGCACGGCGGTCGGCCGACACGCCCCAAGAAGCAAACCAACGCCTATGCAGATAACGATGGTCAAGTGTCTTTTAGTCATCTGTTTATCTCACCGACATCCTGCGTGTGGGACGGCTGCAGCGGTTTTAGTTTTCCCTGCTAAAGCTCTCATTTTCACTTCGCGTCCTTGCCATTTTCGCTGGCAGGGCCTTGAACGGATGGATATCTTGACATAACCGGCGGGTGTGGCAGTGTTACCAAGCGGTAGGCGTCCGGCCGGCGCTGCAGCAGCCGAATTTGGCGCATCGAATGCAAGCCAGTCCAGCGGTCCGCGCCGTATTGCGGCGCCGGCTCCTGGCGAATATCGACTTCCGCACTCACAATGGCTGCTTCGTTGCGCGGCGCAGCCGCGATGACCCTGCCCATATTATCGACGATGCAGCTCGGGTTTTCATCCTCGTAAAGGCCGTGCGGGTTTATGCCCATCGCGGCCGCAATCGTTACGCCGTTCTCGTAAGCGCGGCACAGGCCGAAGCGGTGCTCCCAACCCCAAGTAGGGCAGGCAATCAGATCTGCGCCGCCCAAAGCGAGTTCGCGCGGCGCTTCAGGATACTGCATATCCCAACAGATCAACATGCCGATGCTGCCGTACTCTGTGGAAAAGACCGGGAAGCTGCTGCCGGGCGTTATTTCTCGGTCCTCGCCGGCCGGCAGATGCACTTTGTCGTACACGCCGACGATTCGCCCGTTCGGTCCGAACAATACCGCCGAGTTGTAAGCCTTGCCTTCTCTACTGGTGTACAGCCCGGCGACAATATACGCTGCAAAGCATTTTGCTATCCGGCTGAAGCGGTTGATTATAGGACCGTCCAGCGGTTCATAGATATCCGCATAATGAAACCGCAAATCATTAGGCAGGACGGTGGTATTAAAGGCCTCAATCATCACGATGAGTTGCGCACCGTCGCCTGCAGCCTTCTCTGCCATTGCCAGGCCTTCTTCGATGCCCGGCTGAGCTGCGCGCGTTATTTTCTCCAGGGTCCAATCGCCGGGTGCGCTCGGGTTGTAGTCGTAATACGTTCGGCTTTGTATGACGCTGATTTTCACTGCATCCCCCCTGAAGGTTATCGGCCTGTTGGCCAAGGCTCTCACTCTCAGGCAAGCCCAATGCTTTGACACTCGCCCTAACGTTACTATAATCTGGAGGTGTTAGCAACTCACCGCGGTTGAACCTGGCCAATCTGTACGGATTGGGCCCTGCGCGGCGGAGGACTGTGAACCCCGTCAGGTCCGAGAGGAAGCAGCGGTAAGCGGATCCCTCTGGGTGACGCGGGCCAGCCTGGTTCGGGCAGGTTGGTCAGGTTCAGCAGCGGCCGCTTGTTACATCGAGGAACATAGGTGTGAACCAGCGCGTAATCATTGTCGGCGGCGGCGCAGCCGGATTGATGGCTGCTGGCAAAGCGGCCGAAATAGGAGCAAATGTTGTCTTATTGGAAAAGGGCAGCCGCTTGGGGCGTAAGCTGCTGCTGACTGGCAATGGCCGTTGCAACCTCACGAATCTTTGCCCAACGCACGAATGGCCTACCCATCTCGGCCCGCACGGTGATTTTATGCGCAATGCACTGGCGCGTTTCGGTGCGCAGGAGTTGCGCGCATTTTTCCAAACGTTGGGCATACCCACAATCGCGGACGACCAAGGACGTGTTTATCCGGCATCTGAAAAATCCCTGGACATCTTGGATGCCCTGATAGAATATTGCCGGGCATCGCGAGTGGAGCTTGTATTGAACACGGCCGTGCGCGGATTGATGCTGGAAGCAGGTCACATTATCGGCGTCGAGACCGACAGGCAAATCTTTTCCGCCGATGCGGCTATCCTGGCGACGGGCGGTAAAAGTTGGGCGCAGACGGGCTCGAACGGCGACGGCTACTATATGCTGCGGCAGGTGGGGCATACTGTCAGCGCTTTGTATCCCGGGCTTGTGCCATTGATAGCCCAGGAATCCTGGATAAAATTGTTGGAAGGTCTGTCATTTTCGCAAGTGGTTATCACCGCGTACCGCGAGGCAAAACGTATAGGACGGGTTGAGGGCGATTTCCTCTTTACCGCCGACGGTTTAAGCGGCCCGGCGGTCCTGAATCTGAGCTCGCAACTCTCACCGCTCCTGGAGCAAGGCCCAATCACGCTAACAATTGACTTCCAACCGCACATCAAGGTAGATGAGCTGGCTTCTCAGATCCAGAGCGCTGCGGATACTGATCGCCAGGCAGACGTCATGGCCGTCTTGCAGCCGTATGTCCCGCGGCGCCTGGCGCAGTGCATCGTAGGTTTGCTCGATTCGGCATGCGGCAGGGGAGGGCATACATCTGCATGCCCATTGCGCATCAACCAGCTCAATTCGCGACAGCGCTCTATGCTCATCGATTCCGTGAAGCGCTTTCCGGTGACCGTTACGCAGACGCGTCCTTTTCGCGAAGCGATCGTTACGGTGGGCGGTGTGCGTTGTGAGGAGGTGGAGCCGGTTTCCTTCTCCTCTAGAAAAGTGCCAGGCTTGTATATCACAGGTGAACTGCTCGATATCGCTGGAGAAACGGGCGGCTACAACCTGCAAAGCGCCTTTACCTCCGGGTGGTTGGCCGGCCTGCACGCAGCAGGAGCGCATATTTGAAAAGGAAACTGGTTTCTGCCGGCTTGCCTATCCTGATTATCGTGCTGTTTCTGGGAGGGCTAGCGGTCGTATATCGCGCGACACAGCATGTCGTCATCATCGATATCAACGGCATCGACTATCATTATCGCACCCACCAACGTACTGCTGAAGGCGTTATGCGCGAGATGGATTTGGAATTGCGCGTCGAAGACCGCGTGCAACTGCCGGATGATGCCGACCTAGCTGCCGGCGAGCCAATCCGCATCGTATTAGCCCGCACAGTAATTGTATTGCACGATGGGTACGCGGATACCATTCACCTGATCGCACGCTCCGTCAGCGATGTGCTTAGCCGCGCGTTGGTATCTATCGATGCGAACGATAAGATTACAATGGATAATGTGCAGGTATCTCTGCAGGATTCGCTGCCGCAGCTAGAGGTATCGCCCAATCCGACGCTCGGGGATATCCGTGCGGCCGTAGCTCAGCCCGTCCGCTTTCGTATCGAGAGGGCAACGCTCGTGAATGTAACGGATGGATCGCTGCCAAGCAGCTTTTATACGACTGCCGCGACGGTGGGACAGGCACTGTATGAACAGGGGGTATGGATATATGAGGGCGACCGCATCTATCCTGACCTCGATAGCCCGGTAACCCCGGAGATGAGCATCGTCATCGAGCGCTCCAAGCCGGTTATTCTGGATTCCGGCGGAACAGTGCGCCAGATACGTACCCGCCTGGGCACAGTGAGCGAGCTGCTGACCGAGGAGAATGTCGAAACGAGCGCTAAGGATTATATCACGCCCGACCCACGCACAACGATTAGCAGTGATATGGAAATCGTTGTCGTGCGAGTGCGCGATGAGTATGTTATTACGGATGAGCCTATACCATATCGCACGCTTTGGCAGGCCGATTCATCGCTGGAGCTTGATACGCGCGACGAGGTGCCCGGTCTGGAGGGGATCATCCGCACGCGCGTACGGGTGCGCTATGAGAACGATGTGCCCGTTTACCAGACGGAAGAGGAAGTGTGGGTAGCCCGTGAACCGCAGGACCATATCTATAAATACGGCACCAATATCGTCCTGCATACGCTCGACACACCCAGCGGACCGGTCACTTACTGGCGCAAAATTAGCGGACTGATTACCTCATACAGCCCTTCTGACGCCGGCACGCCTTTTGATTCGCCCTGGTACGGCTTGACTTATCTGGGGTTGAAGGCAACCAAAGGCATCGTAGCAGTTGACCCGGATGTCATCGATTTGGGTTCCTGGCTGTATATCCCCGGATACGGCAAGGCATATGCTGCGGACACGGGCGGGATGATTAGCGGAAAGCATATCGACTTGTGCTATGATGATGAGAACTATGTTAACTGGTACGAATATGGTGATTACTATCTATTGGCGCCGGCGCCGTACTATGTGAACCCCATATTACCGGGAGAGGGCCCGCCTGCTGATGTCGATAGCCAGTGACGAGCGTAGTTCGAGTGTGCGGACGCTGCTCAAGCGTTACCATCTGAGCCCCTCCAAGGGGCTCGGACAGAATCTGCTGGCTGAACCGGCATATTACCAGCGCATTGTAGATGCCGCTGAGCTTGAAGCTCAGGACATCGTCCTCGAGATTGGCCCCGGCCTTGGAACGCTGACCAGAATGCTTGCCGGACGAGTAAAAAGGGTGACAGCGGTCGAGCTAGATCACCGCATGGTTGAGGTGCTCGACGCCGAGCTCGCCGGCGCAGCCAATGTGCGGATTGTCGAGGACGATATCCTGCAGGTAGATATCCCGGCAATGCTGGCCAGCACGACAGGGGAGGACGTCCGCGCAGCCGGCTACAAAGTGGTGGCTAATTTGCCGTATTACATCACTTCTGCGGCTTTACGGCACATCTTGTCCGCGAGGATGCGCCCTGCGCGCATGGTATTGATGGTGCAGTGGGAAGTGGCTGAACGCCTGACTGCTGTTCCCGGCAAACTCAGCCTGCTGGGGGTGAGCGTTCAGGTTTACGGTGCGGCCAGCATCGTCTGCAAGGTGCCCGCCAGCGCATTTTATCCGGCGCCCAAGGTGGATTCGGCCGTGGTGCTGGTTAAATCATACGACGAACCGTTGATCCCGGAGGTCTATTTGCCCACCTTTTTTCAACTTGCCAGGGCGGGGTTTGGGCAGAAGCGCAAGCAGCTTCATAACAGCCTCACTGCCAATACACGTTTGAGCCGAGAGGCTATCCTTTTAGCGTTGGAGCAGGCGCAGATTACACCGAGCCGGCGTGCGGAGACGCTTACCCTTGCGGAATGGCGCGCCCTGTGCCTTGCCTGGCCTGCAGCGCAAGATCCTGGCCCTGCGCAAGAGTCAGGAAACGATGGGTGAATAAAAGGGAGTGTATATGCGGCGGGTGTTCCTGGTTTATCTGGCGATTGTGCTGCTGCTGATGAGCTGCAGTATAAAGCCACAACCATCTGCAGAACCGACCCTCTCGACCGCAGCAGTTCCGACTAGGCAGAAAGAAGAGGCGACTGCAGTTTCACCTACCATGGAACCCACACGCAGCGCAGCGCCTCAGAAGACGGCCATGCCTACATCCGTGCCGCTTCCCAAACCTGTGCTGGACCAGTTCATCATCACTTTTTGGACACCGCCTAATATTACTCATGCATCTCTGCGACAGATTGCTGACGGCGGCTTTAACCTGGTGATGGCCAACGTGGTCTCACCCTCGTATGGCAAAAAGCTGCTGGATTGGGCGCAGGAGCTCGGACTGAAGGTGATGGTGACGGATCCCGTCCTTTCGCCGTACCGCATGAACCTCGAGCCAGATATCCAGGATATTACCAGCGCGTACAAAGACCATCCTGCCTTGTGGGGATATTATCTCACCGACGAACCGGGCGCTGACCTGTTTGCTGATTTCGCCCGCCTTAACCGGCTATTGCTAGAAAATGATCCGAATCACTTCCCCTACATTAATCTTTTCCCGAATTATGCGGTGGCCAGCCAGCTCGGAACGGAGGATTATGCAGGCTACATCCGTACATTCATCGAGGTTGTGCAGCCAGCGATTCTCTCCTATGACCATTATGCCCTTACGCCAAATGGCGACCAGCCGGGCTACTATGCCAACCTCGAGGTAATCCGCTCAGAGGCGCTGCTAGCGGGCATTCCGTTCATGCAGATTATCCTGGCGACTCCATTCCCCGGCGTGCGGGATGTGACCGCTGCCGACCTGCGCTATCAGGTTTACACGACTCTGGCCTATGGCGCCAAAGGCATCTCTTACTTTACTTATGCCGTTCCCGGTGCGAGCACATTCGGCGATGGTCTGCTTGACCGCGCGGGCAACAAGACCGCAAAATGGGAAGCGGCACGCGAAATCAACCTGGAGGTAGCTCAACTGGGCAAATGGCTGCTTGGGCTCGAGTCCACCGGCGTTTATTACACGCAGCCGCCGGAGCCGGAATGCGCGCCTATCGCGGATTCATCCTTGGTTCTGGATGCATCCGGCGGCAAGCTGCAGTTGGGCGAGTTCATCGACGAGGCGGGCGCCAGGTGGCTGATGGTGGTCAACCTGGATCGCGACAAGGTCGCCAGCGCCCGGCTGACGCTGGGTGCTGAGGTTACCGCCGTTCAGATGGTTGACAAAACAACGGGAGCACTTGTCCCCCTCGTCTGCGCCGATGCCCAGGCCTGCCGGCAGACCGATGCTGGCTATACGCTTACTCTGGAATTCGCTCCGGCCGACGGTGTGCTGCTGCGCCTGGACTAAACGGGTTGGCGGCACAGCGCCGGCCAGGCGTTAGCTCTCATCCCACTGTGCTGGCGTATCGCCAGCTTGCAGAGGGTCGGTCGCCGCATAACGCGCCCACAGTTGACGGCTTATCTTTTCCACATCAATCTCGATCTCGTACTGGCTAAAGTATTCGGCCGTGCGTACGATATCGCGGCGCAGGATTAAGAATGCATTGCGGTTCATGCCCAGGCTGGTAACCTGCGGCAGATCGATAATGGTCATTTGGTCGTGCCAGTATAGGATATTGTAGGCGGAAAGATCCCCGTGGATAAAGCCGTGCTGCATAAACAGCTCTACATTGTGCAGCACGCGCTGCCACAATGCTCTGGCTTGGTGCGGACTCAGCTCTACCTCCACCAGGGTGGGCGCGGGCAGGTTGGCGTCGCCGTAATAAGTCATCAGGATAGCGTGCTCATTGGCTCCCAGGGGCCTGGGCACATCGGCTCCCGCCGCATACAGCTTTTTCAAGGCCGTATACTCGTAGCCCAACCATGACCCTTGTGCGAGCGACTGTCCAAAGCTGGTCTTGGTCCTCAGCGCGCGCATCTCGCGTCCCTCATTCTGGCGGATTGTTGCCCCCTGCGTTTCGATTACCTCGCGTCCTTCGCGGTAGATTGCGTCGTTGCGCAGGCTACGGAACATCCGCGGGCGGTAAACCTTGGCTGCAACAAACTCGAGGCCGGTGGCGGGATGGGCGCGGCAGCGGTACACGCTAGCCTCTTTGCCGCCGCGTACTTTGGCAAGCACATCCGTGAGCAGCGCCTGCTCATAGAACGAGTGCAACGAAGTAAGCAGGAAGCCTTTTTCGTAACGGGCGGGATGGTAACTGGTGATAAAGCCGTCCTCGCTGCTGGCATCCAGGTCAGGGTCGCCGAAAGGATTCGGTTCAGACTTGCTCCGGTTTGGCTTGTTCGGCGGACGAGTGCTTATCCTGCCCGGTTGTAAGGTTGGGTCGTAGAGAGACTCATAGTAGTCGATTTGTTCAACAAGTTTTTGTTTGGTCACTCTTTATCCTTCTATTAACGGAAAGGAACCGATGTGACCCGTGGTTTTACGCTCTGCTGGTAGTTGGATTAGCGGAGAAAATTAAAAACCACGGGGCGAAGCTGCACCCGTGGTTGTTTAGCAAACGGAACACGCTGGCTAAACGATATACAGGCGCAGCCAAATGGCAGCTTTTAAGGTTTGTTTTTCGGCCATATGACTTGCGCCTCCTTTTACGAAGATATGATGATAATAGCACAAAACTCTAGTATAGTCAATGCCTTAGAGCGCTGCGGTTAGCTGTAGGTTTGCGCAGCGTCCAGGAAGGCACGCACGTTGGCAGGCGCTGTGCCGACTGTCAGTTCCACCAGGATATGCCGAACACCCTTACGCACGAGCTCGCCGTAGCGCCGGCGGATCCCCTCAGGCGTGCCCTGCAGCATTTCGGCCACCGCCAGGATGTGCCAGCCGAAGGGAACATCGAGCACCTCCGCAACATCCTCAGGTTGCAGGTACTGGTCCTCACCGAAATTCAATCCCACCAGGGGCAGCGCGCGCAGCAGGGGTAGATGGGTGCGGCGCAACAACTCGCTGTGCAGCGAACACCCCTGAGCGCCCAGTTCAGAACAGATTCGCTGGTAGTAAGGCAGCACAAATTCCGGCCAAAGCGCCGGATTGAGCAGGCCGGCGTAATCGTCGGCGATGCCGATGACGGTGCGGGAAACGCCCAGCGCAGCGTCCTCAGCCTGCATCCAGCGGATGAACATTGTGGTGCATAAATCGAGCAAGCTGTGCGCCAGGCTGTGGCGGGCCAGGCAGTCCTCAAAGAAGCGCTCTCCGCGCAGTAATCCTGCGGTGGTGATGGGCCCTTCCTGGCCGGCCAGGCCGCCGCGCACGACCTGCGCGGGGCAGCGCACGGCAAGCTCCTGATATTGCTGCAGGTGCAGCCGAAAGCGCTGGTCTTGCCAGGGGTCGGGCACAGCGACGGCGTCCAGCGTGGTGTCCTGCAGCACGTGCCCCTGGTTGGCTAGCATGGGCTGATGGTCGCGCGGGAATACCAGTTCGCCGCCCAGGGCAGCTATGCCTTCATAGGCAGTCACCGGCACCTGGTAACTCGTTGCCGGCCGGTAGCCTGTCAGGCGCTCGAAACAGGCTGGAAACTCACCTTGCACCCTGACGGCGCTCTCGAGGTTGGTATAATAATCGCCCTGCGGGATGCCGGCATACTCGCATTTAACCTCAGCAGGGATCGCCAATGTCCAATGCACAGCTTCAGCCATGAGAAGGTTTCCTGGTCATCTCTGCGTACCTTTCCCGCAGCGCCCGCTGTTCGTCGTCGCCGATCAGTTCATCATCCACCACCACTGTTTGCTCTATCAGTTGGAGCGTCAGGCTGCGGCGCGTAAGCCATTCCTGGCCGGGCATGCTCGAGTGGGGATGCGCATATACATCTTCGGGCATTATCTCCTCAGCTATCGCATACAAATAGCCCGGCAGCCGGCCGTTGTGGCGAATCCTCCCGTCATCCTCTATGACCACAAGCTCGGGCTTGTGAGAGAATACGCGCGCCAACTTGCGATTCTGGGTGATGGTGCTGCCGTCAGCCAGTATTTCTAGGATGAATGGTGAGCCATGGAACCAGGTGAATGTGCGTTCAGAAGGGGAGCCTGCTGGTGCTGTAGTGACACTGTTTGACATAATACATAGCCTTTCGGCGCTAACCGCCATAGCCGCTTGTGCAAGATAATAAAAAGCATCTCATTTCGTCATCGTAACCGATAACTCGCTTAATGCAAAGGTAAGGCCATAACCACATTCGACCTTGCCGACGATAGGCACTTGCAATATGATAGCCTAATTAGGTGAGGTTGTATCTATGGAGATAACTATGACAGAAACGCAGTACAGGAGTTATCCTATTTTGCCCTGGGATCCGCAACACGGCTGGGACGGCGTTATTTCGCAACGCGCGCAAAGTATTGAGTCTATCGCAGAGTGTAATTTCGGCCTGGCCGGTTTTATCGAACGTCGGGATATCGAGCTCTGCCGCAGTTGCGGCTTACGCGGGATACTATATGATCCCACGGTGCTGCCCAATCAGCTAAACTGGAAGGAGCTCTCCGACCGGCAGTTGGACGAGATGATGCAGCGCTGGATAGCGGATACCGCCGACGACCCGGCGGTGTACGGCTATTACCTCAAAGATGAGCCGGGCGCCGCGGATTT
>JAJFUJ010000122.1 GCA_021372475.1 Chloroflexota bacterium | reverse complement strand
CCTAGAGCACCAATAACCAGTAAACAAACTAGGCTTTCTGACGAAGTAATAATTCGCCAGATCGCATCGCAAACACGGCGGAACGGCTCCACGCGCTTATCAGTCGTCATCTATGTCCCTACCGAATCACATAAGGATAGTATATTGGGCGTGCCCGGAGCGGTCAATCACTAAACAGCCTGGCCGTAGGATTCTCTGCCTCACAATAGGTAATGAGCGGCAAGGTCCTAGGCGCTCGATACGGCCCTTGCCCTGTTGTTATCTGTCAATGCCGAATGCTGTCCTATAAGCTCATTTCCCGGCCGGGATGTATTCCTCTTTAAGAATGGCATAGTTAAGACGATTTAGCTTTTCCCCGTTCAGGTATACAGCCTTGCGTTCGGTTCCCTCCAGCACAAAGCCGGATTGCTCCAGCGATTTCCGCCCGCCGATGTTTGTTTCCAGCGTATTTGCAGTAATGCGCTCCAACCCCAAGTGATAGAACCCATACTGAAGCATGAGCTTTATGGCTTGCTTCCCGTATCCCCTAGAGCGGTTCTCAAGTTTGGCTATCCCCATGCCAACTGAGCAACAGCGATTTTCCTTATCGATATCCTGTAAGGCGACATCGCCAATGACAGTCCCGCCATTGAGGAAAATACCTAGGCGCACATTCTGTTTGCCTTGTGCCTTTTGGATGTCATCGAACCAACCATCAGCTTTTTCAATCGAATGACCGATATTCAATGGCTCGCTCGGATTATCGAAATCATACTCAAAATCAACCCATATTTTCCGACAATCTGCACGCTCGAGAGTTGCCAAGTATATATCTTTACCTTGCAGTTTTAGCATTTGTTTCACTCCGCCGATATCTACAACGCATTCTTTATATACTACAGGTGGCGCGGCAAAAATGAAAACCACCCGGATAGGTGGTTTTCACTGTGTCACTCGAAATTGATACTATGGCGGAGAGGGCGGGATTTGAACCCGCGAGGCTCATCGCCTACACGATTTCCAATCGTGCGCACTCGACCGGGCTATGCGACCTCTCCGAACAGGCTGTACCATTATATGTGTTTTCAGCGGTTTGCCAACCTGCTGTAACTTTTGCGGCAAATGCCGCTGTTACTGCTGTAGCCCTTGAACAATACGGATATACTTTCCTACCAGTTCCTGCGCTGCAGGTTGAGATGGCGCCTGGCAATACACATGAAAGAGTGGCGAGTCAGGATCCGGCAGAATCAACACCCATTGATTCTCCCCGATATTGATATGGATCCCGTCGATTTGCTGACCGAGGCGATCCTTATACTGCTGGTTGAGCAGCCGCATTACCGTGCCTTTAGTCTCCCATGGGCAATTAACCTCGCCGTCGGCCACAAAGTAAGGCGGAACCTCGGCAATCGCCTTCACCAGGGTGGTTTGCTGTTTCGCTAGGAATTCCAGCAGCTTGGCGATAGTCATCATACCGTCGATGACAGGCTGGAAATCCGGCCAAATAAAGCTGCCGTTCCCATCTGCGGCCATCACCACATCCTTACGGTTGGCCGCAGCCATCAGCGCTTGGGGATTGACTTTGGTGCGCAACACCTGGCCGTTATGCTGGGCGGCGATCTGTTCAAAAATAGTCGGCAGCGTCACGGGAACGGCGATGGCTCCTCCGCCCTTACTTTTAAATGCAAGATGCGCTAACACGGCGCTAAGCGTAATCTGAGGTACCTGGCGGCCGCTATCGTCCACTACAAAGACACGCTCACCGCCCACATCGAGCCGCACACCTAAAGCAGTATCGAGGACCTCGGTGATTTTGCCGAGGGCTACGAGTGCCTGCTGAAATTCCTCGGCCGAAATCGACATTTTGCTTTCATCTACCGCCTGGTTAAGGGCAACTACCCGGCAGTGCAATTGCGATAATATTGGGCCAAGCACTGTGGATGTAGAGGCATTGGCGAAATCCAGGGCGATATACGGCCGCGAATTTCGGATGGCGTCAACATCAACGGCCTTAAAAAATGCCTGATCATACTGCTCAACGACGTTTGCTGCGTACCTGATTGTACCTATTTCATTGAGATATACGCGCCTAAAATCCTCGCGGAAGAACACACTCTCGATATTGCGTTCAGCATTTTTTGACAAGTCCTGACCGCGGCTATCAAAAAACTTGATATCGACAACACGCCCATCGTACGGCGATAGGCGCACGTGGATTCCACCTGCTGCTTGCGAGCTGCGCGTATAGTAGCGGGCTACCGGAATTGGCACATCGAGCGTATCCTGCACATTGACGCCGGCCGACGGCAGCCCTGATATCATCCCGCGCTTGAGCATGCGCGGGCTGCGATGTGGGTCGCGGTTTATGGTGACGTTCGAGCCGATGGGTAATGTAGCCGCAAATGCGGCTCCCAGGCGGGCCGCAAATTCAGGCGTAAGGTCCACGTTGACCAATCCCGTTACGCCATACCGGCCAAACAACACGCGCCGTCCCTGGGCACCCCAAATAATGCTGGTTTTAACTGTCGCTCCCGCTTCGACTTCTTTATTCGGCCATATCTTGACTCCGGGGTGGATAACGGCATTTTCGCCAATGACTGAGGAGTCGCCGACAATCCCGCCCTCAAATACAATAACTTTACGTTTGAGGTTGCACTGCCGGCCGATTATCGCCCCGCGCAGCTCTACTCCCTCGCCGATATAGCAGTTTCGCCATACGATAGAACGGTCGATGTGGGCATTGTTATCGATGACCGTATAGTCGCGGATGACACTGGGGCCGTGGATTATTACTCCTGCCTTGATTTTGGTGCCCTGACCTAAGAAGACTGGACCGTAAACCTGGGCGTCGGGCGCAATCTCTACGCCCTCCTCACACCAAACTCCGGGGCTGCGCGGTGTCCCGAGGCCGTCAGCGTGCACCTTATTATTCAGAATATCCTGCGTGGCGCGCATATATTCCGCTAGGTTACCGACATCGCACCAGTAACCTTCGGCGATATATCCAAACATCGGCTCATTACGTTCGAGTAGGATCGGAAATAAATCTTTGCTGAAATCAAAAGATACACCTGGCTCCATCAGGTCCAGGACTTCAGGTTCGAGCACATAAATGCCGGTGTTGACCGTGTCGGAAATAACTTCACCCCAGCTAGGCTTCTCCAGGAACTGCTGCACATGGCCATCTTCGTTTACGATGATGACGCCGTATTCGAGCGGATTGGGGACGCGATATAAAGTAAGGGTCGCTTTAGCATGTTTAGCCTTGTGGTACTCAATAACGGCATTCAAGTCGATATCCGTAATGGAGTCGCCACTGATTACCATAAATGTATCGTCTAGCCAAGCTTGCGCTTGCTTGACGCTGCCGGCTGTGCCTAGGGGGGTTTCCTCTATCGAGTACTGAATATTCATCCCCAGGTTGCGGCCGTCACCCAGATAATCTTGGATGTCTTCAGCCATATACTGCAGCGTAATAACCACATCGGTGATCCCATGGCGTTTAAGCAAATCCAGGATATGGCCGATTACAGGTTTATTCACCATCGGGACCATCGGCTTGGGTCGGTTTATCGTTAATGGGCGCAGGCGGGAGCCTGCTCCTCCTGCCATCACTACAGCTTTCATTTCGCCTCCGTTATCCGGACAACCGGCTTATCACTTTTAGAAACCTAACCCCTGTAGGTAGGCATAGCTGAGGGCACAGCTCTTTGCTGCCTGGATATCGCTCGTATCTTGTTCATATACCGCCCAGCGGATATCTAGCTCGGGGAGCGCTGCCACTACTGCGGCCAATGGTACCAACCCAGAGCCCAGTTCGACCCAATGGCGGTCACCGGTGTAATCCTTCAAATGTATATAACTGGTGCGACTCTTGTGCTGCTTTAGAAACTCGACTGGATTCTGGCCGCCGATGTGCACCCAGGCGACATCGACGCACAGGTCGGCGGCTTGCGGGTCGAGATTGGTCAATATAACTTCCATACCCGATTGCCCATTATCGAGCTTGGCAAATTCATAAGCATGATTGTGGTAATGCGTATGGAATCCGCGTTGCGCCAGCACCCGCCCGACCGTGCTGACAGCCTGTGTATCGGCTGCATACTTGGCGGCTTGTTTACCCTCCCATCCGCCGACGCCGGAAATACATAAATCCTGCGTGCCGTAAAGATCCATCAGGCGCATTACCTGTTCCGGCTTCTCCGGGATGCCACCGTGCAGCGCCGATACGCGCAGGTTATGTTTACGTAAAAGGGCAATAAAGGCTTGCGGGTCGTTCTCGAAGGTATTTGTCCCACATTCGATGGCGCTGAATCCTGCCGAATGCACCGCACCCAACACTTCATCCATCTGTGTCTCAAGCTGCGTCTGCTGGCTAAAGACAATTAACTGAGCTGCTAAAGCTGGTGTACTCATGGCACTCCTTTGGATAGAGATGGTAGATACTGAATACTTGCCTATACGAGCCACAGTTTGAGCGTAACGATCTCGTGCTTGAGTAGCGGCACATCGCAGCCGTCAGGTTGCGCAGAAATGTCGATGTAGTGCTCTTCGACTGGATTTACCTGTTCGACCTTGCTCACATGCCAGCCCCACCTTAACTGCGCATTAGCTGGCTGGCCATGCATTTCGACGATACGCACAATCAGCGCCTTGTCGCCAGTTTCGGCATATTTTACCGTTGTGATCATTACGTTTGGCGCAGAGCAGCTTAACAAACCCTTGCCCGGGATAATCGTGCCGCTATGCGGCGGTTCAACGGCGCATAGCAGAGGCTGGTTAAAGGCTGCGGCGATACGTTCTGTATGGGCCTGCTGCCATCCATTGGGATGGGGGTAGAGCGCATAGGTAAAGCTGTGGATGCCCTGGTCGGGCAAGTTATCGGGCTCATAGGGGGCTCGGACGAGGGTCAGACCAAGCGTATTGCCGTGCGCCTGGTGCCCATACTTGCAATCATTGAGCAGCGACAGGCCGTATTCTTTATCGGAGACATCCGCCCAACGCAGTGCGGGCACTTCGTCGCCGGTAGCCGGCCGCTCCAAGCCGGCAAAAGCGACTTCAAACGTCGCGGTGCTCGCGCTGAGTTTGGGTTTAAAGGTAGCCCGCAGCATCGGCGCGTCAGTTTCTTTGCCGCCGTGCTCATGCCAATCCAACTTGGTCTCGATATCGATGCGGCGCAATCCCGTATACAGGCAGTAGCGCTGTACAATATGCGAGTTCAGAAACGACTGGTTGGCTTCGACAACGATGCAAACCGGACCCTGCTCAACTACTTTAACCTGGGCATCCTCGATCAGATTATCGATGCGGGTAATGTCGCCGATGTTCCATGCGGACATCGAATGCGGTTGTTCCCACAACACTTGCAGGCGGTTGATATAACCAGCATCCTCTTTACGTTCGACGCCGCGCCAATTGCTGCCTGTATCTACCACGCGTTTGGCTTCCAGGTCGTGTAAGGTGTCGATGGCTCCAGATGCGCTGTTCACATGAAAGCGCAGATAGGCGTTTTGGACGGCGTCGTAAGCATCGATAGACAAATCAGTGGCTGCGGGTTCATTGGTAGGTGTGTATACGCGGCAGCCCAAGGCTGGTACGTTCGCGGCGACAAACACCAGGTAATCGCCAACCTGCTGCACGGGGATAATCCGCCCTGTATCGTCTTTCATTGCCGAGGGGATTGTCGTCAATGAGCCGATCAGAATCCTCGCCACATCATCTCTCTCCCAGCCCAGCGGATTCCAGATGACGACGCGGTCCTCGTTACCCGTTCCGGTATCAACCCTGGCATTCAAAGCTGCCAGGCTGGTTTTCTGGATTGACGCGGCAGTCTCAAGCGCTGGTTGCATGGCGGCGGCTGCTTCCTTGTAGGTGGCTCCAATGGCGCAACCGCACAAGATATCGTGAAATTGATGGAATAATGCAATACGCCAGGCTTCACCGAACTCTTCGAGCGGATACGGCTTGCCAGCTTGAATTGCTGCGGCTGAAGCGAGCGCTTCGGCGCTTAACAGGTTGCTTTCAGCCCGCCTGTTGAGCTTTTTGATATCGCCATGGCTGGTGTAGCATCCCTCAAAAGTGGTGTTCAACTCGCCGTGGATAACGGGTAAATCGGTCGAGGCAGTGCGAGCCTCGTCGTAAAAAGAGATGGTGTCGCTCATCGTTGCCTTAGGCAGGAAAGGCTCCTGCAGCAGGCTCCTGGCATGCTCGATGTCGCGTGCAGTTCCGCCACCGCCGTGATCCCCGACGCCATAAACAAACATGCTGTGTTTGAGCTTGTATCTGGACGCAGTATCGAGCGCTGGTAGTACCAGCGAATTGGCATCGATGGTACCGCCGTACCCGAGCGGGTCATTGAAGGCCAACACGCGCGAGCCGTCCAACCCTTCCCACCAATAAACCGATTGGCCTTGTCCGGCGCGGCAATGGTAGTAGTAGTCGATGCCAACCTGCCGCAGCAATTGAGGTAGAGTGGCTACATGCCCAAATGTATCCGGCTCCCAGCAAATGCGCGGGCTGACTCCGAGCGTTTTCCTGATATAAGGCCGCGTGTACAGCAAGTGATGCACCAGGGCTTCGCCGCCGGCCATGTTGAGATCGCCTTCAACCCAGGTGTTGGCCGTAACATCCCATCTGCCTTCGGCGACGCGCTGCTTGACCTGCTTCCATACCTCAGGATAACGTTCCTCCATCGCGCGGTAGGTGCCGGCCTGGCTCTGTGAGAAGTAAAAATCCGGGTAACGCCTCATCAGGTTCTCTACCGCGGTGAAATCGCGTTTGATGACGTCGACCGTCTCCTCCCATGTCCACAGCCAGTTCATATCGATGTGCGAATGGGCAATCAGATGCGTCGTATAGGTCTTGGCTTCATCGGCCATAGGTTGCAAATGCAGACGGGCGTTGGCCACACTCGTCCACCATTCCTCCCAACGGTTCTCGGCCAGCGCTGTATGGTCAAGGCACTCTGCTGCCGCTTGCCATGCCGCCTGCCAGGCCGGAAACGCTGCAGCCGACTCATAGGCGATAAAATGGGTGAACATAAACTGCGCACGCACGGTCAGCAGGCGAAAAACGACATTCTCGAGGCTGCTTATCTCCACTCGGTCGCCGATGAACAAACCAAAACCGTCGCCCTGGCAGGCATGGGCTGTCACCTGAATTACCTGCCCAGGCTGGTAGGCATCGACCAACACCAGCGGGACAGCGCGGGTATCCAACCAAGAAGGCTCAGCGACGCGCTCGACTCCATCTACAAAAATCTGGCTGTGAATAGGAATCATCACTGGCAGTTCAACTCTCGCTCCGCTAGTGCTGACCCCTTCAACTATATCGGGAAACTGGAACGTACGGCGCAGCCAGGCATCACCGGCGGCGCCGGCCCAGGTGGTGGGCACCTGTATGAGCTGCCAGCTTGAGTCGTTATAACCTAACGTTTCTGCTCCTGGCGCATTCCCTTGGAGATAACGCCATTGGACGGCGCTCTGGATCATTCTAAAGGCATCAATTTTTTGCCCAATGACGCGCTCGATGGCTTTCAGTTCCATCTGCGGACCTCCCCATAATGAACTAGCTCTAGTCCTTATGATAGCCGTATTAGGGCCGGTTATCAAACATAAAGGCCGTGCGCAACAGCGCACGGCCAGGAATTACATATTAACTCCCTATTTATTAAATGCTGTCACATACGGGCGCAGATTGCGTAAGGCTATCGCCAGGCCTTCGTTCCACTTTTCATTCATATAAGCGTTATCTTCGTGCTCAACCGCTATATCACCCTTGTAGTTCACATCCTTAAGGGCGGTAAAGATGGCTGACCAATCCAGGACGCCGAGCCCCGGCAGCACAAAGCGCCACCACCCGTTGCCGTGCACGCCAACGTGTCCGAGCTTGTTTTTATCAACGACGATATCCTTGGCATGAAGGTGATAGATACGGCTGCCGTACTCGCGGATCGCCCGAACATAATCTATCTCTTGCCAGTAAAGATGCGAAGGGTCGTATTCTAGGCCTAATGCGGGATTTTGAACCGTATCCAGCAGCTTATCCCACAGCTCGGGAGTAGTGGCCATATTGGTCCAATGGTACGGCCCATGTCCAAGGACGCTGCCCGGCCACGGCTCAAAGGCAATGTGCACGCCATTATCGGCGGCCACTTGAGCGATCGGCTCCAGGCGCTCTTTGAAAAGAGGCAAATTCTGATCGACAGTCAACGCATTGTCGCGTCCTGTGAGGCCGGATACGACGTTGCAGCCCAATGCGCGCGTCAGTTTTATAGCACGGGTCCAGTAGTTGACCGCTTCGCTGACCGGGGCGTTGACGGTTCCGCCGTAGATAGCAACAGAGCTGATTTTGATATTCTGTTCCTGAAGCGCGGCTTTCAAGACAGCCTGATTCTGTTCGAGATTCCCAAGAGTATCGCTCAGCCAGCCAGCTCCAACTTCGATAGAATCGTACCCAAGCTGCCGTGCAGTCGTTATGGTCTCGAGTGAAAGCGGCATCAAGAATCCCAGGTTCATTGCAAACCTCCTCAGACAGCAATAGTATGATGCGGCGATTATAACATACCCATCAAGCACGTCAATCACGAGGGTGTTGAAAAAGAGGTTCTTTCCTTATACTTGCCCACTGGGGAACAGGAAGCGTCAGGGGCTGTCCAAAAAGTAACAATTTTCCTTTTTAGACAACTGATTGTGGGGCATACTTGCCAAAATAACGCGGAAAATGATAGTTGCGTGGAAGTTTACCTTCCAATAATAACGAAACTGAGTACATAAGTGGGAATA
>JAJFUJ010000117.1 GCA_021372475.1 Chloroflexota bacterium | reverse complement strand
TATTCCTGCCGTATCCTGACGTGTTCTTCTGCGGAATAGCTGCCCCGAGCGGCATCCAGCGCCGATTCCATCGCCTGTAGCTTACGCAGCAGGGAATCCGTTTTGCCTCTCAATATACCGGCTTGCCGTTCGCGCGGCTCGTATTCTTCGGCGTTCCTCGAATTGGTCAGGTAAAGCAGGTGGTTCCCTTGCAGCGCATCTCTGGCCTGTTGGTTGGCGAGCATTAGGACGTCAAGATCGCGGTAACGCTCCAGCGTAAGGCGTAATTCCGCGGTTTCTGTATCTCTTGCTGCGATCTGCGCCTGAAGCGCTGCCGCCTCTGTTCGCAAAGAAGGTTCCCGCTTAGCACGTTCTTCTAGGAGCTGGTATTCGCGCCGGGGGTCGGACAAGCTGGCGAGCAGTACCTGGTGCTCACGGAGAGCCTGGGGAGCATAGGTAAGGTTCTCCACCTGCGATTGGGCAGTATCGAGTGTCTCACGCCGCTTTTCCACTTGGGCATGCGCTTGTTCCAGAGCAGATTCCGGCGGCAACCTACGCAGCTCCTGCTGGTGCTGCTTAATCGCTGATTCCAGCTTTTGGAGCTTGATGCGCTCGGTTTTTATTTTACCCATCAGGTAGGCTTGCTGTTGCGAGAGGTTAGACAATTCCTGTTGGTTTTGGCTTATCAACTCAACGCGGTGTGCCACAGTCAACTCTGACTTGCACACGGGGCAGCGTGCAATAGTCTCATCGCTCAGCATTTGCGTGTGCATTTGCAAGCCCTCTGCCTCTGTCTGAACGCGAACCAACTCAGCGTTGGCCCCCGTTATAATATCTTGGCTGGTCTCGCAGCTTGTTTGAGATTCGGCGATATCGCGCTCTATTTCCTTAGCTGCGGTCAACTGTTGGTTGAGCTTATTTACCTGGATAAGGGAGTTATCGAGTTCAGAACGGGCAGAGTCCACCTGTTTCTGGGCATACTGCAGTTCTCTGCAAGCCTGTTCCAGCTCCAGCAGCTTTTGTTCCAGTTTAGCCTGCCTCGCGACTGCCGGCTCGAGTGCGCGCATTTTATTTTTTGATGCCTGCAGTTCATTCAACTCTCTGCCCATAAGCTGTTGGCGCGTTACCAATCCAGCGCTTTCGGCTGTGTTCATGTTCAGTTTTTCGCGCAACTGATCGCGTTCGCGGCGCTGGTCGGTCTGTGCCCGATATTCGGCGTCATATTGGGTATATTTGACGTGGTCTGCTTGTGCTTCCGCACACAAGCGCCGGGCCTCAACGGATTCGGCAAGCTGCCTTTCGGCACTGTGCAACTCCTGCTGAACCGTCGCCAACTCCAAGCGGGCTGTGTTATAATTGCCTTCGCGCAGCCTGACTGTGGCCTCAGCCGAATCGAGTTCGGCGATACGCTGCTTGAATGCGTTGATGATGCTCGCTGAACCCGCTATCTGCTGCTGGGCGATGTCAATGTCGCGCGTTAGCGCTTTGGATTCGCTCTGCTGGCTGGGAAGCTCTGCTAATAGCCCTTCTAAATGCGCCACTGCTGCCTGCAGGTCAGCCGTCTGTTTAGCCAGCAAGCGGCCGGTGGCGAGCAGTTTTTCTGCGGTGCGCTGATATTCTTCTACCTGGAGCAGCGGATCGAACACCCCTTTACGTAAGGCCGCGGTGAGCAAAAAGGGAGCGGTAAAGGTCCCCTGCGGAACGCCGATTGTATTTTCAAACAGGCTCGCGAGGTCGGCGCCTGGTTCCACCCGCAAATGTCTGGCCAACCAGGTTTGTACATCCTCATTCCCTTCGGCGACTAGCTGATTGATCTCGGGATCCAGTATGCGATAACGCAGGGTTGTTATTTGGTTGAATGTGCGCTCGACCTGGTAAACGCGGTCATCGAGCGATGACCTAAACCGGATAGTCACCTGCCCGCGTGCAGCCCCTTCGCGCAGCCTGTGTTCGTGTCCTGCTCCCCGACAGTTAAAGAGAGCAAAGCCGATTGCTTCTAGTATCGTACTCTTGCCGGCGCCGTTCGGCCCGATAAGCGCATTAACGCCCGGCTGGAAGGCAATATCGGCCTGGGCGTAACTCTTAAAGTTGCTTAAGGAGATAGATTCAATCTGCATTGGCGGGTTCCCAGGGGTGCTCAGCTAGAAAGGTCTTTAGATCGTTTGCGATATCTTCAGGAGGTGTATTGGTCAGCGCGGCCTCCTTAATGTGCGTCACAAAACCGCCCCAGGCTGCCTCGGCATTCCTGAAACGCGCGTCACGTCGAATAAGCTCGCTCAGCACCTGGCGTTCGAGCTCGATTCTGGTCAACGTTTCCGGCAGATCCAGATCCGCATCATCGATAGATGTGGCATCTTGCACACGAACAAGCAGCGGATGGAAGGCTTCTTGGACAAGTGCGGTTAGCGCATCGGGGTCGAGCTCGGAATGGTCGAACTGGAGCTTGCCGCCAATTGTTATTTCTAGCACAGGTTCCTGTTTGCATGTGGGCAATGCGGAACGCTGCAGCAGGGTCATCAGCGCCTGGCTGAGCTCAGCAGGAGATAGCATCGTATCCGCCGTTAGCCTCACGCGCACAAAAGGCCGCCTGGGGCTAATGAAGCGGCTGACTTTATGTTTGGGATGCCGTGTAGGGTCGACCTCAACGAGAAGGTAGCCGCGATCCTCCCAGGCGCACTCATCCACACCGACCGTTTCAAGCGAGCCAGGATTATATATCCAATCGTCCTGGTCAAACGGTTTATGAAAATGTCCCAGTGCAATATAGTCAGCATAGTTCGTGAAGAGGTTGAGCTGGCTGCGCGAGATTGAGGGCGTCTCATAATCCATTACACCTTGCAAGCCGGCATGCAGCATAAGGATAGTATAAGGTGCAGGCGGCAGCGCGCGCAATGCCTGCGCATAACTCTCCAGCACCTGTGCTGTGCTGGCGCCATAATAGCGCATACCCACTATACGAGCTCCGCAGGGCAGGTCGATGTAGGTGCCTCTGCGGATTGACTCATCCCAGGGGGCCACCTTAATTGCCTTTTCCCCAACTTGAGCGTCGAGCAGCACAATCTGCCCAGTTGCGCTGAGGTAATCCAGCCAGCTCATATCCTCATCGATGCGTGGTTTGTCATGGTTGCCAATGACCGCCAGAATCGGAATATTGCGCTCCCTGAGCGGAGCCAGCAGCGCTGTGGCCTGATATAGCGTCTTAGGGTCGATGCTATGTTTATGAAATAAATCGCCGGCGAGCAGAACGAAATCCACCTGCTGGGCAACTGCATATTGAACAGCTCGCTGGAGCGCGAGCGCAAAGTCATCATAGCGTATGTCGCTGCCATACTGGCAGTATCCGAGATGTACATCGGCCAGATGAAGGAAACGAAAAGCCATCTTTTTCCTCAAGGTATCTGAAGGAGAACGTGAGCCTAGTATTGGGTGCAGTGGCCAATTAAGGTGCTAGGATGCCTGTTCCATCAGGTCGAGGGCTGCGAGCAACTCATCGCTCGTGGGTTCAGTTACCCTCAAGGTTATATCAAGTGTAGGCACAGATAGATTCCCTCGGTTCCATTGCTGTACCTTCCGAGCCGCCTCCGCATCGCGCTCGATATCAATGCTTTTGTAGGCGATATGGTTTTGCTTTAACCACGCTTCTGTTATCCTCCCTCCATGGCACCAGGAGGTTGTATGTACCGTGAGTTCAAGCATGTGAGCGCCACTATGGCCAAACACACGCTCCAGTTCTGATACGGTCGGTTCAGTCATAATCATATGGATGATGATGGTAGGTGAGGAGCGATAGCCGTTGTTCCATATCTCAACTTGGCGAGCTGCTGCGCGGTCTTGTTCAAAGTTCACATCCGTAAAAGGGATATGCTGCTGCATCAGCAGGCTGCGCGAACGGCGCGAGTGCGGGCACCAGTTATTGGAATAAACCGTCACGGTGCGCTCGCGAATCGATTGGGCCTCAACAAGCCGCGCATCACCTCTATCAGGAATGTAAGCGGTTGCCGGGTTATAGTTGGGGCCGACAAAAAGATGACATTTACAGTGTCCATCATCCCGAATTTCGTCCTTATGCCACACACACGGGCAGATATTATCGCGATCACGGACCGGATCGCCCGTCAGGTCTCGTCAAGGGCAGTATGAATGTCCAAACATCATCTGGCTTCGCGCTAATCCGTGGATGATACCATCCACAACATGCGCCTCGGGCTGTAGATAGCAGCCGCTCACCTCTGGCCAGCGGTGCACCATCTTGTGCAGACGTTCAATGAGTTGGCTCTCCATGTTTGTATTTGCCGGATGGTTATCGCTCATTATTTTTCCTCCTGATTATCCTGATCCAGGCTGGCCTGCTCCATCTTCATAAGCATCTCGGCGACTTGATCGATAGCCACACGCTGTTTACGGTAAAAATCCGATTCGCTCATAGCCAAGCGGTGGGCAACATCCCGAATGCGCTGTCCTTGGATAAAACGCAGGTCAAGGATATTGTATAATAACCATTCGTTCGATGTCATACTGCGTTCACCATCAGGGCGCAGCCTTTCGATTACTTCTTGTAATATAGAACGAATAGCTTTGGCGGGCACATTTCCGTTCTGAGGCAGGCGAGTTTGTACAACACTCAGGCTGGCCAATGGGCTCTGGGATAACTTGGGCCCCCCCCAAAGCTGCACAAGCGCATCCTTGACACTTTGCACGAAACCAGGCATATGCTCAGGACTGGTGGCAGCTTGCTGCTCAGGAGTAGCAAAGGCTGTATAAGAGCGCCATTCCTGAACGCGGTTGAGTTCTACCTCAAGTTGCTGCAGAACGTTGAAAACCTGCTCTTGCAACTTTTTATCTTCCAGGGCGAGTTCAAGCCTCTTGACGAGGCCATATGCTGCATCGAGTTGCTCAGGATCGAATTGGGGATGCTCGGCAATAACGCTGATGCCCAGGATACCAAGATTCGAGCGTGTTTCGGGGCTGCGCAGAGGCAGCAGCCAGTGTCCGTCAGCAGTTATCCAATCACTGTTTTCAATGATTTCCTCGGGACGGCTGTTTTGAACAGCTTCCAACAACCGCTGTATCGAAGCGGCAGTAACAAACTCTTCCGCGACTTCTCGCGGTCCGTTATAAACGCGCAGCCGTAAGTTGGCATCCTGAATGGTGACGATAAAGCCAGAAGGAACGCGTAACAAATCGCACAAAGCGATTAAGGAGTTCTCTAAAAGCTGCTCGAGGTCAGTGCTTGTAATGAGGCGCATCTCAAGCGTCTGAATAAGAGCGATTTCATCCCGATCTTTGCGATATATAATTCGGTCTATGGCGGGCTTGGCTATGCTTACGGCTATTTGCAGGATGACTATCGCCGCGGCGACGGCTACGATTAATACCACTTCACGTGGCAAACCTAGAATGTTGTCGACGCGCGGCACAACGAGCATCACGACGATCACTAGAATGGCTACCAAAGGGCCGCGTAGCAAGTAGTGTAGCATATCATGCTTGATGACCCGGTCTGGCAGCATGGCGCCTTGATAAGCGACAATATAGGCGATAACGATGGTGACCAGAGCCACACCAAGGTTACCAAACAACGCGACTAGTTCGATTACATTGGATGTAAGTGACCGGGTAGTTGTCGAGATGAGCAGATAGGGAAATACGCCGATACTCGGTACTGCAAACGAGAGCAGCAGATAAGACATCCTACGCCGCGATGTCGAGGTAAGGCAGCGATTGCGCGCTTGGAAAATGTTAATCCAACCGATGATGGTAACGAGCAAATAGTATAAAGCAAATAACTTGAACAATCTACCTGCAGTCAGGTGGTAAAGCGTACCGCTTTGCGTAGCAGGTCCGACCAGGCTTGTGCCAAAGAAAGTCAGCCCAACAGTAACCAGGCCAACAGCGTATCCCCCCCACATGAAAATACGCCGCCATTGCGATGTATCACCGGTCGTGCGCAGCATAGCTATCGAAAAATGCATGTAGGCGGCCGGGATAAATGCTATGCCTAGCCACTGGAACCGCAGCCAAAAGTTGGCAGATTCAAGCGTCTGTACTTCGGCCAGACACACATCTCCGAGATAGATGACGCTGATAAAGGCAATTAACGCACAAAAAGCACGAGCGACCGAGCTGCGCAAATTATGGCTGACAATATAAATCAGCAGCGAAAAACCAATAATGACGTTCGCTGAGGAGAGGATTAGATTACCAAAATTAAGTATCTTTGCGAGAGTTAGAGTTTCCATACCGATCTGGTTTAATAATTAAGCCAAGTACTTAACCAGGCTGGCAATAAGATATACCAGCGGCATAACATATAGCAAGCTGTCGATGCGATCGAGCACTCCCCCATGGCCTGGGATCAAGTTACTCGAGTCCTTTACATTCATCTGCCGTTTGATAACGGATTCTGCCAGGTCGCCAAAGGTGGAGGCCACCACAATCACAAGAGCCGCAATAGCTGCCCACCACCAGGCAAGTTTTAATACAAGTATAGCGAAGGGGATAATGCTCATGCTCCCGACGATTATCCCGGCCCAGGCACCCTCCCACGTCTTTTTAGGACTGATTGCAGGAAAGAATCTGCGTTTCCCCCAGCGCGAGCCTACAAAATAAGCGGCTGAATCGCATATCCAGGTGCCTGCCAGGGCTATTAATATCCAATATAATCCCTGATCGAACATCCGCAACTTCAGTATGGTGCCTATCGGAAAACCTATATAGATTCCACCTGCAATAGCCAATGCCCAACTGTACAGAGAGCCTTCACGATTGTGGTGGTTGATTTCGGCGGCAAGGGCGGCTAGGGTGATGAGCGGCATACCCCAGCTTACCATATGCAATTCTAGAGGAGGGCTGTCGAGAACAAATAGGATAATTATCGATAGGGTAAACAGCCAGGAGGGATTGAGCTTGTGATTGGTAAGGAGTTTAACATACTCGTAACCTGCCAGAAAGCCAACAACTAGGCCGAATACCCAGAGCGGATAACCGCCTAAATATACCGCTGCTACAACGATTGGGATGAGCACCACGGCGCTTAAAAGTCGTTTGCCGAGCAAGTCTCACCTCCATGGCGTACAATATGAAAGGTACTAGGCTCCACTCGTTGCAACCGAAGAATCGAGTTTGCCGAAGCGCCGTTTCCGCTGCTGGAAAGCAACAAGAGCCTTTAGTAACTCTTCGCGGTTAAAATCCGGCCAGAAAACGGGCGTACTGTAGTATTCGGAGTACGCTGACTGCCAAACTAGAAAATTGCTCAGGCGCATCTCGCCAGCGGTGCGGATAATCAGGTCAGGATCAGGCTGGCCGGCCGTGCCAAGATACCGGTTGACAAGTTCCTCTGACACTGCCTCAGGAGCCACGCCATCGGCCAACATCTGACGAAAGGCATCAATTAATTCGACACGGCCCCCATAATTCAAAGCCAAATTCAGCGTGATTCGCGCATTGTTCGCGGTTTCTGCAGCTATCCGGTGCAGCTTTTGCACTAAACTCGGCTGAAGCCCAGCCTCACGCCCCAAATGTCGGACTCGAACACCATTGCGCATCAGTTCGGGGATCTCGCTTATCAAGGCATACTCAAAGATGGTCATGATGGCAGTAACCTCAGCACTTGGTCTGCCCCAGTTTTCGGTTGAAAATGCGTAAACTGTGAGAATAGAGATGCCAAAATCAGAGGCTGCACGCAAGGTGGCTCGCAGGCTCTCTAGTCCTGCCTGATGGCCATACGTGCGAGGCATGTTTCTGGCTCTTGCCCAGCGGCCGTTGCCATCCATGATGATAGCCACATGCTCTGGCATGTGTTCGAGTGTAGATAGAGTTTCCTGTTCAGTCGATGTTAACATCAACTTTCCGTTATTTCCGCTTGCTTGAGTTCGCCGACGTGATCAATCTTTTTGATGTAATCGTCAGTCAGTTTTTGCAGGTCATCCTTTGCCTTGAATTGCTCATCCTCAGAGATCTCTTTGTCTTTCTCTAAATCAGCGATTTCCTTGAGGGCGTCTCGGCGGATATTGCGCACCGCTACGCGCGCTTCCTCAACGCGGCGGCTGACGATTTTCCCCAAATCCCGGCGGCGTTCATCCGTTAAAGAGGGTATCGGTAAACGAACTATCTTGCCATCGTTTTGCGGAGTGAGTCCAAGCTCAGATTTCTGAATGGCTTTCTCGATAGCGCTCAAAGAGCCGGCGTCCCAGGGGCGAATGGTAATCAACCGTGGTTCTGGTACGGCAATGGTGGCCAATTGGTTAAGGGGCATCACGCTGCCGTAGTACTCTACGCGAAGATTCTCGACCAATGCCGGCGATGCGCGCCCGGTGCGGATGGTCATCAATTCATGACGCAAGGCTTCCTGAGCCTTTTCCATTTTCTCTTCGGCTTCCAGCATTACGTCATCAATCATTATACACCTCCCTCGAATAATCGCCTCAGTGGTTATTCACCAGGGTGCCGATAGGCTCGCCTAGAATTGCGCGCTCAAGGCTATCAGGCGGTGAAAGCTTGAAAACCATAACCGGTAGGTTGTTATCCATACAAAGCGAAAGCGCTGTACTATCCATCACTTTGACGCCCATATTCAATGCATCGAGATATGAAAGATGTGCGAAGCGTTGTGCATTAGGATACTTTATGGGATCTTTATCATAGATACCATCCACCTTGGTGGCCTTTAGTAAAATATCTGCGCCTATCTCGGTGGCACGCAAGGCTGCGGCAGTGTCGGTGGTAAAGAAAGGATTTCCTGTCCCAGCGGCAAAGATAACCACACGTCCCTTCTCAAGATGGCGAATAGCGCGCCGCCTGATGTATGGTTCGGCCACCTGGCGAATTTCGAAAGCGGTTTGAACGCGGGTAACAACTCCCAACCGCTCCAGCGAATCTTGTAGCGCCAGGGCATTGATTACTGTAGCGAGCATTCCCATATAGTCGGCAGTGGCACGCTCCATCCCGCGGGCAATCGAATCCGCGCCGCGCCAGATATTGCCGGCGCCGATTACTATGGCGATATCTACTTTGCACTTGAGTGCGCCAATTAGCTGCGTCGAGATCTGATCAACTGTCGCGGGATCCACGCCAAACGTGCCTTGGTTGGACATAGACTCACCGCTAAGCTTGAGCAAGACGCGTTTATATGGCGAGTTCCCCATCGACACCTCACTTAAATATGATTGTTTGTAAAACTGCGTCCAGCATATTACCCGATTTTGAAACGGGCGAACTGCTTAATAACGATATTCTCGCGAAGCTTGGCAATCAAGTTAGTCAGCAGTTGCTGGATAGTTACTGACTCGTCTTTAATAAAGGGCTGCTCGAGCAGGCAGTTCTCCTGGTAAAATTTGTTCAGTTTACCCTCGAGCGCGCGCTCGATAATGGCAACCGGTTTATCCTGGTCTGCTATGCTCGCCAGATACTGCCGTTTTTCCTCCGCAACCACTTCCTCAGGGACATCAGCGCGTGATACCCAGCGCGGCGCCGAGGCCGCTACCTGCATGGCTACGTCATGGCAAAAAACCTTAAATTCTTCGGTGCGGGCAACGAAATCGGTTTCACTCGCAACCTCAACCAGACTAGCCAGTTTGTTGCCAGGATGAATATATGCCTCGATGCGGCCGTCGCCGACTTCACGGTCAGCTTTTTTAGCTGCGGTTGCCAGGCCCCTCTCTTTGAGAATAGCAGCCGCCTTGTCATAATCACCGCCTGTAGAATCGAGCGCTTTTTTGCACTCCAATACGCCAGCTCCCGTTAACTCACGGAGCTGCTTGATCATCTCTGTTAGTGTGGCCATCTGCCAGATTACCTCTTTTACTGATTGTTTATCGCCTTAATAACTACCGGCTGCGAGCAAGGCTATTCCGCTTCGTTCTCGTCCTCATCGATGATGATATCATCGCTTGCTTCATCATCGGTTAGGTAACCGGTGTTATCCAGCTCAGCCCCGTATCCGGCAGAACCAACAATAGGCTGCTCCTCGGTAATGCCCTGTTCTTCCATAATAACGCCGCGCATCTGCTGGCCTTCATTAGCTGCATCGGCAATCTTGCCGGTAATGAGCAGAATAGCACGGATAGCATCGTCATTGGCAGGGATGACATAATCGATTGGGTCAGGATCGCAATTGGTATCAACTACAGCGATAACCGGGATGCCTAAACGGTTCGCTTCGTGGACTGCGATTTCGTCTGTCATCACATCGCAAAGAAAGAGTGCATCAGGCAACCGATTCAGATTGCGCAAGCCGCCCAAACGGCGGTGCAGTTTGGCCAGCTCACGAGTCTTGAGGGTGGCTTCTTTCTTGGGCAGCACATCCAGTCCGCCAGTAGCGCTCAGGTTCTCGAGATCAGTCATGTATTCGATGCGGGAACGAATTGTGCGAAAGTTGGTCAGAGTGCCGCCCAACCAGCGGTCGGTGATGTACGGCATACCACAGCGCTCTGCTTGGGATTGAACGTTCTCCTGTGCCTGGCGCTTGGTACCTACGAACAGTATAGTGCCGCCTTCCGCGACTGTGTCGCGCACAAAGCCGTAGGCTCTTTCCAGGCCGCGGATGGTTTGCTGCAGGTCAATGATGTGGATGCCGTTGCGCTCTGTAAAGATATACGGGCGCATCTTGGGGTTCCAACGACGGCTGCGATGCCCAAAGTGAACACCAGCCTCTAGCAACTGCTTCATACTGATAACTGCCACGCTCTGCTCCTTCGTTTTTCTTCCGCCATCCTAACCAACGGCGAACCTCGCGAATCGAATCGCTGAGGCACGACGCCGCTGAACGAATGACGTGTATAATAATTGGGCTTAACCCAGTTGATGATTATAGTATAATTAAATACTCCCGCCAAAAAGCACCTTGGTCAGCACGCTGCACTTTTCCTAACGGCTGCGGAGCGCCATGGCGAGTCGTTCAAGAGCCTCCTGCAGGTTTTCCAGCGAATTAGCATAGGAGAATCGAATATATCCTTCGCCGGCGGCTCCGAAACTGGCCCCAGATAAGCAGGCCACGCCGGCTTGCTGCAGGAAAAAGGCGGCGCAGGTGCGGCTATTCATGCCGGTCTCGCGGATGTTGGCAAAGGCGTAAAATGCTCCGCGCGGCATCCGGCAGCTAATGCCTGGGATGCGGTTCAATCCCTCAACGAAGAGGTCACGGCGCGCGCGAAAAGCAGCCATCATCTCATGCATGGGTTCTTGGGGGCCATCAAGTGCTGCCAATCCGGCATACTGGGTAGCTGCTGCCGTACAAGAGTTCGAGTTTACCATCAGCTTACTAACATGTTCAGCAAGTTCAACGGGCATCACACCATAGCCGAGTCTCCAACCTGTCATAGCGTATGTTTTAGAAAATCCGTGCAGCACAATTGTCAATTCTTTGGTTGACATCCCTGGGAATTCGCTGATGCTGACAAACGGATCGTCATAAACCATATGCTCATAGATTTCGTCAGACAATACGGGTATTCTGCGTTCTGCAGCAACTGAGGCAATTACCGCCAGATCATCGCGTGTCAGAATACCGCCGGTCGGATTCTGAGGCGAATTGAGGATGATGAGCGCAGTATGCTCGTTTACCTTGGATCGAAACTCGTCAACATCGAAACGGAAATCACGTTCCTCACGCAGGGTAAGAGGAATCGCTTTTGCCCCTACGAAATTGACCACCGACTGGTATATCGGGAATCCAGGATCAGGGCAGATAACCTCATCGCCTTCCTGAGCAAGTGCCAGGAGAATGTAGAACATGATGGGTTTGGCGCCCGGGGTGATCACCACCTGTTCGGGGACAATATCATGAGCGCGGGTTGTGCTGGTTATGTGGGCAATTGCAGCGCGCAGCTCAGGGATGCCGGGCGCCGGCGTATAGTGAGTGGCCCCATTGCGCAGCGCCGCGCACCCAGCCTCGACAATGTGCGGTGCGGTATTGAAATCTGGCTCACCTATCTCGAGATGGATGATTTTACGTCCCTGTGCTTCCAACGCCTGCGCTTTAGCCAGTACCTCAAACGCTGATTCGGAACCCAATCGCGCCATGCGGTCCGCGTATTTCATACAGCACCACCTTTATTCTAGAGCTCGGCGATAAACAGATCGGAGCGTTTCTGCGGCCGTTTTCCAACTAAACAGCTTTACGCGTTCTATCCCGCGCTCGCGCATTGTCTGACGCAGCGTGCCGTCATCTAGCACACGCCACATGGCGTCTGCAAGAGCGCTCGCGTCGCGTGCATCTACCAGCAACGCGGCATCGCCGGCCACTTCCGGCAGCGACGAATTATCAGCGGTGACGACTGGAGTCCCGCAGCCCATCGATTCAAGAATGGGGATGCCGAATCCCTCGTAAAGCGACGGAAAGGCAAACAAGTCCGCTCCTCGATACAGCGCCGGCAAATGTGCGTCCTCAACAAAACCCAGGAAGCTTACCCGGTCAGCGAGGTTGAGCTGTTGAACTGCATCAAATATATCTTTATACAGCCAGCCGTTATTCCCGCCTATTACGAGTTGGTGCGGTATATGCTTCTCCTGGATGAGCCGGTCATACGCTCGGATAAGCGTGGTAAAATTCTTCCGCGGTTGCAGGGTGCCTAACCCTAAAATGTAAGGATTTTCTATCCCGTACTGCGCTCGAATCGCCGCATCATCGGCAGACGGTGTCATCTCAAACCTTGGGTCATAGCCGGCATAGACAACCGTGATACGTTCAGGCGCAATCTTATACAGCTCAACCAAGTCGTCTTTGGTACTAACCGAATCGGCCAGGAGCCAATCCGCCCGCCGTATAGATGGTGGCACCGATGCCACCAGATATTTGAGCAGCGCCGGTGACGAGCACTCGGGGTGGCGCATAAAAGAAAGGTCGTGAATCGTCAGCACCTTGACGGCTGCGGCAACGGGCGGCAACACAAAATCCGGCGAGTGGAAAAGGTCGATTCTGCCCGTAAAAGCCTCGATGGGCAATGGCAGCTTGAGTCGCTGCCAGATTATCGCCATCTGCCGGTCGCTGAGGTTAAGCTCGCGCCGGCTGAAATTATCCGGCCATGCAGGGGACTGCGCATCGCGTCCGGCGCTGAAGAGCACATAAGGTGTTTGGTGATCAATCTTTGCCAACGCAGAGATGAGATTCCGAGTGTACCGGCCGATGCCAGCCTTTTGCTGAATGGCTGAGGTGTAGTCGATAGCGATCCGCATCACTTTACCTTTCCGTAAGTCCAGATGCGGTTAATGAAAAAGTTCCAGAACAGGACTACTCCAATAGCTAGAGCCTTTGATATGTTATAACTCCAAGAACCCCATGATGAGAAGACATAGTGGTCAAGCGATAGAAATACCAACTGGTTGATGCCATACCCCGCCAGGTTTACCAGCAGGAACTGGCCTAATTGCGGCAATAAAGGCATTTGCCTGGTTTCAGGATAAGTCCAGAAACGGTTCCATATAAAGTTGGATAAAACAGCAGCGAAAAATGAAAAGGTATTGGCAAGCCATTTAGGAAGCAGCAGCACCTGTATGCCGAAATTCAAAATACTGAAGTCGACAAGCGCGCCGATAGTGCCCACAACAGCGAACTTGCCGAACCGTTTAAGCTCTTTAGGATTTTCATGAAAATACAGACGTATACGTCGAACAATTGTCATTGCTTAACCTGATTTAGAGTGGATTTATGCTGCTTGCGAGCCAGCAACACTAAACCGAAAAGGATAGCTAAGATGAGATGCAGATAATGCACATAGAGATTATCAAAGAGGTTATGCACGAACAAAGCGCTCCATGTACCTGAGGCTGCGAGCCCAAGCCAGCAAAGCTGCTTTTGTCTGTTAATTGCCGTACGCACGGACTCCACAAGCAAGGTAACCTGAAACACTAGATAAGTGACCAGGCCGACGATGCCTCCTTCAGCCAGCGTATTGAGCAGGTAATTGTGGGCATGGCCAAGCGGGTTAGCCCAGCGCGGGATGGCAACAAGCGGATAGACTGCTGTATACTGCCCCAAGCCCACACCAAACCAGGGATGCATTTCGAACATATGCCAGGCAGCCTGCCAATGCGCGGCGCGTTCAATCAGTGAAAAGTTAGCATCCGTTATCTCGATAGCCTCGAGGTTGGATGCAAGCGGCAGCGTAAACGTATCGGTTACACGTGCAATATATGCCTCTGGCAGACGTGCCAGCAGCGCGGGACCCAGGAGTAAAGTTACAACCAGCAGCATTGCCAAAACAGGCCAGATTTTTTTGCCTGCTACTAGAATGACCATTACAATCCCTGCTGCCAAACCTGCCAGTGCCCCGCGCGAACCGCTCATTAGCAGAGCTGCAAACATCACACAGGTCGCTGCCAAGGCAATCCACCACAGAATAGCGTTACGCGGTGCGCTAATATTCTTGCTTGCGGCTGCATAAGGCCAGCGCATCAGGACGATGCAATATGCGACCGGCAGCAGCAGCCCCAGGTAGCCCGCGAAGGGGTTTGGCTGCCCAAAAGTGCCGTAAGCCCTGGTGTAGCTGCCGAGAAAGGCGAATGCCTCGGGACCGCTGCCGGTAATAAACTGGTAGATTCCATATACAGCTTCGATGCTACCGGCCATCAGCAATGCCGTGATAATCCCATCTATCATTTCGATACGGACATTATTCACAACAAAAACCAAAATAACTGCAAATTCGAGCCACTTGAGGAGCTCTTTTATGGCCTCCGAAAGGGCTGTGGTCGGCAGCAAGCCAAGCAACAGCGTAAATAGCAACATGCCCAGGGCCAGCAACCACCATCCCCCCTCCAGCCTGTCCTGGCGCGTTGCTGTATACCGCAGATACCAACAGAGCATGATCAGTGCGACGACCAGATCGCTTATATCCAGTGTAAATGAGCCGATGGCGATTGGATAAAGTGAGCCGAACGGAATTGTAAACGCCAGTAAAAAGAGGCCGGTAACGGGATGGATAACTAACGCAATGATGGTAATAATGCCTACTAAACCTACTGCGCATAGCTTGAGGGGCGCGCGAGCGATAATGAAGGCTATTGCTGCCAGCCCAGCCCAACTTAGGCTAAGCGTTCGCGTCTGCAGCCCTAACCGTACCTTCCTGATTGCGGCTAGCGGATGTATCATAGAATTATTCAGCCTTGCGCCAACTGCTGACGAAACCAGGCGATGGTATAACGCAGCCCTTCGTCCAGGCTGACCTTTGGTTCCCACCCAAGTATGGTACGGGCTTTTGTGATATCGGGTTGACGGGTATGCGGGTCATCCTGAGTACGTGCGTCTTGCGGCGCGATAAATACGATCTCTGATTTGCTTTCTGTGGCAGCCTGAACAGCCTGCGCGAATTGCAACACGGTCATCTCGACCGGGTTTCCCAGGTTTACAGGCTGTGCTTCATCCGAGAGCAGCAAGCGGTAAAGCCCGTCGATAAGGTCGCTGACATAACAAAAACTGCGTGTCCGCGATCCATCATCATAGACAGTCAGCGGTTCACCGCGTAGCGCCTGCCTGCAAAAGTTTGGCACCACTCGGCCGTCGTTCAAGCGCATCCGCGGACCATACGTGTTAAAAATACGCGCAATGCGCGTCTGGACGCCATGTGCCCGGTGATAGGCCATCGTAAGTGCCTCACCAAAACGCTTCGATTCGTCATAGACGCCGCGCGGACCGACTGGGTTCACATTCCCCCAATACGTCTCGGGTTGAGGATGTACGAGCGGGTCACCGTATACCTCGGAGGTAGAAGCGAGCAGGAAGCGCGCATGCATTGCTTTGGCCAGGCCAAGCGCGTTGAGAGTGCCAATTGAGCCCACCTTCATAGTCTTGATTGGCATCTCCAGGTAATCGACCGGGCTGGGCAGCGAGGCCAGGTGAAAAACGGCGCTCACGTCATCGCTAATATGTATAGGGCGCGTCACATCGGCATTAATAAACTGAAAGTGCGGATTACTAACCAGATGAGCGATGTTATTTAGGCTGCCGGTAACCAGATTATCCAGCGCAATAACATCATGGCCATCCGCGAGCAGTAAGTCTGCCAGGTGTGAACCGATAAAGCCGGCTCCGCCGGTGATGAGTATCCGCATTTCTAATCCCTTTCTGTATGCTCAAGTATAGGGAGAGGGACCTCTTCGGTCAAAGAGGTTGCCTTTGCTCTGCCAGTTGAAGCCGCGCTCAGCCAGGCTAATGTGATCATAAGCCAATAGGCAAGCTCCATGACAAAGAACGAGCTGTCGATCAAGCCGTGCACAGCGGCAGCAGCCAACCCCGCAAGGCAGCCCACAAAAAGCTTTTGTATAGCAGGTTCTATCGGCCGCGCTTTAATACGGCGGGCACAACGCAGTGTGCCCCAGGCTAAAAGCACTAGTGCGGCCAATCCGCCGATTCCCAAGCGGAGCCAAAAATCGAGCATGATATTATGGGGATGCGACAGATAACGTTCAACTTCGGCGCCAGGCTGGATATAGTCCTGGTAGTAGTAGAGGAAATTATCGGGGCCTACTCCGAATAGAGGATGATCGCGCACCATGAGCCAGGATGCGCGCCACAGTCCCAGCCGGATGAAGGTTGTCCCGCGAGTCGGATCGAGCAGGGACGTGAAACGCTCTGTGCCGACAACGGGCAGCAGGATCAGCAGCGCAACTATCACGAGAATAGACGCCAGCTTACGCCAACGGCTCTTGGAGAAACCTAGTAACGTTAGGGCAATCGCCGGCAGCCCTAAAAGCAATGCTCCTCTTGAGTACGTCAATAATATAACGATGAATATTAAACCTGCGCCAGCCAAAATGAGCCAGCGCTGTGGTTTCCGCGCCGCAAAGCCCATTACCAGGGCTGCGGGCAACACGCGCTCGAGGTACAAGGCCAGGTTATTGGGCGAGCCAAAATATGCTCTGGCGCGGCGAACGCCCTCGGTTTCTACCACACCGCCCGGAGTAGCATAGGCAATCAACGCATATACGGCAACGCATAATCCACTGAGCGCTAGAATATACTGGATTTGTTTCAGCCCACGGATATCCCAGGTTTGCATGCGGATGAGCATATAAAACAGAATCGAATCCACTATAACTACGCGGAACTCGCGCCAGGCCACGCGTTGGTATTCCGCCAGGCTGGTGCTAACCAACGCAGCGATAAAAAGCACTACAATGGCGACATCCAGCAGTTTGAGGCTGTGGAAAAACGCTGCAATCCGCTGTTTGCTGAGTGGAACCTCCGAGAACAAAGCTTGCCAGACATACGCGGCCAATGTGATGAGCAGGCTGATTTCAGCTATCGAAAAAGAACCGGGGCCAAAGCGAACTTGCAAGGGCGACAGGGGCACGCAAAAGATGGCAATCCAAAGCGCTTTTCGAGGAGCAAATAAGGATAAAATACTGTAGGCAGCTAAGGCCAACCAGCGTACCATCTGCAGCGGAGCGAGGACGGCCAGCATGAATATGCCGACTAATACGCCCGTATAGAGCCAGGCAGGGATAGCTTGAGCGCGTCTGAGGATACTAAACCAGCAAGTCTTGAACGCAAGAGGCCGCATTGTCTTTACCAGGATGATGAGAAGATAAATGATCCCTATCGCGGCGGCAGCGGATTGCCAGATGATGGGCCAAGAATCGACGCGCTGGCTGATGCGTATTGCACGAATAGTGTCAGGCTGCAGTTGAGGGCTTGTGATGCGCAGGGTGTGCTGTTGCGGATCCAGATGAGATGCAATCGCCAGCCAAACTGCTTCTGTATCGTCCTTAATGCTGGGCGAAATAACCTTTCCGTTATCAACCTGCAAGGTTAGGCTGCTGCCAGTAGGCAGCCCACCCAAATCGAGTGCGATATCGGTGCCGTAGAAATAGAGTGTGGTGACTCCTTTGGCCTCCGACGTGGTAAAGGGGGCTAGATTTGTCGTGATGCCGGATTTAAGCACCGCAGGCTGGTCATTGTATGCTTTGATAGTATCGTAGAAAATCCTGGGCTGCCCATTCATCGTTAACAGGCTGTATCCCCAGATGGGGTCGAAGGAATCGGCATTTGGCTGAAGCTGCTGCAGGCAAACTAGGCCCAACCATGGCCACTCGTATTCGATTCTGTTCAATGCCTGAGCCAGACGTTCGGCCTGCAGCGCCTCGGTGTCATTGCCCGATGGCGATGAAGCCCCTTGCCAATCGGTTGGCAGAGCGCACCAACCGGCATCAAGCGCCCAGATTGGCTTGACGCCTTGACCTCGTCGGACGAGTTCCTCGCGCAGCAATATCGCGCGCGAAAAGTTGAGCGTGTCTTGTGAAACCTGTCGGTCGTCCGGACCTGACCAGAATCCCAACGCTCTGATACCCAATATATCATAGTACTCGCCGGCGCCGCGCCGACTGATTTCCCGAAGAAACTGGATATCGGAGAGGTTTTTGCCACTTTGTTCGTTCGTGGGGGCCATCCCGCCAGCGATGACCAGAGCTTGAGGATCGACAGAGCGTATAGCACCACTGGCCAACTTTAAAAGCTCGACATATCCCTGAGGATCGACCTCACCATTACCCCAATGAGGGGATATGTTAGGCTCGTCCCAGATTTGATAGGCCTCAATAGCTGAACCATAACGGACGGCAACCGCAGCAGCAAAGTTGGCATAATCGTTATAATTTACAGGAGGCGCCCATCTATTTGACGATTCCCATTCCGAACGCGCCCACGCCGGCGAGGTGTCCAGCACAACAATAACCTGCAGGTGGTACTCACTGCAGACGTGCATAATAGTATCCCACCGCTCCCAAGCGAACTGGCCAGGGTTGGGCTCGATTTCCGCCCATGGCAATTCCTGGCGCACTACGGATAAACCGGCATCTCTGGCTTTTTCCAGAGCCTGACGGAGTGCTTGCTCATCCTTATATTGTTCCAGAGCGACATTGGTACCGTATCGAGGCGTATGAAGCGAAGCCAGAGGGGTATTGATACTAGAAACCTTACCGCGGGCAGAGACTTGGTATCTATTCCAGGCCTGGTACCATACGAGTACGAGCGCAATTATTACCAAAAGCAATACTGCGCTGCAGGTTATCCTCAGGAATATCGTTAAAAACCGTTTCATGCAGGCAGCATTCCGCCTTTTTATCCTGGTGTTTTAAAACTATACCATAGCAGTCGGTCAGCATCAAGGCGAACTGGTTACGGATATACCTTTGGAAAAATATTATTGTGTGGTATAATTTTAACGCTGAATTACTATCGCTAAAAAGGAAGCGCAATGGTTTGGAATCCTTTCAGCGCATTAACAGGGGTGTTTTCACGTGATATTGGCATTGATCTTGGCACTGCCACAACGCTGGTCACCGTTCGTGGTCAGGGGATCGTAATTCACGAGCCTTCGGTTGTGGCTATTGATAAACGTACACGACGCCCTCTGGCTATTGGCGCAGAGGCTCGTGAAATGGTTGGCCGTACCCCTGGCAGCATTATTGCTGTTCGGCCTCTACGGGATGGCGTTATCTCGGATTTCGACATCACTGAACGCATGCTACACTATTTCATCAACAAGGTACACCCCAAAAAGGGATTGTTTAACTCCAACCCACGGGTTGTAGTGGGCATCCCCAGCGGTGTTACCGAAGTAGAAAAGCGTGCCGTGCACGAAGCTACTATCAGCGCGGGAGCGCGTGAAGCATATCTAGTTGAAGAACCTATGGCTGCGGCCATTGGAGCAGGCCAACCGGTGAGCGAATCGGTTGGCAGTATGATCATTGATATCGGCGGCGGCACTACCGAGGTGGCTGTTATCTCTTTGGGCGGTATTGTGGTGAGCCGCTCGATTCGGGTGGCGGGCGACGAGATGGATGAAGAAATCATTCAATACTGCCGTCAGAAATATAACTTATTGATCGGCGAGCGCATGGCTGAACGCTCCAAAGTGGCAATCGGTTCGGCGCATCCGCTTGCTGAAGAGCAGACCATCACTGTACGCGGACGCAATTTGATTACCGGTTTGCCGCAGGCTATCGAGGTTAGCAGCGTCGAACTGCGCGAAGCCTTGTCCGGTCCGGTGCAAACAATAGTGGACGCAGTCAAAGCTACAATTGATGAGACACCGCCTGAACTCGTCTCTGATTTGATGGAACAGGGGATTGTGATGGCCGGCGGCGCTTCACAGTTGCAGGGTTTACCTGAGCGCCTCTCGGAGGAAACACGCATGCACGTATACCGCGCTGATGATCCCGTAACTTGCGTGGTCCGCGGCGCAGGTTTAATCGTAGCTGACCTTGATCGCTACCATAAAGTGCTGTCGTCGACTCAACGTGGCGCCCTTCCGCGTTCGCGCTAAGCTTTTACCCTAAAGCCTGAGGCAGGATAATGACGTGAAGGGAAGTCGTGTTCATGTTCTGGTTTTGGTTATTGTACTCTGCCTTGTCCTGGCTTGGCTTATCCTCGACAGTTTGACTCCCTCCAATCCAATCAAAAATGCTGTTTCCCAGGTAGCTTCTCCTATACAATATGCGCTGCGGTGGCTCGGAACGCCTTTTAGGGCGCTCGCTCAGGGGGTCGAGAACATCAATAAACTTGGAGAGGAAAACGAAACGCTGCGCAAGGAGAACTCGGAGCTTCGCAACCAGATTATTTTGCTGCAGGAAGCGCAGCTCGAGAACGAAATCTTGCGCAAGGAGCTTTCATTCAAGAGCTCCGTACCAAGTTACCAATTGCTGTCTGCCGAGGTCATCGGCAGAGACCCCAGCGAGTTCTTTAAATATCTAATCATAGACAGAGGCAAAGATGACGGCGTAAGGGTTGGATTGCCCGTCATTACCGCGGATGGTTTGGTTGGGCGTATTAGTGAGGTAGGACCTGTATCGTCCAAAGTTATGCTCGTTACCGACTCGTCCAGTTCGGTAAGCACGCTCGTACAGCGTTCGCGCGCCACTGGGATGACTCAGGGGTATCCCGGACAAGGATTGATTATGCGCTATATCCCACAATCCGCCAGCGTCGAGGTTGGCGATATCGTCCTTACTTCCGGCTTGGGAGGTGGCTTTCCTATGCGCCTCGTGGTTGGACAGGTGGCAGAGGTTACAGAACAAGATGTTGCTATGTTCAAAGATGCTAGGGTCATCCCAGCGGTTAATTTTACCTCTTTGGAAAGCGTAATGGTGATGCTGAGCTTCCAAGAGCAGTCGGTGGAACCGTTGGCCGAACCGACGCCTGAATAACCGGAATAAATGAATAACAATATTCGTTTTTACCTGACAATCCCGCTAGTAGCTTTATTGGGATTGGTGCAATCGACACTATTTTCGGAACTCCGTATCTTTGATGTGAGTCCGGATCTAGTTCTCGTGGCTGCAACAACCTGGGTTTTGATCAGGGATCAGCCGGAAGGATTACTCGCTGCTGTCGTTGGGGGCGCTGTAGTTGCCGCCCTCTCAGGCGGTCCGCGCCTGCTAATTGTCCTCATCTTTTGTGGGTGCAGTATCCTGGTCGGATATGCCCATCGGCATTTGCCCCAAATGGCCGGTATCATACCTTATTTATCGATAATTGCGGTGACGCTGATATATAAAGGGCTTTTGATATTCTGGCTGCAAACGACCGGGAAGACCGTATACATTCCAGGTCTCATCATACAGAATGTGATACCTGCAGTGTTACTAAATCTGCTGCTTGTTGTGATTACCTATCATCTGGGTGTTTGGATCGACAAAAGGTTTGGTCCTCCGACCGTCGATTGGCAGTAGATAAATGACAAATTGGTATATCCGTGGACGCTACGTGTTGTTTCGCATTATCGTTATTGCGGCAGTCGTCCTTGTCTCTGCCAAGCTTTGGGACCTGCAAATAGTTTCATCCCAATCCTATCAAACCGAGGCCAATGCGAACAGATTCCGCCTGGTTCAGATTGACGCGCCTCGCGGGGTAATATATGACAGTGCTGGAAGGCTATTGGTGCGTAATGTGCCCAGTTTTTCGGTGATGGTGACACCAGGCGCACTGCCCGAAGATACCGAACAGCGTGAGCAGGTATTACAAAAACTCGGCGATTACCTAGGGATACCAGTGCATGAGACTGCGCTCGATTCGATTATCTACTCGAGTTCATCTGAGGGCGCAGAACCTCTGGCTATCAATTCTCAGCGTACAAAGACGATCGATGATATTATGAATACCCAGTATAACGGAGAGTGGACAGCGGTTAGAATTGCCAGCAATGTGCCGCGTGATATAGCGTTCATTATCGAAGAGACTCAAACGCAAATGCCTGGTGTCTCGGTGGTGGCAGAGCCAATACGCGAATACCTTGAGGGCGAGTTGATGTCACATATCTTGGGGTATGAAGGCCGTATACCTGCGGATGAGCTGGAGGCTTACCAGGCGCAAACCGAGCTCAAGTACCAGCCTGACGACCTCGTTGGTTTGACAGGGATCGAGGCGACTCAGGAGAGTGTACTGCGCGGCACCGCCGGGCAGAAACATATTGAGGTTGATGCGTATGAGCACGAAGTAGCTGTCTTGGCCGAGGATGAACCGGTTCCCGGAGCTAACGTGCGCTTAACGATCGATGTCGAGCTGCAGCGTGCTGTCGAGGATATCTTGCGCGACGGAATGAAGCGCGCGAACTCGGATGTCGGCGTTGCCGTTTTGCTCGATCCGAACACCGGCAAACTGCTTTCCAGCGTATCCTTGCCTTCTTTTGACAATAACAAGTTTTCCGGCGGAATCTCATACGATGAGTATTACCAGTTGAGCTCGGATCCGAACCATCCGATGATCGACCATGCGATTTCGGGGCAATACCCGCCTGGCTCAACGTTCAAGGTGATACCTGCTGCTGCTGCGCTTCAGGAGGGAATTATCACCCTCGGGACCACAGTGAATTGCCAGGGGACAATAAAGGTGCCTAACAAGTATTTCCCGGATGACCCTACCTTGGCACAGACCTTTTACTGCTGGCAAACCTGGGGGCATGGCAATGTGAATGTTACTGAAGCCTTGCAGGGATCTTGCGACATTTTCTTCTATACAGTTGGCGGCGGCACAAACGACTTTGAAGGCCTTGGTATCGATAGACTTGATGAATACATGAAGATGTTTGGTTTTGGCTCTCCAACCGGCATTGAGTTAACAGGCGAGTCGAAGGGATTGGTGCCAACTCCCAAGTGGAAAGTTCAAAACTATGGTGAATCGTGGGCGTTAGGCGATACCTATAATGCCTCGATCGGCCAGGGATTCGATCTCGTAACTCCTCTACAGCTTGTTAATGCGACGGCAGCAATCGCCAACGGCGGGACACTGTACCAGCCTCAAGTTGTCGAAGAGATCACTGACGCAGATGGCCATGTCATCCAGGCTTTCCAGCCGAAGGTTATCAGAGAGCTGGCAATAGATAAAGACATATTGGCTTATGTGCGCGCGGCTATGAGAGACACTGTGGCCAATGGGACAGCCAGGTATGCCCAGATTCCTGGCATTGAGGTCGCCGGCAAGACCGGTTCAGCAGAATATGCGGTATGGGATGCGAATGGGGACCTTGTCCGTGATGAATTCGGTCATTTGCCGACGCACGCCTGGTTCATCGCCTTTGCCCCATATGAGAACCCTGAAGTTGCGGTGGTAGTCTTTCTCGAAGGCGGCGGAACTGGCGCAGAGATGGCAGCCCCGGTAGTAGCGAATATCTTGCGCTATTATTTTGGATTGCCTACGGTTGACCTATCTGATCCTACACGTCAAATCATTGACTGACATCGCTATTCGGAAGGAGCATATCCGCCGGATAATGATTGGCAGTAAGGATGCTAGCATGTTTCAGTTCGTAGAGACAATATGAGTACAACCAGAACATACCATAAGGTATCTATATGGCGCAGGTATGATTTTGTCCTGCTGATCCTTGTAGTCATTTTGGTTGGTCTCGGGATTGTGATGATATACTCGGCATACGAGTATTCCATTCCTAAAGAAGGCCGCACCTGGTGGGATAACTTGGTAAACCGCCAGATTATATTCGCCATAATCGGATTTATATTGTTTTTCGGTGTATCAATTATCGATTATAGGCATATACTCAGCTTATCATATATCCTTTACATTGGTGTAATCCTGATACTACTTGTGACTTCTGTCCTTGGCCACACCTCGTTTGGGGCTCAAAGTTGGCTGCGGATACAGAACCTGACTTTACAGCCTAGTGAATTGGCCAAAGTGTTGGTTATTTTAGTCACTGCCAATGTATTGGGTGTCGAGGATGACAAGTTTGAAAAACTTACTCCTTTACTGCTTTCAGCTATTCTCGTGCTGCCCCCTGTTGCCTTGATTTATCTGCAGCCCGATTTCGGAACTGCGATGATTTTGTTTGCCTCTTGGATCGTGATGGTTTTCCTGGCGGGAGTGCGCTGGCGGCATCTGGCTATCATCGCAGGGATTGCGGGAGTTGGTGCTCCAATTTTATGGTTTCGGCTCAACCCATATCAACGCAAGCGTGTTACCTCGTTCCTCTATCCATCGCAGGCAGATGCCGGCGACAGCTATAATATCCGCCAGGCATTGATTAGCATCGGCTCCGGAGGGTGGTGGGGAAAAGGCCTCTTAAAGGGCACCCAAAGCCAATTGTACTTTTTACGCGTACGCCATACAGATTTTATCTTCTCGGTATGGGCTGAAGAAATGGGCTTCATCGGTGCAATCGTGTTGATTGGTTTGCTGGCGCTCTTGATTTGGCGCATTATCCGTGTCGCAATGACAGCGCGCGACGCCAAGGGGCGTCTAATAGCAATCGGCATCGCGGCAATGATTTTTATTCAAACGTTTATAAACATAGGAATGAACCTCAACCTGCTGCCGGTAACGGGGCTGCCTCTCCCTCTGATTAGTTATGGCGGCAGCTCATTGGTAGCAACCCTGCTCGCCCTGGGATTAGTGGAAAATGTTGCAATGCATTCCAAGCCGCTGGAAGCTGATCTGTTCTAGTTTTACATCAAGGAACGGCTGATGAATAAGGAAGTACGTGTTCGCTTTGCGCCCAGCCCGACGGGATACTTTCATGTGGGTGGAGCTCGCACAGCGCTCTTCGACTGGTTATACGCCCGGCATAACAATGGCAAGTTCATCCTACGCATCGAGGATACGGACCGTACGCGGTATAATCCTGCAGCAATCCCCGATCTGCTCGATGCCTTGCGCTGGCTGGGTTTGTTCTGGGATGAGGGACCAGAAGTCGGTGGTAAATACGGCCCTTATTACCAGTCTGACCGCTTGCACTTCTATCGCCAATACGCCCAGCAGTTGGTCGATTCGGGACATGCTTACCGCTGCTATTGTAGCGCGGAACGCTTAACGGCGCTGCGTGACGAACAGCGGGCAGCCAAGCTTTCACCAGGCTATGATCGTCATTGCCGCTGCTTGACCCAGAAGCAGGTTCAGGATTATGAAGCGCAAGGTATCCAGCCGGTGATTCGCCTGGCTGTGCCGCTGGAGGGTATTACGGTCGTGGAGGATCTGCTGCGCGGGCGTATCGAGTTCGACAATCGTCAACTGGACGACCTCGTTCTGCTGAAATCGGACGGCTTTCCAACCTATCACCTCGGGGTAGTCGTCGATGACCATTTGATGGAAATCACTCATATTACCCGCGGGGAAGAGTGGCTTTCCTCAATGCCCAAGCATGTGCTGCTGTACCAGGCGCTGGGTTGGGAGATGCCGGTCACTGCCCACCTGCCGACCATCCTGGATCCATCGGGACACGGCAAGCTCAGCAAACGCAAGAAACAATCCGCAGACGGCAGCGAACACCTGACATACGTCCACGAGTTTCGCGAAGCAGGTTACCTGCCTGAGGCAATGTTTAACTTTCTTGCAATGGTAGGCTGGTCGCTCGACGACAAAACCGAATTTATGGAACGTGAGGATTTTATCCGCCACTTTAGCCTGGAAGAGGTGAGTCGCTCGGCAGCGGCGTTTTCGTATGACAAGCTCGATCATATGAACGCAGCTTATATCCGCAGCCTTGGCTATAATGACTTGGCAGGACGGCTCCAGCGCACGATGCTGGCGGCTGGTGTCAAGACGGATTTTGCGACGATGCTAGCACTTGTTCCGCTGGTTCGCGAGCGCCTCGAAACGCTGGAAGATATCACTTCGCTGGTGGATTTCGTTTTTCAAGAGATAGATTACCCGGCCGCGCTTTTGATTCAGGACAAAACCGACAAGCTTCAGACGCTGGCAATCCTGGAAAGTGCTGCCGTAGCGCTGCGGACATCCGGTTTTGACGAGACTGAGCTCGAACAGACTTTACGCCCCGAGGTGGAGCGGCTGGGGTTGAAAGCGCGGCAGTATTTCGGCTGCCTGCGCGTAGCCTGCACCGGACGCACGGTCTCTCCCCCTCTGATGGGCTTGATGAGCGTGATGGGGCGCGATACCATTCTCAAGCGGATTCAGGTGGCGCACAGCAAGCTCGAAGCCTCCTGAGTGTTTTGCTCGCACAGCTTGATTGTGCTAGAATATCCTTTGCTTTTGAGGGATCGTCCAATGGTAGGACACCTGACTCTGGATCAGGCGATCGGGGTTCGAATCCCTGTCCCTCAGCTAGCTAAACCCGCTGTGAAACCTTATGGCGGGTTTTGTATTTGGTATCAGGATTGCCGTAGCGATATATCAGACGCAAATCCCGCATACGTTCGGCCGATTGTGGCTAGCAGATTCCAGGATCTACTTTTTGCCCAACAAACTGCCTAGGCCGCCCACAAGGTTTTCGACGCTGCTACCTTGTAGCAGCCCATCGATTTGGCTGGCTATCCTCCCATCCGGAAGCTTTTCCTTTAGAAATCCCAGTACAGTTTCAACCGCTATTTTAGCCTTGTCCTCGGGGCTCCCTACCTTCTTGGTGATAAGCTTGATTAACTCGTCCATTGCAGTTTCTCTCAATAATTACTTGACACAAGCGGTAGGTCATTGGCTGATGGAGGGCTATGTCAGTTGAGAACTGATTTACGTAATTTTTAACATAATAATTCCAAAGTGCAGGTTGATACCTGAACCTTATGATACGATAAGGTGAGTGGAAAATCCGAGTGAGGGAGGGGGCTGGTAATGTGTGCCGGATATATCTATAACGAGGGTGTGGGAAAAGTATCCAATTGAAACCGCAGTGTCTGAAAAACAGGGCCTATCCGAGCCTTGCTTTTATTCTTGTTATTATGTGATATATTACACTATATATCAGATTGATAATTGACTCTGATCTGCGCCAGAATGACGCTTCCTGTTTCCCTGTGGGCAAGTATAAGGGTAGAACCTCTTTTTCGACACCCTCTCTATAACGATTGTTGAGCCTGACGGTTCATTATGGTATACTCATCCGCAGGCAATAATCTCAAAATGAGGGCAAGTATGCTTAGCGAGGAATTTCTGGCGATTTTAGCTTGTCCATTCTGCAAAGCCAAGGTCGAATTGGTTGGCAAATGGCTCGTGTGCAAGAATCCCGAGTGCGCGCGCAAGTATCCGATCCGGAATGATATTCCGGTGATGTTGATCGAAGAGGGGGATAAATATCGTGAAACCCCGGTTTCAGAGCTGCCGGAGCTCTAGTCCAGCTCGTACGGTGACAAGCTGGTTCAGGGTAGTTATCCTGGTACTGTCCCTAAGCTTGGTTCCGTTTGTCCATGTCCGAGCTCAGAGCGGCATTTCGGTTCAGACCAATCAGGCTGAATATGTGTTTTCCCAGCAACTGGATTTTACGCTAAAGGCGTCCAGCAGCTCCCCGATCTCTGCCGTTATTTTGTTTTACGGCCAACAAGGCCAACCTCTGGTCAGACGAATCTATCCCTTATTTACGCCAGGCAAGACGATCACAGCGCAATATACCGAGGAGGTGACCCCCGGACAGTTCGCACCTGGTACTATCTTGCGCTATTACTGGCAGCTTAAGACTCAGGATGGTTCGACCATACGAACCGAACCGCTCACCTTTGAATATACCGACACCAACCACGACTGGCAGGTAATTGAGGGGGAGCGTGTTGACCTGCTCTGGTATGGCAACAAAGGCAAACTGGCCAAGGAGCTTGCAGCGAAGGCCGATGATGATGCGCTTGCTTTGGAAGAGCGCTACGGTATCACCCTCACTAATCACTTGCGCGTTTATGTTTATAACAGCACTACGGACATGGCCAAAGCGCTTGCCTCGCGAAGCGAAGGCTACGATTCGGCGGTCACCACGCTAGGGGTCACTGTGAGTGAATCGACTCTACTTCTGTTGGGCTCGCATCGCGATGTGCGCTATACCCTGGCACATGAGCTCAGCCACGTGGTTCTGGGGTTGGCTACTGATAACCCCTTTACCAGCCTCCCGCGTTGGTTGGATGAGGGATTGGCGATGTATGCCGAGGGGGAGTTACGCAGCCAGAACCAGGATGCCCTTGATGAAGGGATCCGCACCAATACCCTGTTAACCATCCGTTCGATGTCAAGTTACAGTGGCTTGGCGTCACAGGTGGATTTGTTTTACGGTGAAGCTTTCAGTATTGTCGATTATATGATAAACGACCTGGGAGAAGACAAGTTCCAGCAACTGCTGCAGGTGTTGGCGCAGGGTGTTCGCCAAGAAGAAGCTTTGCAGCAGGTCTATGGTTTTGGCCTGGACGAATTGGACCGACTCTGGCGGGAGAATATCGGTGCCCAACCAGCGCCTACGCTCGAGCCGGCTAAGAATTCAGGCATAACGTTGGCTGCCCCTGAATCAAATGTGCCAGTATACGCAGGCTTGTGCTGCAGCGTCTGGCCGACAACCACAGTATTTTGGTTTCAACGGTCTGGCACAAAGCTCAGCCTATACGGTTTGTTTTGCTAGGTGGGTGACAGATGGCGGAGCATGCTAGATGCCGGAACTGCCCGAAGTTGAAACGATCGTTCGCAAACTGAGCTCCCGTATTATTGGCCTGCAGGTGGCTGCAGTCGTAGTTAACTGGGAACGCTCGATAGCCCGCCCTTCAGCGCAGGAATTCGCCGAGCAGCTTGTTGGGCGAACGGTATCAGCGGTAAGCCGGCGAGGCAAGTATATCGTTATTACGCTCGCTCCAGAGAAGTATCTTCTGGTTCACCTGCGCATGACAGGGCGATTGATATTTGTCCCCGCTGCGGAGCAGCCGCAGCTCTTGGCAACTGACAGACATACCCACGTCATATGTACATTTACTACCCACGACACTCTATATTTTCATGATACGCGCAAGTTCGGGCGCTTGTCACTGGTCGATGATCCTGCCCAGGTAACCTTTGCACTGGGCGTCGAGCCTCTGGGCGCAGCATTCACACCGGTGCTGCTGGGCGCGATCTTGGGAAAGCGGCATCGCTTGCTCAAGCCTGCATTGCTGGACCAAACGTTGATTGCCGGCCTGGGCAACATTTACACGGACGAGGCGTTGTGGCTGGCTCGCATTCATCCGTTGCGCGCAAGCAATTCCCTTACGCCGGATGAAGTGCAAGCCCTGCATAGTGCCATTATAGAGGTTCTGACGTGCGCTCTTGGCAACCACGGCACTACGCTGCGCGATTACCGCGATCCAGACGGCCAGGCTGGAGCAAATGAGTCTTGTTTACAAGTGTACGGTCGCGAGGGGCAGTTCTGCAACCGCTGCGGCAAGCCAATCGAGCGCATCATTATCGCCCAGCGCAGCTCGCATATCTGCGCTCATTGCCAAGTGCTGAGGAGGTAGTGTGTATCGTCTGCTGGTAATTAATCCCGGCTCTACATCGAGCAAGATCGCGGTGTTTGAGGATGAGGAGGTGAGCTTCCAGGAGAGCATTACCCATTCTCCCGCAGAGTTGGCGCAATTCAAGCATATCTTTGACCAGCACGAGCTGCGCCGTGAAGCGGTGGAACAATCTTTACATAAAGCTGGCATCAGCAGACAGCGATTGGATTGTGTGGTTGGCCGTGGAGGAATCCTCAGGCCGCTCAGCAGCGGCACGTACCGCATCAACCAGCGTATGCTGGATTACCTTCGGGACACCCCCCGCCAGCATGCGGCGAACTTGGGGCCGGTCATGGCATATGATATTGCGAGCAGTGTGAATATCCCGGCGTTTATCGTTGACCCCATTTCGGTGGATGAGTTTGAACCATTGGCGCGGGTGGCTGGGCTACCTATGATCGAACGGCGCAGCGAATCGCACGCACTGAACATCAAAGAAGTAGCCAGAAGGGCAGCGGCTCAACTTGGCAGAAGCTATGCCGAGATAAATCTAGTAGTGGTACACCTGGGCGGGGGTATTTCCGTGAGCGCTCATCGACGGGGTGCTATGGTGGACGTCAACCAGGGGTTGGATGGCACAGGCCCCTTTTCACCGGAACGCGCCGGCGGTTTGCCGGTTGGTGATGCCATCCGTATGGCATATTCGGGGAAATATACCTATGATGAACTATATCGCATGGTTACCAGGCAAGGCGGCATGCTCGCTCATCTCGGAACCAATAACGCCCAGGAGGTTGAACAGCGTATTGTCGCTGGCGACGAGCACGCCCTCCTGATATATGAGGCGATGGCCTATCAAATCTCTAAAGAAATCGGATTGATGGCTACAGTCTTGAAAGGGGATGTTCAGGCAATCGCCCTAACCGGCGGGCTGGCGCATTCAGAAATGATGACAGCTTGGATTAAGGAGCGGGTAGAGTGGATCGCGCCCGTGATGGTATTCGCTGGTCAGTTCGAGATGGCAGGCTTGGCCAAGGGGGCACTGCGGGTGCTGTGCGGTCAGGAGCAGGCTTTGGAGTATTAAAGAATGGGGCACGTTGATCTTGAGGACGCTATACAACTTGCAGCAATTCCCTGCCAGAAAGCGAATACCAGCGCACCATCGGGGATAAGCCTGGGAGAAGTCCATAAGCTGGCCAGACGGTTCGGCTTGAGCATTCGGGATGTAGAGCTGCGAGCTCTGAAAATGGGCGTGCTGCCTGAACGATATCGGCGCAGCTATGGCACGCTCGGGCTGCATGGGCAGATTGCCCTGCTGGAGTCATGCGTAGCAGTCGTCGGCGCCGGCGGCCTGGGCGGTTACATCATTGAAGGCCTTGCCCGCATGGGCATCGGCAAGCTCATCATCATTGACGGCGACACATTCTCTGAAAGTAACCTGAACCGTCAGCTTGGCTGCACTGAGGATACCTTGGGAATGCCGAAGGCATCGGTATTGGCAGAGCGCGTTCGCCGCATTAACAGCGCGGTGGAACCATTGGCCTTAATAGTATCATTCGAGGAGCTTAATGCGCGTGAGCTGCTTACCGGCGCGCAGGTTGTAGCCGACGCACTGGATAGTTTACCCAGCCGGCTGTTATTACAGCGAGCGGCACAAGCGCTGCGAATCCCGATGGTGCATGGCGCAATCGCCGGTCATACCGGCCAGGTCATGACCATTATGCCGGACGATGTCGGTTTACCCGCACTTTATGGGGACACACCTCGTTCCGCTCACGGTGTAGAGCAAGTTCTGGGCAACCCGGCAGCCACGCCCATGTTGGTTGCAGCTTGGCAGATTGCCCAGGTGGTTCAACTTCTTATAGGCAGCCAGGGGCCTGCGCGGCGTATGCTGCTGTTCGATTTGGAATATGGTGAGAGCACCGAAGTGCTGGTTTAGCTCGTACCTATTTGCCGTAGGGTGAAATATATATGCTGAATCGCTCCGACTTGAGGGGCTGGCGACCCGGCTGCAGGCTGATATTACTTGATGGCTCTGCGCAGCCGCAATGCCTGTGAGCGCATCCGCATCCATTTTTATCGTCGAGTGCAGCGAGAGCTTTTAGCTTGGATGAATCCGGGATGCTGCAGGCCGCTGGGCTTACTGGTCTGCCTGCGAAGACAAATTAAGCCGTACCGTCTGGTATCCCCCACTCACAAGCAATACCGCCAGCGCAATAGAAACCAGCTTGGAGGTATGCGAGTCTGCGCGAGAGGTGACGACCATCGGTGCGTAACCGCCGGTCACTACCCCTGCCATTTCACCGTGGGCAAAGTAAGTGATGGCCTTGCCCAGCAGGTTGCCTGCCTCGATATCTGGCACAATCAAGATATCTGCCTGGCCTGCCACCGAACTGTGGATGCCTTTGATTTCTGCGGATTGCAGCGATATCGCGTTATCAAGAGCTAACGGCCCGTCAACAACTCCACCGCGAATCTGTCCGCGTTCGGCCATTTTCGCCAGATTTGCCGCGTCCAGGGTGGAGGGTATCTTGGGGTTCACCAGCTCTGCAGCGGCCAGGACGGCGGCTCGCGGCTGCTCGATACCCAGTTTAATAGCGACATCGATGGCGTTTTGCACGATCTCCATCTTTTGCAGCAAGTCTGGAGCCACAACGACTCCGCCGTCGGATATTAACAGCAGCCGGCTGAACTGCGGGATTTCATAAACCGCCACATGGGTTAATAGCCGGCCTGCCCGCAGCCCTGCCTCTTTATCGATAGCGGCCTGCATAAAGAGCGCCGTATCGAGGGACCCTTTCATCACAACTTCGGCTTCGCCGCTGCGTGCCATTTGCATGACTGTACGTGCAGCGAGCGCATGATCGGCCTGGTTTACAATGAGCATAGGCGAGAGATCGATGCTGCTGCTCTCAGCGAGTCTTTTCAGCTGCTCTTCCTGATCCACCAGAATACACGAAGCGATCCCAAGAGCTTGAGCCTCAGCCGCCGCAGCCAGGGTTTCTGTGTTTGCGGCAGCAGCAATTGCCAGGCGTTTGGGTCCTAACCACGCAGCCTCATACTTGAGCTGCTCAAATGACCGGATAGCCACTGCACACCTCGCTGTACTAGTGTCTTTTAGCTGGAGCAGGCTGTGTCTGGCGCGGTGCTTCCTTTGCCGCGCTGGACTTGACTTGCCTGCCTTTGGCAGCCGCCTGCTCTGGTGTCAACCCCTCGGCAAGACAGCAATTCTTGTATTTTCTGCCGCTGCCGCAGGGACAGGGATCATTGCGCCCAATCTTGGTCTTGCGCACCGGAGCGGGACTGCTTTTTGAAGATGTCCCAGCAGCGCCGCTGTAGTTTGTGGCGCGGGCTGCTTTGGGTTCCGAAACCAGGCGCACGTTCATAGCCATGGCAGCGACATCGCTCTGGATTTCCTCGAGTAGCGTCTCGAACGAAGTAAAGGCCTCACGCTTATATTCTATCAGCGGATTGCGTTGACCGACGGCGCGCAAGCCAATCCCTTCTCGCAATTCATCGAGTTCAGTAAGGTGGTGAATCCACTGATTATCAATCACTTTTAGCATAACCAGACGTTCAACCTTGCGCATATCCTCACCGAGTTCGGCCTCACGGCGGTCGTAAGTTTCATTTGCTAGCGACAACGCTTGCTCGGTGATTTGCTCAGGGCTTTGGTCAGCCCAGGTAATCGGGAGTTCGGCGGGCGCAATACCAAGGATGCGTCCTACCGCGTTCTTCAGGGCGTGGATATCCCATTCCTCCTCGTCCTGCGCGCTGGTATTTGCTGAGATGACAGCGCGCAGTTCGTTCTCGATAATATCCTGAACGACAGGCCGCAGATTCGTTTCGGATAACACCAAGCGGCGCTGGTCATATATAACTTGGCGCTGTTGGTTCATCACATCATCATATTCGAGGATATGCTTGCGGATATCAAAGTTGTGTCCCTCAACCCGCACCTGGGCGTTCTCGATGGATTTGGTGATGAGCGAATGTTCAATCGGGACGTTCTCATCGACGCCCAGCTTATCCATAATGCCGGCTACTGAACTGCCGCCAAAACGCCGCATAAGGTCGTCTTCCAACGACACATAAAAGCGGGAACTGCCGGGATCACCCTGACGGCCAGAGCGACCGCGCAGTTGGTTGTCGATACGGCGAGCTTCATACCGCTCTGTACCGAGAACATGCAGCCCTCCCGCAGCCAATACGATTTGCTTATCGGCCTCGCAGGCGGCCTTGGCTTTAGCCAGCACATCCTCCCAGATGGCAGGATCGACTTCCTGCAGATCCACGCCCTGGTGGCGCAGCTCTTCGCGCGCCATCCCTTCCGGATTTCCGCCCAGCAGGATGTCGACACCACGGCCGGCCATATTCGTAGCAATCGTGACGGCGCCCGAATGGCCTGCCTGGGAGATAATCACTGCCTCACGCTCATGCTGCTTGGCATTCAGAACTTCATGCTTGATTCCCATACGCTGCAGGCGGTGCGAGATCATCTCGGAGGTTTCGATCGCCAGAGTGCCGACGAGGATGGGCTGCCCATGCTCATGGCGAGCTTGAATCTCCGCCAGATATGCATTGACTTTCGCTTCGCTAGTCTTGTAGATGAGATCCGCTAAATCCTCGCGGATCATTGGTCGGTGTGTGGGAATCGGCACGACATCTAGGTTGTAAATCTGTTGAAACTCCTCCGCTTCGGTCAGCGCGGTACCGGTCATACCGGCCAGATGTCGGTACATGCGGAAAAAGTTTTGAAAGGTAATCATGGCTAGTGTTAAGCTCTCACGCTGCACACGTACGTTTTCCTTAGCCTCAATTGCCTGGTGCAGCCCCTCCGAATAGCGCCGGCCATACATCAGGCGCCCGGTGAACTCATCAACAATGATTACCTCGCCGTCTTTGACGATATAGTCACGGTCGCGCTCAAACAACGCTCGCGCTTTGAGAGCGTTCTCGAGATAGGGCGTGAGCTCATAATGTTCGGGAGCGTACAGGTTGGTGATCCCCAGGGCGTGTTCAACCTTGTTGATACCGTCCTCTGTGATGGTAACCGTGCGCAGTTTTTCATCGACCGTATAATCGAGTTCGGCTTGTAAAGAACGGGCAAGGTGGGCAAATCGTTGATATGAACTCGTGGATTCCTCGGCCTCGCCTGAGATAATCAGGGGCGTGCGGGCTTCGTCGATAAGGATGTTGTCTACTTCGTCGACAATCGCATAGTAGAGTTCGTGCTGCACACACTGGCTCAGGTCGACCACCATATTGTCGCGCAGATAGTCAAAACCGAATTCGTTATTGGTGCCATAGGTGATATCCGCACGATAAGCCTCATAGCGGATAACCGGCCTCAAATGCTGATAGCGATCGTCGGCCGAAATATAGTCCGGGTCGAAGATAAACGAGCTCAGACGCGGATCCTGACCCATTGATTGAACTACGCCAACCGACACGCCAAGCAGATTGTAAACTGGTCCCATCCACTGGGCGCCGATTTTTGAGAGGTAATCGTTGGGCGTTACAAGGTGCACACCACGGCCGGTGAGAGCGTTTAGGTACAAGGGGAGGGTCGCAACCAGGGTTTTCCCTTCGCCAGTTTTCATCTCGGCGATTTTCCCCTGGTGCAGCACAATACCGCCGATGAGCTGTTCATCAAAGTGGCGTAGCCCGATGGTGCGCACAGCAGCCTCCCGAACTGCGGCAAATGCCTGCGGAAGGATATCGTCCAGCAGCGCACGCTCATCGCGGTCGCGCGCCTGCTGGCGCTGTTCCATTTCCTGCCTTAATGCACGGCGGTCATCATCATCCTGCTCGCGGTCTATTTCATCCTGAAGCTCAGAGATGGCAGTTTTATGTTCCTCAGAGGTATCCGCCAAGCGTTTTTGAAAGCTGTGTGTTAGCTCTACGAGCTCCTCGTTTGAACGCTGTTGCATTTCCGGTTCCAAGGCATTGATGTGGGCAACAATCGGCTGCAGACGCTTCATGTCGCGCTCGCTCTCGTCGCCGATTAATGACTTCCATAATTTCTTTAGCATCACAACTCCGAACTGGATAATATGTACAGCGGGCGAGCAGCCCGCATAGTTGATGATAATATGCTGATTATACCACAAAGAACACCCAACCCTGGATTTACATTCTGGCTCTGCAGAGTTGGGTGTTGTAAAGGCTAAACCTAGTAAGTAGAAGCGTATTGGGTGAGTGTCTCGCCTACCGAGAGGCCTGTATGCACTGCATGAATAACTTGGGCAATCATCGGCCCGACGGAAATAACGGTCATATTAGGCAGTGTTTTGACTGGCGGTATTGGCTCGGTATCGGTGCAAATGATCTCTTTGAAATTCGCTTCAACCAGCCGCTGAACCGCACCTTCAGAGAACGTTGCATGTACAAATGCGGCATACACATCCAAAGCGCCAGCTTCTCTTAAAATACGGGCGGCGCCGGCGACCGTGCCGCCGCGGTCAACCTCATCATCTACAATCACAGCATTCATTCCAGCAACATCGCCAATAACCGAAAGACACTCAGTGGACGTGCCCCGGCGCCTTTTCTCAATAAAGGCTACTGGTGCATGCAGTATCTCGGCGATATTGCGCGCCTTTTTTGCAAAACCGAGGTCGGCTGCTACCACAACCAGGTTGGGGATTTGCTTGAGCAGCAAATAACGGCAAATGAGTGGAAATGCGGTTATTTCGTCGCCGGGGATGTTAAAGAAGCCTTGAATTTGCCCAGCATGTAAATCGACAACCATAAAGCGGTCGGCGCCGGCAGCGCAGATAAGGTCAGCAATTAACCGTGCAGTAATCGGCACGCGCGGTTGGTCCTTTTTATCGCTGCGGGCATACGAATAAAATGGCACAACTGCGGTAATCCTTCCTGCAGAAGCCCTCTTTACCGTATCAATCATAATGAGGAGTTCCATAATATTGTAGTTGACTGGCGAGCAGGTAGGCTGGATGATGAATACATCTTGTGAACGCACGGATTCTTCCAACTGCATAAAGATATTCTCGTTGGAGAATACGGTAATATTTACCGGCCGCAGCTCTATTCCTAGTTCCGCGGCGATGACTTGTGCGAGCGCCGGATTTCCACTGCCGCTCAATACAGCCAATGTGCCATAAATACTGCTGTTTGTTTGCATGGCCAGGACTCCTCAATGAATTTATTAAAAACCGCTGCTGATTTGGCGTACGAGTGAATTAATTCGGAGGGAGGCGAATTCTATTGACAATACAAGTATGACATCTCCAACAAGATTGTCAAGGAGGAGATAGCATTTTCTACGCGCTTCTGGCCAGGTCGCGCACCTGGGGAGATGGGTCATCGACAAGCCTGGACAATGCTTGCCTTAGAGTGGCATCCTTGGAACGGTGACAGGTTTTAGCTGCCAGCAGACGAAGTGCCGCCTCGGGATGTCCGAGAGTGCTTAACAAGGCTGTTTGCACCACCGCTGCCATCTGCTCATCTTCGTCGTGATATTGAATAAACGGATGGAGATAATCCGGGCGACGCGCCTGCTTGATAAGCGTTAGGATTGTGGGGTGGCTGCCGTACAGGCTGATCTGCTGGCTCAAGACGAGGTGCAGGTTGGGCAGCGCACCCAGAGCGCGCATAAACGAATTTACTTGGTCCGTCAGTACCACAGCGCGGCCGACAGGTCGCAGCACACGGTATAGTTCAGCAAGCAAGCGCTTATGAAATGCATCTGGATCTGGCAATTCCACCTGGCGTCCCCATGGCAGGTTGCTGCAGACTCGGTCAACCGAGCCATCAGGGAATGGCATATTGAGCGCGTCGGCGAGCATAAAGCGGGCCTCGCTTCGCGCTTGTCGCGCGTTGGCCTGTGCCTGGGTAATGGCTGAGCCATCGATATCGCTGCCTACAATAATACGGGGCGCCCAGTTGCTATCTGCTTCTAAAAGGATTGTGCCGGCGCCGCACAATGGATCAAACAGCGCCTCATTCAAACGCGGATTGGTCAGCATCAACATGCCAAAAGCCACCGGCGGCTTGAGGGATCCAGGGATGCTCGCTTGCTTATATGGGCGGCGATGCAGCGGCTGCGCTCCCAGACGCAAGCCCAGCATAGCTCGGTTGCCTTCGATAAGAAGACGGATATCCAGGTCCGCGACTGCTTTGTTATCGTGGTGATCTATGTATCTCCAGCTCACTATGCCATCGAGTCCCTGGCGTAAGGCAGCGGTCGCCTCGAACCGGGAGTAGTTGCACGGTGTCTCCAGGCTGGCTGTAATCGCATAGCTGGGAGCAGAAGGGATACGTCGCACTTGACGGCAAGTATCAAGGGCGAATGTAAAATCCAGCGTGTTGACTTTGTTTAGTGCGACTAGGCTTGGATCGGTTCTATCCAGGCCGAAAATAGTACCAAGGTACAGGTAGACGTCATCGACGCTGCGAAGGAGCAGCAGTTTGGCCGGCGGTTGAACACAAGTGAACTCGAGAGTGCGTGAGGTTTGTCCGATGCGTTGCACATTGAGCAGCGTATCCATCTCCAGCCAACTGATAGCTTCGGTGCCAGCAGTGACACGTGCGAAATATCGGATTGGCTTATTGTCCATACGTAGCTTTATAACACAAACCAGCCTGCTTTGGTAATGGCCAAAGCAGGCTGGTTAAGTAGAGAGCTTAATGAGACAAGAGAGCCAGGATAACGCCGCCTGCCATCACGGAAGCGATTTGTCCGGAAGTATTGGAGGCCATCGCATGCATCAGCAAAAAGTTGTTGTGGTCTTCATCGTGGCCAAGCCTTTGAACCACACGGGCTGACATTGGGAAAGCCGAGATGCCACAGCCGCCTAATAGCGGATTTATCTTTTTACCGGAAACTAAGTAGGCCAGTTTGCCTACCAGCACGCCAGCGGCTGTATCAAGAATGAAAGCCACCAGCCCCATCACAATAATGAGCAGGGTAGCGGGAGTTAGGAAATCTGCCGCGACCATCGTAGAGCCAATAGTGATGCCGAGAAATGTGGTGACAATATTGGTCAGCTCGTTTTGAGCGGTTTTGCTTATCCGTTCCACTACGCCGGCCTCACGTGCCAGGTTACCGAACATCAACATACCGATCAGAGCTGTTGATTTAGGGGCAATGAGGGCGCAAACCATAGTTACGATAATGGGAAACAGGATACGAGTCAGTTTGGAGGCGGGACGAGTAGTATATGGCATACGGGTAGCGCGTTCCTCGTGAGTAGTCAGCAGCTTCATCACCGGAGGCTGTATGATTGGTACGAGCGACATGTAGGAGTAAGCTGCGACGGTAATCGGGCCAACCAGCCTTGGCGCCAATGCGGAGGCGACGAAAATAGAAGTGGGGCCGTCGGCAGCGCCGATAATACCAATCGAGGCGGCTTCGTAAATATTGAAACCAAATAACGTAGCGATGATGGTAGTCCCGAAGATGCCGAACTGCGCTACAGCTCCGAACAAGGCATAAAGTGGATTCTCTAGCAAAGGACCGAAATCGGTCATTGCTCCAATGCCAATAAATATCAAACTCGGGAAGAGTTCATTGGCGATACCAAAGTCGTACAATACCGAAAGTAAGCCAATGGCCTTGCCGGTTGAATCGCGGTCAAGCATCCCGGTGGCAGGTAAGTTGGCTAGGATGCAACCCAGACCGATTGGTAGCAGTAAGAGCGGTTCGTATTCCTTGGAGATAGCGAGCCAAATCAAGACGCCGCCGACAAGTATCATGACCACAGCCTGCCATGTGAGGCTGGAAAATCCCTCTAGTAGTTTCGATAATGAGAAAAGATTCATAATCTCGCTCCCCCTATTCTATAGAGACGAGCGGGTCATTATAAGCGACATTATCGCCAACAGCAACATGGATTGCCTTCACACTTCCGGTTGCCGTGGAACTGATCGGCATTTCCATCTTCATTGCCTCGAGTGTGCACACCGTATCGCCCTCTTTAACCTGGTCTCCCACCTTGACTTTGATAGAGAGAATCTTGCCAGGCATTGGAGCGGATATTTTGGTTCCGGCGACAGCAGCCGGAGCGATCTTGACCGGTTTCGCTACAGGCTTTTCGACTACTGGGGCTGGCGCCTCTGTTTTTGCCTGTACTTCGCTAAAACTCACTGTCTTAGCTTCGCCGTTTACAGTAACCTGGATCGGTGAAGAGGAGACATCCCCGATCTCGATTGTATAGGCGATGCCGTTCACTATAACTTCGTATTTTGCCATCATTGCCTCCTACCTGATTGATTGCAGCCGGCCTGCACTGGCCCATGCGCCCGTACCCGTATCGATGCCGACCACATTAACTACTTCACCGATTACCTCGGAATCTGAATAGTCTATGTGGCGTTTCAGGCCGCTTGCGCTGCGCTGGCGCTGCAGGACTAGCGCAATGGCAATAGCGGCAGCTTCGTCACTCTGGTTGGCAGTGCTAGGTGTAAGCTCAAGCGCAACATCTTTCTCTGGTGCCGGCTCGGGTTCAATTTGGCTGGTTTTATTACTTGACCTGCCAACATGTCCGAGCGCCATGATGATCAGAGCGATGATGAGCAGAGCTACAATAACCGCTCCCATACCCAGGCCGGCTAACTCTAAACTTGCAATGAAATCTTGATTCACGCTTTCCTCCCTAACTAGAGCAGTTTTCTAAACTACCGGTTAGCCATTGCGCAAACGGTTTGCCACTCGCCAAAGAGGCACTGCAGGTCTGGGCCTAACAATGGCAGGCGCAGCTTTTGGTTTCTCGGCCGCCACCACAGGCGTAGCTGGTTTCTTAAAGACACGTGGTTCCGTGATGGGCGGGACTTTGCCTTCCTGGCGCAGCCTAAAGAACTCGAGGGCTTGCTGCGGAAAGAGCGCGTAGGAAATAATATCTTCCTCGCTATGTGCCAGGTCGCCGACTTCGGCTTTGGCCTTCTCAAAGCCCGGTTCGAGTAAATCCGCCGGACGACCAGCAATGGGCTTCTCGTCGCCGATGGCTTTCTTGACCAAATCCGGATTCAACGGCGCAGGCGCACGGCCATACAGGCCAAGGCAGTAATCCTTGACTTCTTTGGAGATAATCTTGTAGCGCTCGCCCGTCAACACGTTGACGACCGCCTGCGTGCCGACTATCTGGCTGGTGGGCGTCACGAGAGGCGGATAACCCATATCCTCACGCACGCGCGGCACTTCAGCCAGCACTTCCTCGTAGCGGTTCTCCGCACCTTGCTGGCGCAACTGCGATACCAGGTTTGAGAGCATCCCGCCAGGTATTTGGTAAATCAAGACGCGCACATCGGCGCCGGAAAGGCCCGTCTCAAACTGCGCAAGGTGTTCGGTCCGCACCTTGGTAAAGTACGCTGCGATTTCGGCCAACAATGGGAGGCTTAGCCCGGTATCACGTTCCGTGCCCTGGAAAGTGGCAACAATGGACTCGGTAGGCGGTTGAGCAGAGCCGCTGGCCATCGAGGAGATTGCTGTATCCACCACATCAGCTCCGGCTTCTGCAGCTTTGACAAGGGTAGCTACCGAAAAGCCGCTGGTGTCGTGCGTATGGAACTGCACCGGCAGGCCGACATCAGCCTTGAGACGACTGACCAGCTCGTAGGCAGCATAGGGTGTGCAAAGTGCCGCCATGTCTTTGACGCATATCGAGTCCGAGCCCATCTCTTTGAGCTCTTTGCCTAAGGCGACAAAGGCATCTAACGAATGCACAGGGCTGATGGTGTAGCAAATTGTGCCTTGGACGTGTCCCCCATACTTTTTTACGGCTTGCATTGCATAGGCCATATTACGGGTGTCGTTCAAGGCATCGAAAATACGAAAGATGTTGATACCGTCTTTCACGGCAAGTTCGCAGAACTTGTCTACGATGTCATCCGGGTAGTGCTTGTAGCCCACGATATTCTGCCCGCGCAGCAGCATTTGGAAGGGGGTGGTATGTGCTACTGAACGCAATGCGCGGATGCGCTCCCATGGGTCTTCCTGGAGAAAGCGCATAGCTGAATCAAAGGTGGCTCCCCCCCACATTTCGAGGGAATGGTAGCCAACCTGCTCCAGTTTCGCGGCAATAGGCAGCATACTGCCGGTAGACATACGCGTCGCCAGCAACGATTGGTGGGCGTCGCGCAGAATCGTGTCGGTTATCCCTAACGGATTGCGGCTCATTTTAGATCCTTTCTGCCATTACAGCGGCATGGTGCCGTGTTTTTTGGCCGGATTAGTATCACGCTTATTTGCCAACATACGCAGCCCGTTGATGAGAGCAGCGCGAGTTTGGCTCGGTTCGAGTACGGCATCGACTGCGCCATACGAAGCAGCCTGATACGGGCTGGCGAACTTTTCACGGTAATCGGCAATCATTTGGGCACGCATGGCATCCGCATCCGCAGCTTTTTCCAGTTCGCTGCGGTAGATGATATTGACGGCTCCTTCCGGGCCCATCACAGCAATCTCGGCAGATGGCCAAGCCAGATTCAAGTCGCCACGGATTGGCTTGGAGCTCATCACGATATAAGCTCCGCCGTATGCTTTACGTGTGATCACGGTGAGTTTGGGTACAGTTGCTTCACAGTAGGCGTATATGAGCTTGGCGCCGTGGCGGATGATACCGCCGTGCTCCTGAGCAACACCGGGCATAAAGCCCGGCACATCCACGAACGTGACCAGCGGGATGTTGAAGGCGTCGCAGAAGCGCACAAAACGCGCGGCCTTGACGGAGGCGTCGATATCCAACGCGCCGGCTAGCGCCATCGGCTGGTTCGCAACGATCCCCACAACCGCGCCGTCCAGGCGGGCAAAGCCCACAATCATATTCATGGCTAGCGGCGCTTGCACCTCAAAAAAGCTGCCTTTGTCAACGATAAGTTCAATGACGGCTTTCATGTCATAAGGCTCGTTGGCATTGGCTGGGATGATGTCGTTGAGCGCCTGTTCTGCGCGCATCGGCTCATCTTTGGAAGCGACCGCCGGTGGATCTTCCAAGTTATTGGCAGGAAGGTAGCTCATCAACGTGCGAACCATCGTGAGGCAGGTATCTTCATCAGGAGCTGCGAAATGCGCCACACCGCTGATACCGGTGTGCACATCCGCTCCTCCCAACTCGTCCATGGTCACATCTTCCTGGGTAACTGCCTTGACCACCTGAGGTCCGGTGATGAACATGTTGCTTGTGCCCTGCACCATGAAGGTGAAATCCGTTAGCGCAGGGGAATACACGGCGCCGCCGGCACAAGGGCCCATGATAACCGAAATCTGTGGAACAACGCCGGAGGCCAGCGTATTACGTAAAAAGATATCCGCGTACCCGCCAAGAGCCTGGATACCTTCCTGGATGCGCGCTCCGCCGGAATCGTTGATACCGATAACAGGAGCGCCGTTTTTTAGCGCTAGATCCTGCAGTTTGGTGATTTTGGCAGCGTGCGCGGCGCCCAATGAGCCACCCATAACCGTGAAATCCTGAGCAAAGACATAAACCAGGCGCCCTTCGATAGTGCCCCAACCGGTTACAACGCCGTCGCCCAGCGTGCTCTTGTCGGCCAAGCCGAAATCGACTGCGTGGTGAGTCACTAAAGCATCTAGCTCTTGGAAGCTATTTGGATCCAGCAATTTGGTCAGCCGTTCACGGGCAGTCAGCTTGCCCTTGGCATGCTGCCGCTCAATGGCAGTTTCGCCACCGCCTTGTTTCGACTCATGTAAAAGTTGGTTCAAGTATTGAATATTGTCATTAGCCATAGTGCCTCCTTATGTTGCAGTATTAATAACTTTAACCCTGTCGAAAGCATCCTGATGCGCATCAGAGCTATCCACCAAGATTATCCTCAGGTGCTCCCCAAATAGATATCTTGGTTCCGGCTTCGCTGAGCAGGCTCAATGCGAACTCATCAGGATACGGATTGGCGTAAACAATATGCACAATCCCAGCGTTGATTAGCATTTTGGCACAAATTACACAAGGTTGCGTGGTGCAGTAAAGGGTGCTTCCTTCGATGGGGGTACCATAAAGCGCCGCTTGGATGATGGCGTTTTGCTCAGCATGCAGTCCGCGACAGAGCTCCGGCCGCTGACCAGAAGGGATGCCCAGTTTTACACGCAGGCAGCCTACCTCTTCGCAGTGCGCCAGGCCGCGCGGCGCACCATTGTATCCAGTCGAGAGGATACGCTTATCCCGCACAATAATAGCGCCCACTGAGCGCCGCAGACAGGTGGAACGAGTGGCGACGCGCATCGTGATATCCATAAAATAGTCGTCCCAGGATGGTCTCATTTTACCAGGATAAACTCCTCAAAGGCCTGTGCAGTAACCGGCATTACCTGATGAAAAATCTCTAAAATGGCACGAGCGTACTCGGCATGCTCCCATTGGGCGCTTTTATCCAAACGCTTTTCCATCCAATTCATCAACGACCAGGCGTTCACCGTCCAGATGAATTCGGTGTAAACCGCAGTTCCTAGGATGCCTCTGGCGACTTCCTTTTTCCACCCCTGTTCGACGAGGTGTTCATAGAGGTCAAAAGATGCTTCCATATGCTGAATATAAGTTTCGCGGTCGGGGAGTTCATCGGCAGGGACATAATATTCGCGGTCGGCTGTGCAATAACGCAACGACTTTTCATTGTAGCTGCAGATTCGGTGGCGCATCCATTGGCGGGCGACGAAAATGGGGCACTTGACATTGAAACGAAACACGGAGTGTTCAAAGACGGTGTTGTGCTTGGGATCGCTTTTGAGCAGCCTGCGGACCAGGCGGATATCCGCGTCGTCAGACTTACTTTCGGATTGATAACAGATGCGAGCGGCACGGATTACAGCACTATCCGCACCCATATATTCCTCGAGACGTACCCAACCTTTATCCAAGACAGGCTTGGAGATAACCTCGTTCATAGTGCTCCCAGGCAGCTTGTGTACCTCACCTGTAGACCGGTTTTCACGCATTAGGGAATATAATATATGAAAATCAAAACAAAAGCTACTTTTCTGTTTAGTTCTTTTGAGATAATCGGGTAATAATCGGCAGCAGGATGTTGTAGCAATCATCCAGTGATTGGCTGATGACGCGGGTTTCACCGAGCACCGACATAAAGTTATTGTCCCCAGTCCAGCGCGGAACAACGTGCAAATGGATATGTTCCTTAATCCCAGCGCCTGCGGACTTGCCCAGGTTCATACCGATATTAAAGCCGTCCGGATGCATGGCCTCTGTCAGGGCGCTAATGCACAGGTTGTTCAAGAGCATCATCTCTGTCAGCGCCGCATTTGGTAAAGATAGAGGTGAATCCAGGTGCTGATATGGAATGACCATCAGGTGACCGTTGATGTAAGGGTAGAGGTTGAGCATGATATAGCACCGTTCCCCACGATGCAGCACAAGATTTAGCTTATCATTATTTTCACGCGGCAGTTGGCAGAAGGCGCAGTCGGAGGGTTTGACTCCTGTGATGTAACGATACCGCCAGGGAGACCAGAGGCGTTTCACGTGCTCACTCCCTCCTCATTCATTTTCCCAGACCAAAGCTACACGCTGTATATAGAGACGATCGAACGCGATGTGCATGGCTTGGATTACTTCCTCTGGGCGGATGGATCCCTGGGCATGGAAAGCCAGAGTCAGCTCTATAATATGCCGGTTATCCTGGTAATGCACATAGCGTAAATCCAGTATCAGCGGGCGCATGTCGAAATCTTTGGCTTGGCCTTTACGACTGCGCTCAAAAACAACCGAACTCGAATCCATCAGGTTTGCGATGGCGTTTTTAAGCTCCGTGTCAAGCGCCTGGCTCTCCATTTCTAGGCGGTAACCCATTCGCCTTAGCGTTGCCTGCGGTGATGGCGCATCAAGCGGTATGCTCTCTATCACATTTATGGACAAACCTTCCGGGCATTGTGCTCTCAACTGGGGGATAATGGCATCGGCATCGAGCGGGCGCGAAACCCAGATATCCAGCACTTCATAGCACGATGTGTAGCCAACCGCCAAGGCTGCAGCGAACTGCATGCGCGGGTGGGGATTAAAGCCCTGCGAATAAGCGAGCGGTATGTGAGCGCGATGAAAGAGGCGCTCCCACAACCTTCCGATATCAAGCACTGAGGCATAGCTAAGGGCTCCGCTGATGCTATAAATAATACGCAGGCGTTGAGCTACCGTTATTTGCATATCAGGGACATCCCCAAGGGCGAGTTGAACCAGCAAGCTCACGAGCGACGTCGAGTTCCTCAGTGTAGTTCTTTAATATCCCGCAGTTATGACACTCCTCGCGGCAATCGGGCGATAACGCGCCTATCAGCGCACGTTCATACTCGCGCCATAGGAACTTTTCCGAAACGCCGGCGTCGATATGCGCCCATGGCAATATCTCCTCCTGGTCGCGCGAACGGGTGGTGTACCAATCGCCGTTGATGCCTGTGTCGCTGAGGGCCTGCCGCCACAATTCCGGCTTGAAACACTCCTGCCAGGCGTCAAAACGGGTGCCAAGCTGCCATGCTCTCAGGATTACTGGTCCGAGCCGGCGGTCTCCGCGGCTGATGAGCGCCTCCAGCCAGGTAGCATCCCAATCCGACCAACTCAGTTTGATGCCGCGTTTAGGCATTCTACTGCGCAGCAGCTCCTGGCGGTGATTGATGATAGCCTGATCGAGCAGGGGAGCCCACTGGAAGGGGGTGTGCGGTTTGGGCACAAAAGTCGAAACCGTAACGGAGACCTCGACCATCCGCCCGCGGATTTTACGCCCGAGCTCAAGGATACTCGCTGCCAGCCGGGCTATCTCTACGATATCCTCATCGGTCTCTGTCGGCAGCCCAATCATAAAATAGAGTTTTACCCGCTGCCAGCCGTGACGGAAGACTGCCTCAGCAGCTCGCAGCAAATCATCCTCTGTAACACCTTTGTTGATCACATCGCGCAGTCGCTGGCTGCCTGCTTCCGGCGCAAAGGTAAAGCCGGTTTTGCGCCCAGTATGTAGTTTCTCAGCCAGTTCGATCGAGAACGAGTCAATGCGCAGCGAAGGCAGTGAAAGCGATACGCCCTCATCCGCATGGCGCACCAAAACGGCATCGATGATAGGTTGGATACCGCTGTGGTCGCTGCTGGAGAGCGAAACAAGAGCGACTTCCTGATGGCCAGTGTTTTCCAGAAGCTGGTCAACGACTTTAATCACCTGCTCAACCGGACGCTCACGAATTGGGCGGTAAATAATGCCGGCCTGGCAAAAACGGCAGCCGCGGCTGCAGCCGCGCATGATCTCAACTGCGGCGCGGTCGTGGACAATGTCCATCGTGGCGACAACAGGATGTGTAGGTGCCGCCTCTAGCATGGGGACGATGCGCTTGCGGATAGGCAAGGGAGCGTTCGAAGAAACTGGTACGAATTCAGATAATGCTCCAGTGGAAAAGTAGGTGGGCTGATACAGTGCAGGGATGTATATTCCCGGAATCCCGACCAGCTTACCCAACAGTTGCGCGCCCCGCAATCCGCAGCGTCGTCCCTCGGCGGTGGCATTGAGTAGCTCGATGAGCACTTCCTCGCCATCACCGATGACAAAGGCATCTATAAAGTCCGCCATCGGCTCAGGGTTATAGCAACCGCTGCCTCCTGCGATAACGAGCGGATGTCGTGCATCGCGCTCAGATGCCAGCAGGGGAATTTGGCTGAGCTGCAGCATGGATAAAAGATTGGTATAGTTCAGCTCGTGCTGCAAACTGAAACCGATTACGTCGAAATCTATCAGCGCATGGCGTGATTCGAGTGAAAAGAGCGGCAAGGTTGCCTGTTCCAGGGCTAACGCCATATCCTGCCAGGGAGCATAGGCACGTTCAGCCAGCATATGCGGTTGTTTGTTAACAATTTCATACAAAATGGACAAGCCTAAGTTTGACATCCCGATTTCGTATAGATCCGGGTATGCCAACACGAATTTGATAGCACTGTTATCCCAATCCTTGCGGGTTGCGCCCCATTCCCCCCCAGCGTATCGACCGGGCTTCTGGACCTGGGAGAGCAGTTCCCGCAAACTAGATTCACTAATAACCATCCCAAGCTCCTAAAGCAACTGAATACATTCTATGCGTGGATTAGGACGATGCCAAAAAATGACAATACCTTTCCACCAATTTGTACGAAATGCTAAAATCGCTAAAATAATATGGGGGACATTGTGGATTAGTTCAGGTGCGCGCTAAAGTTGTTTCCCGTATAGCTAGTGAAGAACGCCGGTGTTCATTACCCGCCCTGGACGAGCGATGAATGGCGTTTTTTTATATCGGCAGGTTATTTGTTTGTATTTGTGTTCCATCATAACAACGGAGGGTAATAATCATGTCTTGTGAAGTCAAGAATACTAAATTGAAGGCTTGGGTGAACGAGGTTGCAGAGCTCACTCAACCGGATTCCATCTACTGGTGTGATGGCAGCAAGGCCGAGTACGATCGTTTGATGAGCAAAATGGCTGCCAGCGGTGCAACAACTCCGCTTAAAAAGCGTCCTAACAGCTTTCTCTTCCGTTCTGACCCGAGCGACGTAGCCAGGGTTGAGAACCGCACCTATATCAGTTATCCTGATAAAGAAGATGCCGGGCCAACCAATAACTGGGTAGCCCCCGATGAACTCAAGAAGACCATGTCAGCGCTGTATACCGGCTGTATGCATGGGCGTACGATGTACGTTATCCCCTTTTCTATGGCGGCGATTACCTCACCGATGGCTAAAATCGGCATCGAAATTACCGACAGCCCGTATGTGGTTTGCAATATGCACATTATGACTCGCGTCGGTAGCAAGGTGATTGAAGCGCTTGGGACAGACGGCGAATTCATCCCTTGTTTGCATTCGGTTGGCGCACCGCTTGCTCCAGGCCAAAAAGATGTGCCTTGGCCATGCGCGCCCATTGAGTCAAAATACATCAGCCACTTTCCCGATGAGAACCTGATCTGGTCATACGGCTCAGGTTATGGCGGGAACGCTTTACTTGGGAAAAAGTGTTTAGCTCTGCGTATCGCCTCAGCTATGGCGCGTCGTGAAGGATGGATGGCCGAGCATATGCTCATCCTGCGTTTGATCAGCCCTGAGGGAAAGCAGTATCACATCGCTGCCGCCTTCCCCTCGGCCTGCGGCAAGACCAACCTGGCGATGATTTTGCCTACCATTGAGGGCTGGAAGGCCGAGTGTCTCGGTGATGATATCGCCTGGATGAAGATCGGGCCGGATGGACGCCTGTATGCAACCAATCCGGAATCCGGTTTCTTTGGCGTCGCTCCTGGGACGTCCTACAAGTCGAATCCGATGGCGATGGATACTATCCGCGAAAACACTATCTTTACCAACTGCGCCTTGACCGACGACGGCGATATCTGGTGGGAGATGATTGACGACCCGGCGCCAGAACATATGATTGACTGGAAGGGGCGCGACTGGTCACCGGAAATCAAGGAGCCCGCTGCGCACCCGAATGCCCGCTTTACGGTCCCCGCCGCGCAGTGCCCGGTTATCAGCCCTGATTGGGAAAAGCCGGAAGGCGTGCCCATCGATATCTTTATCTTTGGCGGACGGCGAGCTGGTGTGGTTCCGCTGGTAACCGAAGCATACAACTGGGATCATGGTGTCTTTATGGGCGCTACCGCCGGGTCCGAGACTACAGCCGCAAATATTGGCGCCGTCGGGAATCTGCGCCGCGATCCGTTCGCGATGACCCCCTTCTGTGGCTACAATATGGGCGATTATTTTGCTCACTGGTTCGAGATGGGCGACAAGCTTGGCAAGAATGCGCCGCGCATCTTTTATGTGAACTGGTTCCGTAAAACAGCCGAGGGTAAGTGGCTGTGGCCAGGATTTGGCGAGAACTCGCGCGTGCTTAAATGGATGTGCGACCGTCTGGAAGGCAAAGTTTCCGGAGTGGCAACTCCGATTGGCATTCTACCCAAAGAGCAGGAGCTTGACTTGACCGGCCTTGAGATATCCAATGAGTATCTGCACGAATTGTTGCGGGTCGATGTAGAGGCCTGGCGGGCTGAAGTGCCCGGGATCGACAAGTTCTTTGCTCAGTTTGGCAATCGGCTGCCTGCGCGCCTACAGAAGCAGCTAGAGGATATGGCTAACCGTTTGGCCTAACAGAGTACCCGATAACGGCCGGAAGTAACCTTTCCGGCCGTTATTTTATAGCTACCCTCGAATGAGGGTGTGGAAAAAGAGGTTCTTTCCTTATACTTGCCCACTGGGAAACAGGAAGCGTCAGGGGCTGTCCAAAAAGCAGATAGCCCTAAAGCCTATTCCCACTTATGTACTCAGTTTCGTTATTATTGGAAGGTAAACTTCCACGCAACTATCATTTTACGCGTTATTTTGGCAAGTATACCCCACAATCAGTTGTCTAAAAAGGAAAATTGTTACTTTTGGGACAGCCCCTCCAGTATTGATCTGATATATAGTGTAATATATCATATCATAACAAGAATAAAAGCAAGACTCGGATGGGTTCCTGCTTGCGCGGGAATGATCTGCGAGTTCGCAACCCTGTCTTCAGACACTGCGGTATCGCCTATTGGATACTTTTTCAGCACCCTCTCTCGAATATCATTTGACAGTCGCCGTACTTCTGAGCATAATCAGGCAATAAATTGCCGCATTCGTCTAGAGGCCTAGGACACTTCCCTCTCAAGGAAGAGATCAAGGGTTCGAATCCCTTATGCGGTACCATCGTTTTAGCCAACTCTGGAAAGAGTTGGTTTTTTTATCCCTGAAAAGATTGACATAGACGGCGCTTATGCCTAAGATACGCTTCGGGATGGGTGGCATATAATATGAGTGGAATCGTTACCAATATACAGCGTTTCTCAATTCACGATGGGCCAGGGATCCGCACGACGGTTTTCCTCAAAGGCTGCAACCTGCGTTGCTTTTGGTGCCATAATCCCGAAACACTCTCTACCCAACCGCAACTGCAACTCTTCCCGAACCGTTGCATCGGCTGCGGAGCCTGTTTCACGCGCTGCGTTAACGGCGCCCACGAGCGTGTCGATGGCGCCAGAGCATTTCATCGCGAACTATGCAAGGCTTGCGGTAACTGCGCCGAGACCTGCTATGCAGAGGCGCTGGTAATTACCGGCGAGGACAAGTCGGCGGAGCAGGTGGTTGCCGAGGTGCTGCGCGATAAGCCGTTTTACGAGACTTCACACGGCGGCGTTACTTTATCGGGCGGGGAACCATTGCTGCAGTTCGACTTTTCCTATGAGATTCTGCAGCGCTGCAAAGCTGAAGGCTTGCATACCGCTATCGAGACGGCCCTTAACTTCCCCTGGCAGCGTGTAGAGGCTATCCTGCCCGTGACTGACCTGGTGATGCTGGATATCAAGCTGCTGGATCCAGCCAAGCACAAGGAGTGTACTGGCGTCTCGAACGAACGTATCCTGGAGAACATACGCGAGTTGGGTAAATGTTCGCGGCCGCTCATTGTGCGCACACCGATTATTCCGGGCATGAATGATACCCCTGACGAGGTGTTGGCTATTGCGCACTTGGCGGCGCAGTTGCCTAATTTGCTCTATTATGAGCTCTTGCCGTTTCATCCAATGGCGTCGGGTAAATACGACAGCTTGGGGATAGATTACCGCGCGCGCGACATGGAGCGGCCCTCGAAGGAAAAGATGGACACATTAGTGGCCTATGCCCAGGCTGCTGGAATCCAGGTCAAGCACAGCTAACGGAGAAATGCATGATAAGCCCGCGCATCGAACGCCTACGCGCCCAGTTTCTCGAACAGGGCCCTGTCTCCAGCCATGAGCCAGAGCTTCTCTGGGCGCGCTCCTGGCTGGCAACGCCACACGAGCCGTGGAACCTTATCCGCCGCGCCAAGGCTACTGCTGCAGTACTGAATGGAATGACGCCAGAGATTGGAGCAGATGAACTGCTGGTGGGCAAATTCTCCTCGCGCCTTCTCTCTCCGGCTGAGGAAGCAGAACTGGAACAATGGCGTAAAGTAAACAGCCGGGCAACCAGCGCTGTCCTGGGGCAGCGTGCGCATATGTCGATCGATTACGAGACGCTGCTGCGTTTAGGGCTGCACGGCATTCGCGAGCAGATTGGCATTTATCGCGGCCGGCTCAACACAAGCCTGCCTGCCGAGCTGGAGAAAGATGCTTTTTACCGGGCTTGCTTGGTCGCGTTGGATGGCCTGAGCGGATTTTCTGTTCATTACGCGGAGCTGGCGGAACGCCAAGCGGCGCAAGCCGATTCGGTGCGGGCACAGGAGCTGTACGAGATTGCCGATATTTGCCGGCGGGTGCCGGAGCATCCTGCGGGGACATTCCGGGAAGCGATGCAGGCGATTCACTTGGTCACTTTTGCGCTTTGCGCCGGACAGATGATGCTGCTCTTTCAATTGGGTCGACCTGACCGCTACTTGTGGCCGCTGTATCAGCGCGATACGCAAGCCGGCAGATTGAGCGTTGACCAGGCCCAGGAATTGATTGACTGCCTGTGCCTGATGCTCAATGTCTACACTCCGCGCAGCCTGGCAGTAGGTTTCATGGTCGGCGGTCGGGATGGCAGCGGACGCGATGTCAGCAACGACCTGACACGGCTGTTCCTCGAATCGATTCGACACACGCGCTTGGCATACCCAGGGATCGGCCTTTGCTGGCACAGCGATACGCCCGATGATATCAAACAGCTTGCGGGCGAGTTGATGGCTGAGGGGCTGACGCATCCCGCCATCTTTAACGACGAAGTGATTACCAATGGGATGCTGCGGGCCGGTTTGTCCCCTTCAGAGGCGTGCATGTACCAGCACAGTACCTGTGTTGAGATGACACCTATCGCTTCATCCAATGTATATGTAGCGAGCCCGTATGTGAACCTGGTGCAGCTTTTGCATGACTTGCTCAATATTCCCCCGCTTTCCACCGAACCTGCTAGTGATAACAATCTGGCGGTTGATGCGGTGAGTGCAGCGCAACTCGTGGATAGATATCCTGCTTTTGAAAGTTTGATGGATGCTTATGCGGCGCATCTGTCTGAATGGCTGCGCGCGGCGGTCATTGTCGAAAACACCAGCCAGATGACGCGTAACTATCATGGTGGTTGGCCGCTTCTTTCCTGCTTTGTCAATGACTGTCTTTCCCGCGGTGTCGATATCGACCAGGGTGGGGCGCGCCACAACTGGATTGAGCCCTCATTCGTGGGTTTGGCTAATATTGTCGATGCGCTGGCAGTGATTCGCAAATTTGTCTATGAGGAACACAAGCTTACTCTGGATGAGATGACGGCCTTGCTTAGGAGCGATTACGCCGGCCGAGAGGACTTGCGCCTGATGTTCCTGAACCAGGCGCCCAAATATGGCAACGATGATGACAGTGTTGACAACCTGGCAGTGCGCCTAACGGAGCTCATTACCCGCGAATGCGCTCAGTATCGCACTTATTTGGGGGATAATTACCATCCCGGCTTTTTTTGTTGGATTATGCACGAGCGTCTGGGCTCAGTGACCGCCGCCTCCGCCGATGGGAGGCGGGCTAACCAGGCATTGGGTGACGGCTCGGGACCTGCCCAGGGACGCGAACGGCTAGGCCCGACGGCTGCTGTCCTCTCATCTACCAAATGGAACCATGTGCCTATGTTGGGAGGTATCGCAGTAAACTTTAAATTCGCTCGAACCGGCCAAAAGGAAACCTTTGCTTCCAGTTTACGGGATTTGGTGGATACTTTTATCCGGCGCGGCGGGTTAGAAGTACAAGTTAATGTTGTAGATAAGGATACCCTTTTGGCAGCGAGAGTACATCCCGAGCAGTATCGCGATTTGGTTGTACGCATCGGCGGATACAGCGACTATTTTGTCGGGCTCTCTGAACGCATGCAGGAAGAAATAATCCAGCGTACGGAGCATGAATCGCTCTAGTACATTATTGTAGTTCAAAGGAAAAGGCGAAACCGAATGGGAAATGAATATGTTGAATCGATGTTTTCGGTTAAAGACCAGGTCATAGCGCTTACCGGCGGTGGCGGTATCTTGTGCGGTATGATGGCGCGCGCCCTGGCCAAGGCAGGAGCTAAAGTCGTCGTGATCGATTTTGTTCCGGAGCAGGCGGTCAAAGTCGCTGAACAGATCAAGGCAGAAGGCGGCAGCGCTTTAGCTGTGGCTGCCGACTGTCTGGTCAAAGACCAGGTGGAGAGGGCGTTGCAGCAAACGCTTGATTATTACGGAAAGGTGGACGCGCTCATCAACGGGGCGGGCGGTAACCGTAAGAATGCCACTACTTCACCTGACCTTTCATTCTTTGACCTACCGGCGGACACTTTTATGAGCGTTTTTGAGTTGAACTTTAAGACCGCCCTCGTATGCTGCCAGGTCTTTGGCAAGTATATGGCGGAACAAAATAAAGGTTCGATCATTAACATCGCTTCGATTAATGCCCTGAAACCGTTAACCAATATACCGGCTTATTCCGCAGCTAAATCGGCCGTAAAAAACTTTACGGAATGGCTGGCCGTCCATATATCGCACAACTACTCGCCCTATATCCGGGTGAATGCAATTGCGCCAGGTTTTTATATTACCGAGCAGAATCGGTACCTCTTGACTGTTGAGGGCACCGGAGAGTATACCCCGCGCGGTCATGCAGTCCTAAAGCAGACGCCAATGCATCGCTTTGGCGAGCCGGAGGAACTGCTTTCTACTATTTTCTGGTTGCTGGCGCCCGGTTCTAGTTTTGTGCATGGCACGACGACGGTGATTGACGGTGGTTTTGCGGTTTTCAGCGGCGTATAATCCCACATCCATACAACCAGGGGGTATAGATGCCAGAGATCCAGCCGGGGCAGTCGCTCAAGGATATCCAGGCGCAGCATCCTTTCTTTGTCGGCATAGATTCAGATGGCTGTGTTTTTGATACGATGGAGATAAAGCATAAGGAGTGCTTTATCCCTAATATTATCAAGTATTGGAATCTTCAAGCCGTCTCCAAATATGCCCGCGAGGCGGCCGAATTTGTCAATCTTTACAGCAAATGGCGAGGTGTTAACCGTTGGCCGGCGCTGATTAAGGCACTTGATTTGCTGCGCGAGCGCCCTGAGGTGCTTGCCAGGCACACAAACATTCCCGAGCTGCCCGACGTGCGTGCGTTTATAGCCGATGGCGGTGCGTTGAGCAACGACATGCTTCAGAAACGTATCGACCAAACCAAAAGCGCGGAACTAGCCCAAGCCCTGGTTTGGAGCAAGGCGGTTAACACTTCTATTGCCGATATGGTGCATGGCGTGCCTCCGTTCCCGATGGTGCGCGAGTCGCTAGAAGCGCTGCGCAGGCAGGCTGATATTATCGTGGTGTCGCAAACGCCGGTTGAAGCGCTGGTGCGCGAATGGCAGGAGCACAACATTGATAATCTGGTGCGCGTGATTGCTGGCCAGGAGCAAGGCACTAAATCGGAACATATCCGCTTCGCCTCTGAAGGGCGCTATGCGGATGAGCACAAGTTGATGATCGGCGATGCTCCCGGCGACCTGAAGGCTGCCCGCGATAATCATGCGCTCTTTTTCCCAATAAATCCTGGTCAGGAAGAGAAGAGTTGGCAGCGTTTTTACCAGGAGGGCATGCAGTGCTTCTTGAGCGGCACTTTTGCTGGCAGTTATGAGCAAGGGCTCATTACAGAGTTCGAACGACTGCTTCCGGATACACCACCCTGGGTAAAGGCAGGTTGATAATGGTCATAGGCAAAGGATATACCGACCGATTTCTTTCCGACACAGAGGTGCGTCAGATATTTATCGAGGCGTTTGCTGCTGCCCATCTGGAGGGGAAAAGGTGCCTCTTTATCATCCCTGACGGTACTCGCAGTGCTCCGTTGCCGCTATGCTTTCGCATCATCGCCGACGAACTGCTGGGCGTAGCAGCCAGAGTGGATTTCATGGTGGCCACCGGCACGCATATGAGTATGGATGAAGCTGCCCTGCAACGCCACCTCGGCATCAGCAGCGAGGAGCGTAAAGGTAAATATGCGGCTGTGGGCATCTACAACCATGACTGGCAGCATAACCTGCTGGATGTCGGAACTATATCTGCTGCTAAAGTGATGGAAGCCTCCAACGGTTTGATGGCCCAAGATATAAAAATTCTGATTAATGCCAATATCGTTAATTATGACTGTCTCATCATAGTCGGTCCGGTATTCCCGCACGAAGTAGTCGGCTTTTCCGGTGGCAACAAATACCTATTCCCCGGTATCAGTGGCGGCAACATGATTGATGCCACGCACTGGTTGAGCGCTTTGATTACAAGCCACGAAATCATCGGTACTGAGGATACACCCGTGCGTAAGCTACTCGATCATGCGGCGGGTTTCATCCCAGTCCAACGCCTTTGCTTCAGCCTGGTGGTTAAGGGACACCATGACCTGGCAGGCGTTTATTTTGGTTCACCGGAAGAGTCACAAGCTGTAGCGGCTAACCTTTCTGCAATATGGAACGTGGTCTGGGTGGATAAGCCATTCAAGAAGGTTATCTCCGTCATGCCAACGCTGTATGATGACCTCTGGACCGGCTCCAAAGGGATGTACAAGGTAGAGCCGGCTGTTGAGGATGGCGGCACAATCATAATCTATGCGCCGCACATTACCGAGGTGTCTTATGTGCATGGCGCAATCCTGGATCGCGTAGGTTATCATGTGCGCGATTATTTCCTTGGAAACTGGGATAAAGTGGGCCAAGAGCCGGCTGCGGTTCTGGCGCATGCATGCCATCTAAAAGGCAGCGGAACATATATAAACGGTATCGAAAGGGCGCGTGTCAATGTGGTCCTGGCTACAGGAATCCCCGAGGAGCGCTGCAAATGCATCAACCTGGGATATATGAACCCGGCAGCTTTTAATCCACAGGATTGGATGGATAAAGAATCTGAAGGCATTCTGGTGGTGCCGCGCGCCGGTGAGCTCTTGTACAAGCTCAAGGTGTAGTATAGAGCAAGGAGAATTACATTATGGTGAATCAGTTAGGGTTGATCGGTCTGGCAGTAATGGGCCAGAACCTTGTGCTGAATATGGAGCGGAACGGGTTTTCTGTAGCTGTTTATAACCGCACATCCAGCGTTACCCAGGAGTTTGTATCCAGTCAGCCGGGTAAAAAGCTGACAGCCTGTTATTCCGTGGCTGACTTGGTGACCGCTGTGGAACGTCCTCGCAAAATTATGCTGATGGTCAAAGCGGGCGATCCCGTTGACCAGGTCATCGAGCAGCTCAAACCGCTCCTGGAACCCGGCGATATCATTATCGATGGCGGTAATTCTTTTTTCAAAGATACGGAGCGCAGGGCGGCAAGCCTGGAAGCAGTCGGCCTGCGCTACATCGGGACAGGAGTCTCAGGGGGTGAGGAAGGCGCTTTGTGGGGGCCGGCAATAATGCCTGGTGGTCAGCCGGAAGCGTATGCGCTGGTCGAGCCGGTATTCAGGGCTATCGCTGCTCAGGCAGAGGGGCAGCCTTGCGTCACATACATCGGCCCGCGCGGCGCCGGGCACTATGTCAAAATGGTACATAACGGCATCGAGTACGGCGATATGCAACTGATCGCCGAGGCGTATGATATCATGCATCGCGCTCTTGACCTCTCCTCACAGGAACTGCACGATATTTTCGCAGAGTGGAATCGAGGAGAGCTCAAGTCGTACTTGATCGAGATCACCCGCGATATCTTTACCGTCAACGACCCAGAGACAGGCGCTCCGTTGGTTGATGTCATTCTGGACGAAGCTCAGCAAAAAGGCACTGGCAAATGGACCTCGCAGAGCGCGCTTGACTTGGGAGCGCCTATCCCGACCATCAACGCGGCAGTCGAATCGCGCATTATCTCGGCCTACAAGGCCGAGCGTGTCGCGGCTAGCGCGCAATTGAACAGCCCTGCCGGCACTTTTAGCGGTAGTAAACAGGCGTTAATCGAAGATGTGCGTGCGGCCCTTTACGCAGCCAAGATTTGCTCGTATGCGCAGGGTATGGCGTTGCTCAAGGCAGCCTCTGAAGAATTCAAGTATAACCTGCAATACGGCAAGATTGCTGCGATCTGGCGCGGCGGATGCATCATCCGCGCTGTTTTCCTGAACGATATTACCGCGGCTTTCGAACGCAATCCGAACCTGACCAATCTGCTTCTTGATCCATATTTTAAAGAGGCCATTTTAGCACGGCAGGCAGCCTTGCGCCGGATAGTGCAAACGGCCATAGGCTTGGGCATTCCTTGCCTGGCCTTTAGTTCAGCGTTGGCATATTTCGATGCGTATCGCTCCGCTCGCTTGCCGGCTAACCTCACCCAGGCGCAGCGCGATTATTTTGGCGCTCACACCTATCGACGCACCGACCGTGAAGGCAGTTTCCACACTGAATGGACTAGCAGCGAGCGCGCTCGCGAGGAGTAGCAATGGCGAATCGCAATGTCCTGGTAGCCCAGTCAGGCGGACCTTCGCCGGTGATAAACAGCTCCCTGCGGGGTATCATCGAAGGCTGCCGAGTTTCAAGGGCGTTTGGAGATATCTACGCTGCCTGCAACGGCATCGAGGGAGTGCTGCGCGAGGAACTAATCGACCTCTCCCATGAGCCGGATGATGAAGTGGCTCTCCTTTCGGTTACCCCGGCGGCCGGTGTAATCGGCACCTGCCGCTATAAACTCAAGGGTTCGAACCGCGAGGATTACGAGCGTGTAATTGATGTGCTCAAGGCGCACCAGATCGGTTATCTGTTCTATATCGGTGGAAATGACTCGATGGATACCGCCAGCAAGGTTGCCGAGTTGGCGCACGAACGCGGCCTCGATTTGGTGGCGGTCGGTGTGCCTAAAACGATAGATAACGATCTCGGCGATGCTGCATTTCAACTGTTGGACCACTCGCCGGGCTACGGTAGCTGCGCCCGCTACTGGGCGCTTACCGTCCAGGAAGCTGACCAGGAGAACCGCGGTTCGTTTCCGGCTGACCCTGTGTTGGTGCTGCAGGCAATGGGCCGGCGCATCGGATTTATCCCGGCCGCAGCGCGCCTGGCTGATCCCGAACGGCAGATGCCGCTGCTGCTGTTCCTGCCTGAGAGCAGCTATACCCTTGAGCAACTCGCTGACCTTGTGAACGACAAGTTGCGCGAAGTCGGGCGTGCAATCGTTATCCTGAGCGAGGGTTTGAACCTGGGATCTATCGGGGAACTTGAGGACTCCTTTGGCCATACACAGTTTTCATCCAGTGCAAGCACCGCTGCCCAACTGCTGGTAAATTACCTCAATCAATCCGGTTTGAAAGCGCGCGGGGCGGCCCGTGCCAATATCCCCGGCACCGCGCAAAGGCATTCTATCGTATATGCCTCGACCGTTGACCTGGCAGAAGCCCGTTTAGTTGGCCAACAGGCTGTGATTCTGGCCGAGCGGCGCGCCTCAGGGATGATGGCAACGCTCTTGCGTGAGCCAGGCCCTATCTATCAGGTACGTTATTCTGGTGTACCTCTGCCTTTAATGGCAAATTCCGAACGCGGATTCCCCAGCGTATGGATTGATGCGGCGACGGCGGATGTAACGGACGACTTTGTACGCTACGCCCAGCCGCTGATTGGCAGCGACTGGCCGACTATCCCTTTGCTGAATGGGCGCATGCGCTTCGCTCGACTTGCTGATACTCACGTCGCTCCAGTTTTGCCTTCATATCACCCACAGGGTTACCGTTAAAGTCTGTAACAAGATATTCGCCGTTAACTCCACTTGTACCCCCTGGAACGTAACCTGGCCAGGGGGGTTGGTGTCTTATAGATAGTTTGTTTCTATAGCCATTATCTTGCGAGGAGTTGATGTGATGCGAATCCTGCTGCTGTACCCGGAAAACCCTGATACCTTTTGGAGCTTTCGTTATGCTTTGCGGTTTATCAGTAAAAAGGCGAACCTTCCACCTTTAGGTTTATTGACCGTAGCCGCTTTGCTGCCGGAGAGCTGGGAGAAGCGGTTGGTCGATATGAACGTACAGCAGCTTAGCCAGCAGGATATCGAGTGGGCGGACTATGTATTTATCAGTGCCATGGTTGTGCAACGCGACTCAGCGCGCGCAGCAATACACCGTTGCAAGCAGGCTGGCAAAAAGGTTGTTGCCGGCGGGCCGTTGTTCCTGAGTGAATATGAAGACTATCCTGAGGTTGACCATTTTGTCCTTAACGAGGGCGAACTTACCTTACCGCCTTTCATCAGCGACCTGGAAGCCGGAAATCCGCAGCGAATCTACAGCACAACAGAATATGCGGATATTACCAAATCCCCGACACCGCTCTGGCACCTGGCCAAGCTGGATCTATACTCCGATATGTGCCTGCAGTATTCGCGCGGATGCCCGTTCGCTTGTGATTTCTGCAATATCACCGCAATGCTGGGTCACAAGCCGCGTACGAAAACGGCCAAGCAAATCATCGCCGAACTCGATGCCTTATATGCGCTTGGCTGGCGCGGTTTAGCTTTTTTTGTGGATGATAATTTTATTGGCAACAAGCGCCAACTCAAGAGTGAGATTTTGCCGGCCCTGATCGAATGGCGTAAGGGTAAAAAGGGCATCAAGTTTAAGACCGAAGTAAGCATCAACCTGGCGGATGACCAGGAATTGATGGAGATGATGGCGCAGGCGGGGTTCAATTCCATTTTTGTGGGTATTGAGACACCCGATACTGCCGGTCTCAACGAGTGCCAAAAAGCTCAGAATATGGGGCGCGACTTACTCGAGAGCGTCAAGACGCTGCAGCATAATGGTTTTGAGGTAGACGGCGGATTTATTGTCGGCTTTGACACGGATGACGAATCTATCTTCCAGCGCCAGATCGATTTTATCCAGCGCAGCGGTATCGTCACGGCGATGGTCGGTCTGCTGCAGGCAGTCAACGGCACCGCGCTTTATAAACGGCTACAGGATGAGGGCAGATTGCTCAATGAGGCATCCGGCAATAACGTAGATGACTCGTTGAATTTTACGCCTAAAATGAATCTCCAAGCCTTGCACAGTGGGTACGAAAAAATCCTGGCGACGATATATGCTCCGCGCCAATATTATCAGCGTGTGCGTACATTTCTGAAAGAGTACCAAAAGCCGGTCAATATTGCTATGCCGCTTACCGGGAGCGATATAAAGGCGTTCTTCCGCTCGATTATCTATATCGGCTTCGGTAAAGAACGCCACGAATACTGGAAATTGCTCTTTTGGACGATCACTCATCGGCCCAAACTATTTGCCGAGGCTGTGACATACGCTATCTATGGATTCCATTTCCGGCATATTTGTGAGGGGATACTCGGCCCCAACTATGCTGTCTAAGAAGTGAGAGCCCCTTTCGGATTTACATCCGAAAGGGGCTTTTGATTAGTGCGAAGACCTGCGGGATATAACCCTTTTATGACGGCATACGCAGCAAGAGGCAAATGACGTTCGTATGGTGGCCGGCTGTTTTGTATTCTCAGGCGGGATCATGTATCCGGCAAGAATGCCAGCTCGATAGATAATCACCATGGCGTCGGTCTACCTGTGCATGTGGTTTTGCTGTTCGAATGTCAGATCGAGCTTCATCAGGTCTAGTAAACCCGTTCAAAACTAAAGCCAATACAAGGTGTGGAAGGAACCTGATCGCTCATCGGCTCGAATACGGCCTTTTGGATAGCCGTATAATAGTAGTTTGTCGTGGTCCGCGTAATTCCACCGGCCAGATAGTCATTTAGCAGCGATTTCCAGACATAATCACGCAGGTATATATCAACAAATACAACCGCCTGACCATAATCGATACTCGACGTATAGCAGGTACTGGCGGTAGAGGCACATAGATACCAGTCATCGATCTGCTTGCGCACCAAAACGACCATTCCCCAGTTAGCAGAACCGCGGCCTGCCAATGACCAATACTCCTGAATCGTTGCGGCTGCTTCTACACTGGAGAGGAATCCCATCTTTACC
>JAJFUJ010000113.1 GCA_021372475.1 Chloroflexota bacterium | reverse complement strand
TCCAGGCGGCCGTCGATGGTCAGCGGCCCGCGGGTGCGGTAGGCGGTGTAGGCGATCGGTTTAGCATTGGGCATTGAGGCGCTCCTTGCTGATGATGCGGCGATGATAACGCGGACGGCGGCGGATGACAAACGCGGGCGGTTGTACACAAACACTGACTGCGGTACTCATACCGCGGTGGTGCGGGTAATTTTTACCACGAAATACATGAAATATAGTTAATTGCACTCAAGAATGCTTTTAAAAGTGCCCCCTCTTCTTTGGATTCGCGATGCCCCGTCGCGGCATTCCAGTGGGTGTACATTGGCGCCGCCCATACGGGTACGATACCAGCACGGCAACCCGATTGGGGCGATGCATCCGCGATGGCGAGTGAATCGTCCGACGGCAGCATGTGCGCGGCTGCATCGCACCCTACAGCAAACGGAGCTGGACTCGCGACCTTCAGGTCGCGACGGTATGCCGGCCAGCTTGACCACACTCACGCGCCGCGTCAACCCTGATTTGGGCGATGCATCCGCGATGGCGAGTGAATGGTCCGATGGCGGCGTGTGCGCGGATGCATCGCCCCCTACGATATTTGGAGCCGCGACACCACGCCGCGGCATTCCATTCTCGCTATGTATAAGCATAAAGACATAATGCGACGGCGCGGGCGCCGCCGCTCCAAAGAGCATCGTGGACTATTTGGGCTGCTGCGCCGGCCCCGCGGTATGCTGGATCAGCGCCGGGATCGATATCCAGTTGAGCTTGCGGCAGGCAGCCAGGCGCAGATGCCCGGCCACTACATCGTAACCATCGCCTTGGGGGCGCGGCACCACCACAATCGGCTGCAGCAGCCCCTGCGCCTGGATGCTCGCGGCCAACTGCTCGATATCGCGCGTATCGGCCTGAGGCGGTTCGCAGTGCAATTGGGCGATCTCGATATCGCGCACATCGCCCACGGTCCCAGCATGCGGTTGGTCGCGCAGCTCGGCCCCAGCGCGGCTGGAGTATACGTAAGGAATCGCCAGGTCAACATCCGGCGCGTGCTGCATCGCTTGGAAGATGAGCTTTTGAATCTTGTAGGCCGTGTTAGCTCGTTCCTGCACCTGGGTTTGGTAGCGCAGGCGCATATAGACGCCATAGTCGTACCAGTCGCAGCGGATGTACGGCTCGACATTGGTGGCCGCAATCACATCGGCCGTCACCTCGTGCGCCGCTTCCAGCAGCAATCTTTCGGCCGTCTCCCAGTTCGAATCATACGTGATGCGGATGACCACCTCGTCGAGCATATAGGCGGCTTCCTGGGTGACGGTATAGTTGATGACGACCTGGCTGAAGAGCATGGCGTTGGGCACCATGATATGGCGTCCGACGGCCTCCTCGCTGCCAATGCTGCCGCCCACCTGGTTGAGCACCGTATAAAGTGCGCTGACGCTCATCACATCGCCCACCAATCCCAGCGTTGGGAACTGCACGCGGTCGCCAGGCCGGAACGGCCGGATGGCCGAGACGAGCGCCCAGGCAGCAAACCCGCTGACCGGCGCCTGCAGCGACCAGCCCAGCAGCATCCCACCAAAGAGGCTGAAAAAGTTGCTCACCGATTGCAGCGCGCCGAAACCGTAGGCGATCGCCAGCAGCGCAACGAGCATGGCAGCCAGCCGGTAGAGGCTGCCCACCATCTTGCTCTCGACCTCGGGCTTGCGTTGGTGCCTAAAGCGGAGCGCGGTCAACAGGTCGAACGCCTCGAAAATCGCGAGCACCCCTGCGACCATCGCCACGACGCGCAGGGGCGAGAGACCGGATCCCAGCAGCGGCTGACTTGCCCACAGGCGCTCAATCAGCAACGCCGCACCCGCTATCGCTGACCAGACGAGCATCGTAACCAACTTGCGTGTACGGTAATTGCGGATGACCATAGGCACTTCCCTAAATGTGTACTTGGGTTGAGAGTATAGCAAGCACAGCGAATGGTCAAGCAATAGCGGCATGCAGAGGCGCTACTGAATCAGTTTGCGACTATAGCACACGCGTCATATACAATGGTAGGTAAAAGGGACTTGTGGTTTGGAGCGCGAAGATACCGCGCTCCAAAGGTTATCCCGGTTGCTGTAGGGCGCGATGCAGCCGCGTACACACTGCCATCGGACGATTCACTTTTCATCGCGGCTGCATCGCCCAAATCGGGGTTGCCGTGCTAGTATCGTACCCGTATAGGCGGCGCCGATATATATCCAATGTAATGCCGCGACGTGGCGTCATGGCTCCAGTGTGGTGATGTGGAGTGCGGCGGCTTGCTTGCGCACTCCACGATTGAACCTTGCTCAGCCTGCGGCCTGGCGCGCCTTTATCTTGCGCGCAATCCACTTTTGTATCTCGGCAGCTACAGAAGGGATCAGCATCACCGGCAGGACCACCAGCCAGTCGGCGAAGGTGAGCGGAACATTGCCGAAA
>JAJFUJ010000105.1 GCA_021372475.1 Chloroflexota bacterium | reverse complement strand
AGCTCATAACGGCAGGTGATACCCGCCCAATCCTCCAGATGCCCATAGGGTGCGTGTTGATATTTGGTTGCCTCGAGCGTACGGATATCTGAGAGTGGACCAACCACCCAGGTGCCGCCGCCCTCTACCCAGCCCATAATACGTCCCGCCAACCCACCCTCATTGAGCGCCGGCAGGAAGGGCGAGAGCAGCATGCGGTAAGGGGTTAGGCTGGCCGCTGGGTCGATGACATTCGGGCGGAACTGAGCTTGCAGGAGCGGCCGGTATACGTGGTTCAGCAGCCAATCGGCATAGGTAAATCCGCGCACCATCGGCTGGAACTCGAACATATTCCAGGCCAATCCGGAAAAGTGCAGCGCCAGGCCGGAGTCCTCCGGCTTCGTACTGCGCAGGAACTCGCCGGCGCGTTGGAATCCATCGGCAATTTCGTGCACTTCATCAAAAATATGCAGCGGGCGGCCGCTGGAGGATACCACCGAGCCGTGCATCAGCTCCTGGCCGCTCCAGTGCGCGCGCCACAGCCAGTAGAGGTTGGCCTCGCCGCCCAGCGCCATCGGCAGCCAGGAGTTGGCGCGGCAAAAGCCGGCTTCCTTGACGCCGTTGGCCATGGTGGAGCCGTTCCAGCAGGTGGCCGTCTCGGTGTTCCAAAAGGGGCGCTCCTTGAGCGGGCGTAACAGATCCATCCAAAAGGCCGCCTGCCAGAGGTTCTCCATATTGTTGTAATGGTTGAACTGCGCGATATCCAGCTTGCGGTGAATATCGTAATAGTTCAAGCCGCCAACCGGCATCATATCCGTGCCGACCGGCTGGTAAGCGGTCTCGTGCAGGATATCGGCCTGAAAACCACAGAAATCCACATAAGCTCTGGATTGAAACTGCATCCAGGAGGTCAGCAGGGAAGGATGATGCCAGACGTCGCTGCGCGGCGGGAGCGGCACCTGCTCAAAGCTGCCATAGGTCTGGCTCCACAGGTCGGTGCCCCAGGCAGCGTTGAGCGCCTCGATGCTGCTGAACTGCTCCTGAAGCTGCTGGCGGTAGGCGCGCTGGCAGCTCGGGCAGCAGCAGCCACGCTTGCCGTAAGGGTACATCTCATTATCGATTTGCCAGCCGATGACGTTGGCGTCGTGGCCGAATTCCTGCGCCAACCGCGAGACGATTGCAGCGCAATAGGCGCGGTAGGTCGGGTTCGTGGGGCAGGCGTGCCGGCGCGCGCCGTGCTGGGCGCGAACGCCCGCATCGTTCACCGCCAGAATCTCGGGATGGCCCTCAGCCAGCCAGGCGGGCGGTGTGCAGGTGGGTGTGCACATAATCGTGGCGATCCCGGCCTGGCCAAGTTTATCCACGACGGTGTGCAGCCAGGCGAGGGTATAGACGCCTGCCTGAGGTTCCATACGGCTCCAGGCAAACTCGCCCACACGCATCACCGTCATGCCGGCCTGGCGCATCAGGGCGATATCTTCATCAATTTGTTCCAGCGGCCAATCCTCGGGGTAATAGGCAGCGCCAAGGTATGGAGGTTTGTGCTCTGTCACGGATAGCTCCTTTTCAGCCGCCCAGCTCAACAGCGCGGCGGCGGTAATATAGATAATCCTCATACGGCACTTCGGCCGGCACGCCGTGGTCGCAGGTGGGGATATACCCGCCCCGCGCGCGCATCGCCGGCAGAATATACTCGAGGTGGCTGTCGATGGCCTCGCGCCCTTGAGCGAGCACGCGCTTGTCAATACCGCCGAACAGCACCAGGTCGGGATACTGCTGACCGAGTTTGACGACATCGCAGCCCGCTGCTACCTCAAAGGGGCTCATCACGTCCATCCCCATCTCGCGGTAAATCGGGATAACGGCCGGCGCATAGCCATCGGTATCGAGCTGGAAGTAGAGGTGACGCTGCTTGTCAATCTGGCGCGCCTTGATGTTGCTGACTAACTGCTGGTAGTAAGGCATCAGGAACTCGCCGATCATATCCATCGAGATAAGCGAGCCGCCTTTGTAGCAGATATCCTCGCCAAAGTACACTTCGTCCAGCGTCACATATTGCTGGTGGCGGGCGGTGACGGTATCTGCCAGAGCCAGCCAGGCGCGCATACAGGCATGGATGACATCCGGCATATCATAAAAGGCATACAGCAAGCTCCCCGGGCCGATCAGGCTGCGCAGGTACATATACCCGCCGATGATATTCTGCCCAATCATCAATCCTTGCCCTGCCGCCTTTACGGCAATTTCCATACGCTGCTCGAGGTCGGCATAACGCGCTGGCGTGGCTGGGTCCATCCGCCAGGCAATTTGCTCCTCGAAGGTGTGCATGTCCTTGACGGGGTGATCGACATACTCGGGCATGAAGCCGTCGCGCCGCCCCTTGAAATAGAGCACGTGCCGGCCGGCGAAGTCCTGCACCAGCTCGTAATCACCGCGGTCCTCCAACACCACCGTCTCAAAGACGGGCGCAAGCGCCGCCTCGCACCAGCCGCACTGCCCCAGGTAGTGGTTGCCGGGTGGGTCATAATCAAAGAGCTGATCGAACGGCGCGTCCTGCGGCATCCCCTGCTCTTTCCAGGCGTCCAGGCTGTAATAACCGAACTCGCGCTTAAAAAGCGGGATGCCGGGCCTGATGGCGTAGGTGGCGCGCAGTTTACGCGCGGATGCGGTCATCCGTGCTTCGGGAAGTAAGACATGGATACCATCGAATGTTGTGTCCGCCAAGTTATTTACCTCTGCTATTTAAGAGTTGGGCAGGTAGGCGCCCAATGCCTGTAGTTTCCGTTGTAATTCCTTCGTATCTACCAGGCGCGTATCAGCCTGGCATTCTAATGCCAACACCGCGGCTATGCCGGCCGCCTGCCCGGTGATGTAGCAGCCCGGCATCACGCGCAACGATCCCTGGATGTAGCGGTCACTGGAGACGCACCTGCCGGCCACCAATACGTTGCGTAACCCCTGCGGCAGCAGGCAGCGGTAAGGGATGCCGTAGCTCTCGCCGGGAGCATAACGCAGCGCTGCAAATTCCTGCTGGAACTGGGCAAACGCCTCATCGCTCGGTTTGGCAGCGTGAATATCCACTGGGTAGCAGTAGCGCCCGATCTCGTCCGTAAAGACGGCGCGGCGCTTGAAATCCTCCAGGTTGAGCACATAGTCGCCCATCACCCGGCGCGACTCGCGTATCCCCAGCAGCGCGCCTGTGGCGACCAATTCCATCTGCTCGTAACCTTTCATGAAGCGTTTGTAAAACCGCTCGTACTCGCGCACCGTTTTGCGCCCCTGCACCAGCGCGCGGGTGAGCGACTCCTCATCGGTGGAATCTACCCCAAAGGCATGGCCGATGTTGCCGCCCCCGATATGCTCCCCGACACGCCACATCCCAGGCAGGTGGCGGTCGTGTTGGGAGAAGATGCCGGCTTCAAGAGCCGCGGGCACCAATGCTTCGGCGTTTTGGCCTGCTGCTCGTATAGCATCCCAATCGATATCCGCCCACAGGCTGCACAGCGTGCCCGGCATCAGGTTGCCCTCAGCGTCGCCCTTTGCGTAGGGGGCTCCTGCCCAGGCGCACAGGTCGCCGTCGCCGGTGCAGTCGATGAACACCTGCGCCTTGATGGCAAATATGCCGCTCTTGGCCGCACAGATGGCCAGATCGACCTGCCCCTCGCTGCGTTCAACAGCGATGAGCTGAGTGTGCAGGCTGAACTGGACGCCGGCTTCAGTCACCATATCGTCATAAACCGTCTTGAGTACCTCGCTGCGGATGCCGAGATGCCCGAAGCGCTCATCGGCGCGGTCGTCAGGCCCGGCGCCGCCGGCCTGCCAAAGCCGGTCGTGCACCTCGCGGCCGATGCCGTCGGCGAGAAAGTTTATGCCGTCGCCGAACTGCATAAAGCAGGGCACCAGCCCAAGCGTGCCCATCCCGCCCAAACAGCTTGTGCCTTCAACTAAACCGACCTTGGCTCCCGCGCGTGCAGCAGCGACGGCCGCCGCCACGCCGGCCGGGCCGCCGCCGACCACGAGCACGTCTACCTCGCGGCGAATCGGGATATCGCGCTCAAACCGGGCCATTGCTGCCATCGTGCGCTCTCCTTGTACCCTAAATGTAGGCCAGTTCGCTTAAACGCCTGCCGGCAGCGGCGCTGTCCTCGCCGGGCGCCAACGGACGTAGCCAGATGCGCCAGCGGAACTCGCGCGGCCAGATGCGGTACTCGGGCAATGTGCCGGGGCCGCAGCTCGCGGTGCCTAATCCGGCGTGCTGGTGATCCAGATGTAGGATGACCTCCTGACGCACCTTGAGCTCATGCCAATGGTCGGCCGCCGCCAAATCCTCAGGGGCATAATGCAGCGCGCTGAACTGCAGCTCGGGCTGCCCGGCTGCCAGCAGACCGGCACTCGCTCCATTTGTGAGGGCAACCCAGCGCACATCGGTGCGGTTGCCGTTCTCCTGCGGCTTTACGTAGGGGGTATACATATCCGTTGCGCTGCTCTCGAATACGCCGTACCAGGTGCCCTGCTTGCGGTCCCAGTAGGTCTCGTACGGACCGCGCCCGAGCCAGCGTATGTGCTCGTAGGCACTCGGCAGCTCCAGGCGCAGCCCAACCCGCGGCAGCGGGGGTAGATTAGCGCTTGGGATGACCCGCATCTCCAGCGACAGCTCGCCGCTGCCATAAAGGGTGTAAGTATACGTGCAGTCAAAGCCCTCGCTCAGCCCGGGCGCTGCGGCATGCCTGGTAATCTGCACTTGCAGCACCTGTGGGCTCAGTTGGCAATACTCCGCTGCGCGAACAGTTTCAACTAGACGGTCGAGGCCGGCCTCGCGCCAGCGCAGCGCGGCCTTTTGATCGCCCCACAGGTTGTTGTCGTTATCGGTTGGGGCGCGCCAGGCAGCCAGGCGCGGTCCGGCCGCAAGCAGTTGCTGTCCTTCGGCCTGCCACCCTTCAAGCTCACCTTTAGCCAGGTTCCAGGTTACCTGCCAAGCGTTGCCCCATGCTTGCAGGATATCGGCGCTTTTTTGAGTTGCAAGTGCGGGTAATCCTGCGGCGAGCTGCGGACTGGCGGCACGCGTAGCCAGGGGCAGGCGGAACTGCTCCCAGGCTACCTCATGGCCGGCGGCTGCCCAGGGAGTATCTTCCTTGAGCATGAAGCTAAAGCGCAGCCAGTATTCCTTACCCGCTTCGGGCGCGGGCAGAATGTAGGGTATGGTGATCCATGCGCTTTGCCCCGACTTGACTGCCGGTAATGCCAGGTCGCCTTTCTGCAGCAGATCCGCATCACCGTATAGCTCCCACGAGCCGCACAAATGGCTGATGTCGCTAAACATATAGCGGTTGCTAAGCCTGAACCAGCCGTGCGCCAGATCAAGCGCCTCGACGCGCAGAGGCTGTAGCAGCTTTTTATATTCATACAAGCCTGGGTGAGGTGTGCGGTCCGGATTAATCAGACCGTTGCAGCAAAAGTTTATGTCGTTGGGCTGGTCGCCGTAATCCCCGCCATAAGCATACCAGATACGCCCATCCGGCTCGGTGCGCAGCAATCCCTGGTCAACCCAATCCCAGATAAACCCGCCCTGCAGCCGCGGGTAGCGCTCGATGGTCTGCCAATACTCGGCTAGGTTGCCGTTGCTGTTGCCCATGGCGTGCGAATACTCGCACATAATCACCGGACGCTGCTCGCTGGTGTCGGAGGCCATCTCGATGATGCGGCTGATGCGCGGGTACATCGGTCCGAGGATATCTACACAAGGATGGTTCTCGG
>JAJFUJ010000098.1 GCA_021372475.1 Chloroflexota bacterium | reverse complement strand
GATATTGTTGACCAGCGCGGGCTGCTCGAGCACGGTGTGCGAGTGCCCGCCGATGATGAGGTCAATCCCCCAGGCAGGATTGAGCATAGCTGCCAGCTCGCAATCTGATTCGTAGCCGATGTGCGTCAGCAGCACCGTCAGATCGATATCCTCATGCTTATAGGCCTCCACAATCTTACCGACCTCCTGAGAGGCCTCCTCCAGCGAGACAAAGCTGCCGATTTGGGCGTCGCGTTGGATATCATGGATGACCTTTTCGGTGATAACGCCGATGAACAGGATCTTGAGGCCATCCTTGCGGATAATCTGGTAAGGGCGCATCAGGCGCTTGTTGTGCTTACGGATGTAGAGGTTGGCGTTGACAATGGGAAAGTTGGCGATCTTTTCCAGGAAGAGCAGGTGCGGCAAGCCATAGTCGAACTCATGGTTGCCGAGGGTCACCACATCCGGTGCGAGGTAGTTCATAATCTCCATCGTGGAGATGCCTTTGTACTCGCTGTCGATGACCGAGCCCTGCAACATATCGCCCGAGATGGCATAGATGACGTTCTGTTCCTCCGCACGCACCCGGTTGATGTAGCCGGAGAGCAACGACAGCCCGCCCACCAGCTTGCTGCTGCCGCCGCGCGCTTCCGCTAAAAAATCGCCGTGCATGTCGTTGGAATGCAGAATGGTGAAACGATGTGTAGCCAAAATATTTCCTCCCGCAGCTAAAATCGGTGGTTATCATACCGGTGTAGAGGAAAGTGTGCAAAAGAGGGGAGCTTGGTTTGTATTACACCACTGCGTTTCATAGAATAAGGCTTACCTTAGGATATATTGACTTACCTATGTCTTGACTGGTCAACAAAAAAGGTTTCTTCCCGTCTCCCCATCCCACCCCGAACAAACATCCCAGTGCGGTGGTACATCAGTAGAACAATTGTCCTACTGGAGGCGCCGTATGACCATCCGCACCTGGCTGCTCGACACCTTTTTCCGGCGCGAGCTCGATGAGCGCATCCGCCTGAGCATCCCCGCGCGCGACTCCCCCGCAGCCAGTTGGCGTGAGCTATCCGCCGCGCCGTTAGGCCCGCCTTGGCAGGAGACGCGCGCCGCGCTCGAAGCCGCCGCCCGCCTCGCGCACACGAACCCACTGGCCGCGCGCATCATCGCGCTCTCGGCCGATTTCACGGTTGGTTCGGGGGTCGAACTCGTTACCGCGGACGCCTGGGCACGCTCCTTTTGGGATGACCCGCAGAACCGCATCGGCGCGCGGCTGCGCCGTTGGGCTGGGGAGCTGGCCAGGTCGGGTGAGCTCTTCCTGGTACTTTCGCGCAACCCGGCGAGCTGGATGAGCTATGTGCGCGAGGTGCCAGCCCTACTCATCGATAACATCGCGACCGACCCGGACGACCTCGAGCGCGAGCTGGCCTACCATCAGCTCACCGACGACCCGCAGGGCATCACCTGGAGCTCACGCGCGGCCGACGGCGGCGCGGAGCAGGTGATGGCGCACTATACCGTCAACCGCGCGGTGGGCGAGGTGCGCGGGCGTTCCGACCTGGCGCCGATCATCCCCTGGCTGGAGCATTACGAGATGTGGCTCGAGGACCGCGTGCGTATCAACCGCTACAAGGGAGCTTATCTGTGGCAGGTCAAGGTCGAGGGCGCGCTGCCCGGCCAGCTCGAAGCCAAGCGCTCGCAGTACAGCCGCATCCCCTCGAACGGCTCCATCATCGTCACCGATGCCGCCGAGACATGGCAGGCCGTGCAGCCCAACATCGCCGCGGATGACGCCGCCGCCGACGGCAAGGCACTGCGGTTGGCTATCGCGGCCGGTGCGGGAGTGCCACTGCACTGGCTGGCCGAGGGGGAATCGACCAACCGCGCCACGGCGCGCGAGATGAACGCCGCCACGCTGCGCCAGTATGCCCAGCGCCAGCAGGCTCTGGGAGATATGCTGCGCGACCTGATCACGCTGGCGGCCGCACGCGCCGGCCGTCCGGCGCCCGAGGTGGAACTGCGCTTCCCGGCGCTCGAGACGGGCAGCGATACGGCGATAGATTAACGCCAGGTTGCAGGTTTATGTATGGCGAATCCTTCTCTAGTAACTACCGGGTCAGGGAAAACACTTTTACGCAAGATGGATTGGGGAAGAAACATCCAGGCGTTTGCCGCGTTGACTAAGTCTTCTGATTTTCTATGAGGAGGGAATATAACCACTATGCGTTTACTCGGAAAAAGATTTCGAATTGTCCTTATTGGATTAACCAAATCGCTGTCACCACTGATGAGGATAAACACATCACATGCATCCTCAATTGCATCTATCAGCATCGCATTTGCGATATTAACATCCGTCATCTTCTCATGATAGGTAGTGTAGTAATAACCACAATTTCTGCATGTTACAAGCTCCCTAACGAATTTTCCTTTAGTGATACTAAAATCGGGTAGTGTCAGCAGTGCATCTAGGAAAGCGGCTTGTCGTTGATTTTTATCGATTGGATCTTCAACATGCTCGTAAAGTAGCGAATAAAAGTGAGTTCCTGATCATCGCGAAGCAAATACTGACTCATCTTGTGAAGGTTTAACCAATAGTACTTGTACCATTTCATATCATGAAGACCGTAATAAAGGTTAAACCCATCAATATAAACAATGGTTCTCTTCATTTGACCTTCACATATATAAAGAGACGCTCACCTAAAAAGGTGAGCGTCGAGCCAAAGATACTATCTCTGGCGGAGTCACTGTCAATACTATATCACAGTCGTGATAGGTAGTCAAGTATCAAATAAAAAAGGAGGGAAGATGGTCAAGTTCGTGCGATTGCGCCTGGCGGGAGGCTCGCCGGTGGTGCTGGCTGGCGGCAGGGATAACACGCTGCCGCTCTACCGCGTGGTCATCCTGCGGGCGGGGGAGGCCAACGGGATTCTCATCCCCGGCGAGGTCATCCAGCGCGCAGCGGGGCTTTTTGAGGGCGCGCCGGTATTCGCCGACCACGCTTCGGCATTGGATGCCGGGCGGCCGGGTGGGCGCTCGGTGCGCGATCTGGCCGGCGAGCTGGGGGCAGTGCGCTGGCGCCCAGAATCGGGCGAGCTGCAGGGGCTGCTTGCGCTCTACCCGGGCGCAGGCTGGCTGGCCGAACTGGCCTCGGCCGCTGGCGCTGCACCATGGTTCGGGCTTTCGGCGGATTTGTGGGTCGAGCGCAGCAGCGAGGCCGTGCGCGCCATCCGCCAGGTAAATTCGGTAGATATCGTGATCAACCCGGCCGCCGGCGGGCGCTTTATGGCCGCCGAGGCGGGGAATACACACAACAAGGAGGGTACGATGAGCGAGGTGAACGAAGGTACGCAGGTCGAGATGCTGCCTGAGCCGGATGCTGAACGCGAGGCGTTGGCCGCACAGGTGCTGGAACTCAAATTGCAGGCCTCCGGGCTGCCTGCGAGCCTGGCGGGGCTGGTGCGCGACGAGTTTGCGCAGGGCAGCTTGACGGCATCCGGGCTGGACGCGCGCATCGCCGCGCTGCAGCGCGAGTGGTCGCAGGCCGTGGCGGGAGCGGGCATCAGGCGCCTGGGCGCGGTGCAGAGCGTCATCAGCCCGGTGGAGCGCATCGGGCTGGCGCTGGAGGCGCTGCTGGGGCTGCCGCAGACCTCGGCGCACCGCGATGCCCCCAGGTTGACGGGCATCCGCGAGCTTTACGATACCCTGACGGGCGATTGGGAGCGCCGCGGGGTCTTTCAGGGGGAACGCGTCCAGCTTGCCAACGTGACCACGGCCACGCTCAACCAAGTCGTGGCCAACGCGCTCAACAAGGTGCTGGCGCACAGCTACGAATCCAGGCCGCAGTGGTGGCAGCCCATCGTCAGCGAGGAGGATTTCCCCACCATGCACGATGTGCGCTGGACGTCGCTCGGCGGCATCGGCGCGCTGGATACAGTGGACGAGGGTGGCGACTATACCGAAAAGACGTGGGACGATGCCGCGGAGACGGCCATCTTTAGCAAAAAGGGCAATTATATCGGCCTGACGATGGAGATGATCGACCGCGACGATGTGGGCGCGGTGCGCGCCCTGCCGCGCAAGCTGGCGTATGCCGCCCAACGCACCCTCTCGGCGACCGTGGCGGCGGTGTTCACCGCCAATGCGGGCGTCGGGCCGACGCTCTCCGATGCGAAGGCGCTCTTCCACGCCGACCACGGCAACCTGGGCGCTGCTGCGCTCTCCGATACCGCCTGGTGGGCAGCGGTGCAGGCGATGTTCAAGCAGGGCGAGCTGCACTCGGGCGCGCGCCAGGGGGTGCGTCCGCGCTACTGTCTGGTGCCCATCGAGCTGGAAAAGACGGCGCTGGGGATATTCACCAGCGACTACCCGCCCGACGCCGTCACCTGGGAGCAGAACATGCTGCGCAACAGCGCCAGCGTCATCACTGTGCCCGAGTTCAGCGCTGCGGGCGATTGGGCCGGCGCGGCGGATCCGGCCGACCTGGCGGGGGTATGCATCGGTTACCGCTATGGGCGCACGCCTGAGGTGTTCGCCGCCGACGGCGAACTGATGGGCGCGATGTTCACCAACGACGAGCTCAGGATCAAGGTGCGTTTTGTGTACGCGGTGGGCGTGGCCAACTACCGCGCCCTCTATAAAGCCAACGTGGCATAAGCCGGCCCGCGGGCGGCGGCAGACCCTAGCACATCACACGAGCATCAAGATGAGGGCTGGCCGCCGCTGCGCGGCGAGCGCAACAACAGGAGGTTAAAAATGCCGGGTTTCACGCAGGAATGGTGGTGGGAGCTGCTGCGCCAGGTGCTGATTGCCGTGCTGACGGCGGTGCTGGGCGCGCTGGGCTATCACGCGGCGGTGGTCGCGCCCAAACTCAAGCGGCTTGAGCGTCAGATCAGGCTGCTCAGCGGCAGCAAATCGCGCGAGGAGTAAGCGCCCGACAGTACACCGCTGTAGCGATAGATTTCTAAGATGAGCGGGGGCGGGCGAACCGCCCCTGTGCGTATGGAGGCAATGATGGCAAATACATTGGCCGCAATAATTGACCAGGTCGAGGGCGAGTTAAAGGATACGGGCAACGCGGTGTGGAGCGCCGATGAGCTTACGGCGCACATCCGCCGGGCGTTGGGGCAGGTCAGCCTGTCCAGCCCGCGCCTGCTGGATGCGCTGCTACCGAGCGCTGACGGCGTGTATGAATATAGCTTGAGTGCGCTCACGGGGCTGCTGTGGCTGGTGGATTGCTGGTATCCGTGGAATCCGGCCGAGCCCTGCTGCCCGGCGCCGCGTCCCGAGCGCTGGGGGCTGGTCAAAGAGGGCACGTTGGCCATCGAGAGTGGCACGCGCCCCGACGGCGCTGTGGAGCACCAGATCAGGGTGTTTTACTGCGCCGCGCACACCATCGCGGGGTTGGACGGCGCGGCATCCGGCACGCTGGATGCCGCTGGCGAGGGGTTGGTAGTGCTGGGCGCATCGGGGTACGCCGCCCTGCAGCGCGCCCAGGATGGCACCGCGCGCGTCTGGCCGAATGCAGGAGCTGTAGCGGCGCTCACCGCCTGGGGTGAGCAGCGCCTGGCGCATTTCAACGCCGCGCTGGATACCCTCCGCCGCAGAAGCGTGTTGGGCGGCGATGCCAGAGGGGAGGTGAGGTGATGACTTGGACGCGGTGAGGACACCGCGGTGCGGAAACCCACACAAAATATCAAGGATCATATTATGCAAGACGGGGATGTGTTCTCGGAGCCGCGGTGTCCCACCGCGGTACGGAGCCACTACAATATCGGCCAGCGCTGTTTGTAA
>JAJFUJ010000085.1 GCA_021372475.1 Chloroflexota bacterium | reverse complement strand
CTGCCAGCGCTGTTTGGTAAACGCGCGGATATCGCCTGGATTTACGAGGGCTGGGATGGCGTCAATGCCGGGCTGTTAGGCCAAAAGCTGACGACCTTTTCGCTCTATGGCGACTGCGTGCCCGATTACTATACCCCTGTGGTAGTCGCAGGCGAATCGACGCTGGCGAGCAAGCCGGACCTGGTGCAGCGCTTTATGAAGGCAACCGCCCGGGGTTACACGTATGCGGCAGAACATCCGGCTGAGGCCGCCGAGATCCTGCTGAAGTACGCTCCTGAAAGCGATACGAATCTGGTTAAGGCCAGCCAAGAGTACCTCAGCCCGCGCTACATCGCGGATGCCGCTTCCTGGGGTCAGCAGAAGACAGAAGTATGGACAACCTTCGTTGACTGGATGTTCGCCGAGGGCGTGCTTGCCAAGCCGATTGATGCCAATGCGGCGTTTACTAACGATTATCTTCCCCAATAAGGTGTAGCCGACATGATTGCGGTTGAAGACGTCAGCAAAAGTTTCCGCGTGAACGGCAGCGTGCTCATCCAGGCGCTGGACGGCGCCAGCTTGCACGTGAACAAGGGCGAGTTTGTAACCCTGATTGGTCCCAGCGGCTGCGGCAAGAGCACTATGCTGAACCTGATTTGCGGCCTGATGGAGCCGGATAGCGGTTCCATCAGCCTGGACGGAGATGCATCGGCGCAGCGTCTGGGGCGAGTTGGTTATATGCTCCAGCGCGATCTGCTGCTGCCGTGGCGCAGCTTGCTCGATAATCTGCTGCTGGGGCCAGAGGTACGCGGCCAGGATATGGTTGAAGCGCGCCAACTGGCGCTCAGCCTGCTGCCTCTTTTTGGCTTGGAAGGGTTTGCCGATGTCTACCCTGCAGCGCTCTCAATCGGCATGCGCCAGCGCGCGGCGCTGCTCAGAACCATCCTATGCCGCCAGGAACTGCTGCTGTTGGATGAACCTTTCGGCGCGCTGGATGCCTTGACCCGACGCACGATGCGCACCTGGCTGCTGACCGTATGGGAACGCTTCAAACAGACCGTGCTTTTTGTGACCCACGACGTCGACGAAGCCATCTACCTGGCAGACCGCGTCTATGCCATGTCGGCGCGCCCCGGGCATGTCGTGCACGAACTCACCATCGACCTGCCGCGCCCGCGCTCAGATACTGTGATTGTCGAGCCCGTCTTTAATGCTTACCGCAGTGAACTCCTGCAGGCGCTGGGCGTATGACTGCAGCAGTTACTATCATCAAGCTGGACTATACCGGCCGGGAACTGTTCACGTATTCGGGTACGCTGGAGTATTCCGATCAGGATACAGTTATCGCGCGCTGTCGTTGGGATCGCCTGCCGCCGCTCACCGTCGGGCTGCTGCGTTTCGAGACCGGCGATGTCTTTCTCGAGTATTATTACCGCCGGTATTGGTTCAACATAGATAAAGTGTTCAGCGCCCAGGGAACGCTCAAGGGCTGGTACTGTAATGTGGCAGAAACGATGGAGATGAGCACCAAATTGGTGCGCTGGCGCGATCTGGCGCTCGATTTGGTTATGCTCCCCGATGGCCGCCAATCTGCGCTGGATGAGGATGAGTTTGCAGCCTTGCCTCTCGATACCGCCCCACGCACCCGGGCATTAGCCGCATGGGGTGAGCTGCGCGCCTGGGTTTTTCAGCGTAAACCGCCATTTGATGACGCTGCGCAACTCAGTTAACAGTATCTCGTAAAGCTCTAGCTAGATGGTAACTGATTGGCCCCGCTCTGGCACGAGCGTCTGTGAGATACCGCGTTCGGCCAATCCCTGCTGCAGCGCGAGGGATGCCTCCGTTTCGCCGTGGACGATGAACACCTGCTTGAGGCTTCCGTTTATCTGCTGAACATAATCCAGTATTTCATTTTGGTCGGCGTGCGCACTGAATGCGTCGATTGCCTCGATATTGGCGCGCACCTTGAATACATTGCCCAGGATAGGCACCCGTTTTTCGCCGGCCTTGATGCGTGCTCCTAATGTATCCTCAGCCTGATAGCCTACAAATAGTATAGTATTGCGCGAATTGCCGATGTTGTTGATGAGGTGGTGCAGGATCCGGCCGCCTTCGCACATCCCCGAGGCGCTGATGATAATTGCCGGTTTACGGGAACGGTTGATAGCCTTACTGTCTTCGGCACGCCGCACATAATGCAGGCTGTCAAAGCTAAAAGGATCGCTGTATTCCAGAACAAAACGGTCAGTCTCGCTGTCATAGGCTTCCGGGTGCAGCCGAAAAATCTCGGTTGCGTTGACCGAGAGCGGTGAATCGACATACACCGGCAGATGGGGGATCTTGTTATCAAGGGCAAGTCGATGCAGGCCGTAGATTATTTCCTGCGTGCGGCCAACTGAAAAAGCCGGGATAATCAATTTGCCCTTGCGCGAGACTGTCTCATTCACCACCCGACCGAGCTCCAACTCGGCCTCCTCGGGGGTGCCGTGCAGACGACCGCCGTAGGTGCTCTCGATAATTAGGTGAGTGACGTCTCTTACTACCTCGGGATCTCTGAGAATGAGCATATTGCGCCGCCCCAGGTCACCAGAGAACATTAGGCGATGACGGCTGCCGGATTCCTGGATATCCAGCACGCTCAGCGCTGAACCCAGGATATGTCCTGCATCGCGAAAAGTCAGATCCACTCCCGGGGCAATGGTAAATTGACTGCCGTACTCCAGGCTGTGGAACTGTTTGAGCGCGCGCTGAGCATCAGCCGTTGTGTAGGTCGGCTCGAGCGCTGGTAGCCCTTGCTTTTCACGCTGCTCGTTCAGGTACTCGACATCGCTCTCCATGATATGCGCTGAATCGCGCAGCATAATGGCGCATAAATCGCGCGTTGCTGAGGTGGCATAGATTGGTCCATTGAATCCGGATTTTACCAGGTTGGGGATGTTCCCGCTGTGGTCGATGTGGGCATGCGAGAGCACCAACACATCGATAGTACTGGCATCGAATGGCAGCGTGCGGTTGCGCTCAAAAGCTTCCTGGCGGTGTCCCTGATATAGGCCGCAATCGAGCAAAATACGCTTGTCGTTTATGGAGAGCAAATGCATCGACCCAGTGACGCTGCGCGCGGCGCCCAGAAAAGTTATTTCCATTTGCTTCATTCCTTTGGTTTTGTAGTATTATTATGTCCGGCGCGACAATCCAGTCAATCTTTTCTCAGCATTGTGCCGCAGTAAAGTAGGGATATAATTGGCTGCGAACATGCAGCGTAGCCCCGTTCACTATCATGTGTTGAGTATACAACGGCAATGGACCAAGGAGGAAGTATGGCATCAGGTGTTGTCACGATCGAACCGGTCACTACGCATGCCCAAGTACGCAGCTTTATCATGTTCCCGTTTGAACTCTACCGTTCCGATCCCAATTGGGTACCCCCACTAATTAACGAACGTTTTAAGCATTTTGATCCCAAGCGTAACCCATTTTATGAATATGCCTCGACGCAGCTCTATCTAGCCAAACGCGACGGCAAGCTGGTAGGCACGATTGCCGCAATCGATAATCCCAAACATCAGGAGGTTTGGGGAGAAAACATCGGTTTCTGGGGTGAGTTCGAGACTATAAATGATAATGAAGTGTCATCCGCATTATTTGATGCTGCCCGTGCGTGGCTGCGCAGCCGCGGCCGCGAAGTAATGCGCGGGCCTATGAATATGAACATCAATGAAGAGATAGGCCTGCTCATCGAAGGTTACGACGGCCCGCCCGTGCTGATGATGACCTACAATCCCCCTTATTATCAAGACCTAATTGAGCGCTACGGTTTTGCCAAGGCTAAAGATGTATATGCGTTTAAAATAGATTTGGATTATCTCGGTCCTCATATGGAGAATCTGCCGGCGCAGGTTATGGGTGCAGCCGCTATCGCCGAGTCGCGTTACCACGTTAGAATCCGCCACCTGAATCCCAAAGAATTTGATAAAGAGGTGGAGCTTATCAAACCAATCTACCGCAAGGCCTGGCAGGCGAATTGGGGTGCGCTGCCCATGACTGACGCAGAGTTCGGCGTCCTGGCAGAGAACCTGAAGACTATGGCGGACTGGGACGTAACCTATCTCGCCTTTATTGACGATGAGCCTATCGGTGCTTTTATCGCCGTGCCGGATTTCTGTCAGGTCGCACTCCATCTGGGCGGTCGGCTGCTGCCTTTTGGATGGATAAATTATTTACGTTACAAACCGCGCATCAAGGGGATGCGCGTGCTCATTATGGGCGTCCTAGAAGAGCACCGCCTGAAAGGCGTCGAAGCGCTTTTCTACCGCGAAGGATTCAAGCAGGCGCTTTCCAAGGGAATTGAGTGGGGGGAGATGTCCTGGATTTTGGAGGACAACTATAAAGTCATGCGCGGTGTCGAAAAGGTAGGCGGTAAAAAGTACCGTTCATACCGTCTCTATGATTTACCAGTAGGAGCCTGATGCCAAGACCGATTCGTCTTGTAACGGATTCATCCAGCGATATCAGCCCGCAGGAAGCCCAAGCCCTGGATATCGACCTGGTGCCACTTTCAGTTACCGTCGGCAACCGGACATTTGCGGAGATGGAGCTCAGCCGCGACGAGTACTTTGGCCTGACTCACGGACAGCCTGTAAAAACCTCCCAACCGCCGGTAGGCAGCTTTCGTCAGGTGTTTCAACACTGGGGAGCGCTGGGCTATCAGGTATTGTGCATCACCATTTCGAGTGCATTGAGTGGCACTTTTCAATCTGCCAGGCAAGCGGCTGAGGGCTTGTCGTATGTCACAATTTATGACTCGCAGGTAATTTCACGCATGCAGGCCGCTCAAGTATTGGCAGCAAAGGGCAAAATCGAAAACGGGGCCGAACTAAGCGCGGTGCTAGAAACGCTTGACTCAATACGTGGGCGTTCTCATATGCTGGTGGAGCTGAATACCCTGGAACGTCTGCGGCAGGGTGGCCGTGCGGCTGCTTTTATGCAGGTGCTCGATTGCTTTGCCAGGACATTTCAAATCAAACCCGTTATCACGCTGATAGATGGGGAGCTCAAATTCGCACGCGCAGTCAGAACGTTTCGTCGGGGAACAGAGTATATGCTGCAGGAATTGGCCGCTTTTGGTCCGGCGGCGTATGTCGCGGTGGTTCATACCCGTCTGCCCGAGCTGGCCGAACGGTTTGCTGACGAACTGGCAGCTTTGGTCAAGTTCCCGCGCTTGCAGGCCATCGTTTGCGAGGCCGGTGCGGTTATATCCTCTCACGGCGGTGAGGGATTGTTGGGCGCGCTGGTTATCAGCGCGGACTAGTTTTAATGCCCAACATCCGATGAGACGCTGTTAGCGGATTCAATCTCAAAAAAGAAGCGCTGCTGAAAGCGCCGCAACAGCTTCAATATCGGTTTGCCGAATAACCCAATCAATAAGGCATTGCCTACAGCCCGCGCCAGGTCCCACCAGGCTGAAGTGGTTACGTAAAAGAGCGCATAACGTTTGATGGCCTCGATGAAGGCAGCGCCGGGCTGCCAATACATCTCGGCTTGTTGGGCCTGGAAAACATACGGCCAAAACCAGACGTTCATCAGGGCGCCAAAGATGAAACCCCATAGAGCGGCCCAGACAATCAGAATAGGGATCTCGAATCGCCTCCGCCTGACTATTCTCGCCAATAGCCCCGAGCACAAGCCCAGCCAGCCCGTTACGAACATCTGATACGGAAGCCAAGGACCAATGCCCGCGCCGACAAACGCAGAAACCAGTATTGAGAGCGCTCCGAGCAGGAAACCAAAACTGGCGCCGAATACAGAACCTGTCAGAATCGGCAGTACAAACACAGCCGAAAAACCGGCTGGCCCGGGCACCAAGCGCAGCACGGCGTTGGCCGCAGTGAGCACTCCAAGCATAGCCACGGTTTTGGAATTCATTTGTCCGCTGCCGAGGGTCGTCAACACGCTGCCCAGGCACAGCACCACCAATCCCACCATCAGGATGGGGGCATCCTCGGTATGAGCGTTGGCTCGCGACGGGCTTTGAGCTAAGGATGCGTTGAAAAAAGGATATAAAAATGCCAGCAGCCCGATCAGGCAGGATAGCAGGATGATGAGTTGGTTCACCCGCCGTAGACGGTTCATGGCGCGTCTCTCAGTATGTCGCTGACAGTCAGGAAACGGTCGTCGTGCAATAGCTTGTTTATCTGCGAGCTGAATACCATCGATTGAGTCATCACGGCTCTGGTGGGGCCATCCACCACTACTTCGCCATCGCCCAGGATGATGACGCGGTCGGCAGCAACGGCAGCCAACTCGACATCGTGTGTCGCCAGGATAACAGTATGTCCAACGGACTTTTCACGCCGTAAAAAGGCAGAGAGCAGTTCCTTTTGCGCGTAATCCAAGCCGCGAGTGGGCTCATCCAACAGGATTATCTGGGGCTCAGCAGCCAATATGGCTGCCAGGGCCACGCGCTGGCGTTCGCCTACCGAAAGGTCTCGCGGGTAGCGCTGGCGGAATTCGCCTAGCTGCAGCGAATCCAACAGCGGGCCGTCGTCGTGGTCGCTCAGGTGGTGGTTGTGGCGGGTGAAGGCGATTTCCTCATCCACTGTCTCGGCAAACAGCAGGCTGTTCGGATTCTGCGGGACATATCCCACCTGCTTGATGATCGCATCGGCATCGACCTGGCGCGTATCCAGCCCAGCGACCAGAACCTGGCCGCGCTGCGGTTGCAGCAAGCCTACGAGTTGTTTGAGCAGGGTGCTTTTGCCGGAGCCGTTGCGGCCCATCAGGGCGATTATCTCCCCCTGCCTGGCTTGAAAGCTGACCCCTTTGAGGGCCGGGTGCCCGTTGTAGGCGTACCACAGATTGTTAATATCGATGGTTACCGCCATCTGGATGGGCGCTGGTACTGTGCTATGGGGCGCACGGGCTGCTGGCAGGTCGGCGAGATGCTTGCGTGCCTCCTTGATGGTCAGGGGCAGCGGATGCCAACCCAACCTGCGCCCGAGATCTACTAGCGGGGGCGCCCACGGGAGCTGAGGCAGCACTTGTTGCGGTGTGCCGCTCACTAATGCCTTGCCGGCTCCCGGCAAGTACAGCATGCGGTCTACATACTGGACCACCCGTTCCAGGCGGTGCTCGCTGAGCACGACCGTCATCCCTAAATCCGAGTTGAGCTTTTGCAGGATAGTCAATACTTCTTCGGCTGCTTGCGGATCTAGCTGCGAGGTGGGCTCATCCAGCACGATGATGCGCGGTTGCAGCGTCAGGATGGCGGCGATCGTCACGCGCTGCTTTTCACCACCCGAGAGTGTGCTGATGCGGCGCTGGCGTAAATGGGCGATCCCAAGCTGATCGAGCACTTCCTCCACGCGTTTGCGCATCAGCGGTTGCGGCAGGTTGGCGTTCTCCATCGCGAACACGAGCTCGGATTCAACCGTATCGACTACGAATTGTGTCTCCGGGTCTTGGAATACAAACCCGACCACGCTGCTCATGCCGCGAGGCTCCTGGGCGGTCGGGTCGAATCCGGCCACCTCGATCTGCCCCTGTAGCTTACCGCCGTAGAAATGGGGCACCAGGCCGTTCAGGCAGCGCAGTAGTGTTGATTTGCCGCACCCCGAGGGTCCTACCAAGAGCACAAATTCACCGTCGGCAATATCCAGGTTCAGGTTATTGAGCACGGGGGCGTGCGTCTCGGGATAATAATAGGTGACATGCTGCAGGTGAATCATGGTTCGGCCTCAGGCTCGCGCATAGGTTCCGGTCGACTGAAAGGTTCGCGCAAAATGCTTACCAACCCAGGCAGCGCATAAAGGACGAGAGCTAGCCCCACCCATGGGTTGAACGCCGGCAGCAGCGCGTTGGGTGGAAATGGATAGTAGGTTAAGGCTAGGTTGTCGGTAACACGTACAACAATCATCACCGATAGCGCTGCCAGGCTACCGGCACTTATGAGTGTGTCGTTCCATGTCCAGCGCCGGCGGCTGTAATGACTGCGCTTACTATGTTGGGCCAGCGCTGTAAAGGCATATGCCAGGCAGCCGACCGCACAGATGAGTATCATACCTGTCCACCAAGCTCCCTGCTGCAACCACAATCCCAATGCCGCTCCGGTAAGCAGCAGCCCCAAACCCAGCAGGATGAGCAGGCTCAAATAAAGGCGGCGGCGCGTGCTCAAGTCGTTGGTTTCGCCGCCAAACCCGCGCGCTTCCATCGACTCGGCCAATTCCATTGCGCGCTCTAGGCTGGTGGTCAACAGCGGAATAACCAGGGGCAAGAGGTCGCGCCACGAGCGGAAATGATGGCCGCGCACACGCTGCGCTTCGCGGATTTCCTGTGAGCTTTTGACCATCTGCGGTACAAAGGTCAATCCAATCGAGGTGATGATGCCAGCCTGGTAGAATACGGGCGGCGCCAGGCGAATCAACTCGGAGGCATCCATTGCCGTGTTGAGCGCGCTGAATAAAAGCAGTAGGACCCAAATCGCTAGTCCGGCTGAAGCGCCGTATATCACGGCTTCCAGGGTGATATTCCCGCCCACCAAAGGCCAGTTGGCCGGCAGGCTGAACAAGACGGTGTTGCCCTGGTGGAGCATCAGCGCATTAAAAGGGATGGTGATGACCCATATAAGGGCTCCAAGGCGCACCACGCCCATCCAACCCCCGCTAAGCGGAGAGCTCCCTCCGGCAACGACAAGCACCAACCAGGCAGATAAGGTCAGGATCACCTGGTAGAGCGGATTGCGAGTCAGCAGCGAACACACAGCCGCACCGCAGACCCATGCTACCCAGGCCAGGGGATGCTGTTTCATCGCTCGATTCCTACCCTGGCAGCGATACCGCGCTGGTAAGGGTGCTTGATTTCGCGCATCTCGGTAACCAGGTCAGCTCGGTCGATCAACTCCTGCGGCGCTTTGCGTCCCGTAAGCACCAGTTCCACTGCCGGGGGTTTTACAGCGATAAGCTGCAGCACATCCTCAAGTGCTACAAGATGAAAGTGAAGGGCTACACAGATTTCATCCAGGATAACGATGGTATAATTGCCGCTGGTGAGCGCGCCTCGCGCTGCGATTAAGCCTTTGCGGGCTTGCGCGCAGTCGCTTGCTGAGGCTTGATAAATGAGCCTATCTGAGCCAAACTGTTCGCAGGTAATGAGCGGCGCCAAGAGCGGCAGGCTGTGCAACTCGCCGTAATCCTGGCCTTTCATAAACTGCGCAATGTAGGTTTTCAGTCCCCAACCGGCAGCGCGCAGGGCTAAACCGAGGGCTGCCGTGGTCTTGCCTTTACCATCGCCCGTGTAGAGCTGCACCAGGCCGATTCCGCCCCAAGTATTGGCTTGTTCCATACGGTTTTATTCTCCGGGAAACAAAAACCCCTTGCGGTCGGCAAGGGGCAGGCTGATACACATGCGCCTCTCCCGACCCTTTCCGCGAGGTCTAGAGGAGCAGCAGCACAGGCGGGTAGTCTGACTCGCTCATTGCTGAGCCTACAGTTGCGGGACAGTGCCGGACTGAACCGGTCTTTCCCCCTTGTCGCGTAAAGCTTCCGGGCTTTATGCGACCCGTGCTGAAGCACCAAGAAACTAGCTGCATATTAACGCCGCGCCGGAGAAATGTCAAACCGACGCTTGGAAGCCAGGGGCGATTGCATATAATGGCCGTATGCGTCATACCCAGAATGGAGGCCCTTTATGCGCGTAAAGGTTACCGGCAGGCTGATATGCTTGATGCTGATTATGATTGCGGCAAGCCTGTTTGGCATGGCCGCGTGCCAAAAACAAGGCCCCGAAACCGCATCCGCAACGCCGGAGACGAACAGCCCGACAGCGCGTCCTACCTTTACGCCCGTGGCTACAGCCACACCTACCAACACTCCCAAGCCGACCGTGAGACCCAGCCCGACAGCGCTCGTCAGCCCCCTCACCGGGCTGCCGGTTAGCGATATCAAGCTGATCAAACGCCGCGTAATCGCCGTGCGTATCGGCAATGACCCCGCGATTCGTCCGCAGGAGGGCTTGGGCAAGGCTGATCTGGTTTATGAGGAGATAATGGATGGCTGGTGGGATACGCGCTTTACCGCTTTGTTCCTGGAGAGCGAAGCGGAACGCATTCGGCCGATTCGCAGCGCCCGCCTGAGCAGCATCCACATCGCCAAACAGTATGACGCCGCGCTGGTCAATACCGGCGCTAGCGACGAGGTGCGCTGGCGCCTATCCCAGACCGATATCGTGAACCTGGATGAGTATTTCCACAGCACACCATACCACATCCTGGCTGGATATGATTGGCGCGGCCGTTTCTATACCAGCACCGATGAATTGCGTGAATATATGCAATCCAAGAAGCTGGAGACCACCACGATAGTCAAGAGCTATGTGTTCGACAAGAAGGCACCTAAAGGCAGCAGCGCAGTTTCAGTCCATATTCCTTATCCTCAGCAGTGTTATGTTGATTGGAAGTACGATGCTGCTGCCGGATTATACCTGCGCTGGACGGCGGACGAACCGCATTTGGAAGGTCTCACCGGCGAGCAAATATCGGCCGCTAACGTCGTCATTTTGTACGCCGAGCACAAAGCTACCGACATCATCGAGGATGTCACCGGTGCTACGTCAATCGATATAGTCCTGGAGGGCAGCGGGCGTGCGCAGATTATCCGCGATGGTATAGTGGTGGAAGGCACCTGGAAGCGCAACGCGGAGGACGAGCCGATCCTTTACTATGACAAGCAGGGGGTTGTTATTCCCTTCAAGCCGGGCAAGACCTGGATTCAAATTGTGCCGCCCGATTATGAAGTCGTAGTTAGGTAACGCAGGCCGGTTCTAGTGTTCGATGGGGTCGCTGCGCCGTCCGCCCGAACGGGCGGAAAGACCCCAACCGGCGCCGCCGACAATCATGTTCATGGCGCGCAGCCAGACGTCTCCTTCATCGCCCATCGGCTCGTGGCGGAAGCGGTGGTCGCGTTTGCGGATAAACTCATCCAGCTCGTGCAACATCGTGCGGTAGCGCTCAGCCTGTGGATCAATCAGGTTACGTACCTCGTCTGGGGTATTGGCCAAGTCAAGCACCGCCAGCAAATGCGGAAAGCACAATCCCTCCCCTTGGGCATATGCTTCCTGGAACTCGGGATCCTCGATGTACTCTAGCATCAACGTCGTATAGTTATGTTCCGCCTCGGCGCCGATCTGGCAGGCCGGGCATGCCTGGTCGGTATGCAAAGCTTGTACCAATCGGGTGCCGGGCTTGTTTCTGCCCAGCAGCGTATCCAGCTTACTTGGCGCATTCGGAGCATATTCCTCAGCGCTGGTAAGCGCCGCACGGATGATATCGCGGTAGATGAGCGCAATGCCTAGCGCCCGCCCAGGGCGGCGTCCCAGCATCTCAACATGCGTTGCACAGAAACCCTGCGCTGCCTTGAGCTTGGCACGCACATCCGGATCGAGCACAGCCTCATAAAGCAGGCTGTCCAGATAGCGATCGGTGGCCTTATATACGAGGCGGCAAACCGGGCATCCGGCCTTGGGCTGGGCCTCGAGCAGTTCGAAATAGGGGGTGTGTTTTCCGGACTTGGCCATATTCACATAAACCTTGTCGTCATTATAGTGCAGACTGCCGCAAAACTTGAATTGCCAACCGGCCTTGTTTATGATATACTTGCTAGGTAATAAGATAATTTAAGCAATTGACGCTGGCGTCTCCTCTATCGCGTTGGTGAAGGGGGGGCGTTTATGTTTTTACAATATGCTTTGTATGCATCGAAGGAGAGCCATGGCAGCAGTCGTAGTGATCGGCGCTCAATGGGGCGATGAAGGCAAGGGCAAGATCGTTGACCACCTGGCCGAGCGTGCTCATATGGTGGTGCGCTACCAAGGTGGCAATAATGCCGGTCATACCGTTATAATCGGCAATACTGTACTAAAGCTCCACCAAGTGCCGGCTGGCATCACTCGCCCGAACGTGGCAGCCGTCCTCGGCAACGGGATGGTCATCAATCCGCTGGCATTGGTTGAAGAGCTGGATTTATTGGAGTCACAAGGAATCGTAACAGCCAATCTGCACATCAGCGCCAATGCACATATTGTGATGCCGTACCATATTATCCTGGATGACCTGGAAGAAAAGATGCGCGGTAAATTTGCGCTGGGTACGACCAAACGTGGTATCGGCCCCACTTATACTGATAAAGTTGCACGTCGTGGAATCCGCATGCAGGATCTGATCAATCCCGAACGCTTCGCAGCCTGCCTGGATTGCCAGTTGGAGCGCATCAATCTTGAGCTGGTCGAAGTATTCAGACACAAGCCGTTCTCTGCGGACGAAATAATCGCCCAATACACGCCGGCAGCCAAACGCTTAGCGCCTTTCGTTACGGATACCAGCCTGCTCATCAACGATGCGCTCAAACAGGGACAGAATGTGATGCTCGAAGGCGCGCAGGCGACGATGCTCGATATCGATTTTGGTACTTATCCGTATGTTACGAGTTCCTCTCCCTCGGTGGGCGGAGCTTGCCAGGGAGCCGGTATTGGCCCGCTGGCGATCAAGGAAGTCGTCGGCGTGGTCAAAGTCTATACCTCGCGTGTTGGCAAGGGACCTTTCCCGACGGAGTTATCCGATGCCATGGGTGACTGGATTGTAGAACGCGGCAACGAGTATGGTACCACCACAGGTCGACGCAGACGCTGCGGGTGGATTGATCTCGTTGGCCTACGCTATGCCCACCGCATCAACGGCTTTTCGGGGATCGCGCTGACACGCTTGGATGTACTCACTGGTTTGGATGAGGTCAAGTTGTGCGTGGCGTATCGTTTACCTGACGGTTCCATCGTCCAGGAGCTGCCGATGCAGACAGCCTTGTTGGAAAAGGCCGAACCGATATATGAGATAATGCCCGGATGGGATACGCCAATGAGTGATGCCCGTTCATTGGAGGAGCTGCCTACCAACGCTCGCGACTATTGCTTGCGCGTGGCGGAGCTGCTGCAGGTACCGATCTATATGATATCCGTCGGTGCAGAGCGCAACGATCTGGTTGCCCTGCACTGGCCAATCTCGTAAACCTGCTTTGTTCGCCTGTCCAAATATGGACAGGCGAACACCGTTTATACAAAGGAGGATTGATGGCAGTTCAAGCAATTACGCAAGAAGGCCTGACGTTCGACGATGTTTTGCTCGTACCCAATATGTCCGAAGTATTGCCGGCCGATATCGATATCACCACACAGCTTACGCCAAAGATCAAACTCAATATACCGGTACTTTCCGCTGCCATGGATACCGTCACCGAAGCGCGCATGGCCATTGCTCTAGCGCGCGAAGGAGGCTTAGGCATCATCCACCGCAACTGCTCGGTTGAGGCCCAGGCCACCGAGGTGGACAAGGTCAAGCGCAGCGAATCGGGCATGATCGTCGATCCGATTACTCTGTCGCCGACAGCGCTCTTGGCGCAGGCCAAGGAGATAATGGCCAGTTACCATATCTCGGGCGTGCCGATTACCGTTGGACAAAGGCTGGTCGGTATTCTCACAAACCGCGACATCCGCTTTGCCACCGAAGATGACAGGCCGGTCAGCGATTTTATGACCTCCGAGAACCTGGTCACGGCTCCCCTGGGTACAACGTTGGCTGAGGCGCAGGCTATCCTGCAGAAACACCGCATCGAGAAACTCCCTTTGGTGGATGATAACTTTAACCTCGTCGGATTGATTACCGTCAAGGATATCCAAAAGAAGCGCGATTATCCCAACGCCGCTCTGGATTCCGGCGGCCGGCTGCTGGCCGGCGCCGCTATCGGCGTCGGCGCTGATATGGAGCAACGCGCTGCGGCGCTGGTGGAACGCGGGGTGGATGTGCTTTCATTCGATACAGCGCATGGGCACTCGCGGATGGTGCTCAAGGCTGTCTCGCACATCCGTTCCCTTTATCCGGACATTGCTATCCTGGCCGGCAACGTGGTGACGGCCGAGGGCACGCGCGCCCTGATTAAGGCCGGCGCGAATGCCGTCAAGGTGGGCGTTGGCGCTGGCTCCATTTGCACCACCCGTATTGTAGCCGGTGTTGGGATGCCGCAGCTCTCGGCAGTGCTCGAATGCGCCGCAGCCGCAGCAGAGTTGGGAGCGGGCGTCATCGCCGACGGTGGTATTCGCTACTCGGGCGATATTGTCAAGGCAATGGCAGCCGGCGCTTACGGTGTGATGCTTGGCAACCTGCTGGCCGCACTAGATGAGAGCCCCGGCGAAATCGTCATTTATGAGGGACGCCGCTTTAAGGAATATCGCGGCATGGGCTCGATGGGTGCGATGCGCGGCTACGGGCGCGATCGCTATGCCACCGGACAGATCGAAAGCGACACGCTGCGTGATACATCAGAGCGTGCTAGCGGGAAACTGGTGCCTGAAGGCATCGAGGGGCGTATCGCTTACCGCGGCAAGCTGGGCGATGCCATCTTTCAATTGATGGGCGGCCTGCGCTCTGGCATGGGGTATGTCGGCGCGGTTGACCTGGCTGACTTGCGTGCCAAGGCCAGGTTTGTCCGCATCACCAACGCCGGGTTTATCGAGAGCCATCCGCACAGCATCATCTTGACCAAAGAAGCGCCGAATTATCAGCTCAATCCATAATATCTGGGGCATCGCTACGGTATGTTAATCCATCGAAATGGAGTGAAATGGTGGAGCGGATTATTCGGGTTATGGTAACACCTCGCCCGGGGGAGATTGCCCCCGGCTACCTTTTGAGCGATATCAGGGCGCTGGGCATTAAGGGTGTGAATAAGGTGGAACGCCGCCCGCTCTATTTTATCCGCGGCAGCCTTGACGATGCTCAGATAGCTCTATTGTGCGGTGAACTACTGACTGACCCCATCGTACAGTCCTATCAGACCAGTGCGTGGGATGCAGCGCTTGTGCAAATGCCGGGCATGCAGCGCATCGAAGTTGGTCTGCTGCCCGGCGTAACGGATACTGTAGCCGCCAACCTGCTACAACGCGCTCACTTGCTTGGCGTGAACGATATGTCGGCAGCCGCTACGGCTTCGAGCTACCTTGTATATGGCGAGGTGTCCGACGAAGCATTGCACGTTATTGCCCAGCGTTTGTTATGCAACGATGTCATTCAATACTATACCCTGGGGGCATTGGAACCGCACATCGGCTCCGCCAACCCGGCTATCCAAATGCGGGTGGATAAGGTGCCTCTCAGCGGTTTGAGCGATTCAGAGCTGCTCAGCCTTTCGCGTGAACGTCTGCTTTCGCTCGACCTGGCCGAGATGCACGCCGTGCAGGCCTATTTCCACTCGGAAGGGCGCGAGCCGACGGATGTCGAGCTGGAAAGTATCGCCCAAACCTGGTCAGAGCACTGCGTCCACAAGACGTTCAAGGGCATCGTCGAATACACTGAGACAACTGCTGCTGGCACCACCCATACCAGGGTAGACAGCTTAATCAAGACCTACCTACAGGCCGCCACGTTGCAGATCAACGCGCCCTGGGTGCTCTCTGCCTTTGTAGATAACGCCGGCATCATCGCCTTTGATGACCAACTTGAGGCGTCCTTCAAGGTGGAAACCCATAACCACCCCTCGGCGCTCGAACCGTTCGGCGGCGCCAACACGGGGGTGGGCGGCGTGGTACGCGATATCATCGGCGTTTCGGCCCGCCCGATTGCCAACACCGATGTGCTGTGTTTTGGCCCACTCGATACTGATCCGGAGTCGCTGCCGGCTGGCGTGCTGCATCCGCGGCGCATCTATAACGGTGTGGTGGGCGGTGTCGAGGACTATGGCAACAAGATGGGGATCCCCACCGTCAACGGTAGCATCCTCTTTGAACCCGGCTATACGGCCAACCCGTTGGTGTATTGCGGCTGCGTGGGCATTGCCCCGCGCGGGCTGCATGTCAGCCAGGCGCGCCCCGGCGATCTGGCGGTGCTCCTAGGAGGACGCACCGGCCGAGATGGGCTGCACGGCGCGACATTCTCGTCGATCGAGCTGACCGACGAGACCGGCAAGACCTCTGGGGGCGCGGTGCAGATCGGCAACCCGATCGTAGAAAAGATGGTGCTGGACGCCGTCCTTGTGTGCCGCGACCAGGGGCTATATACCGCCATCAATGATTGCGGCGCTGGTGGGCTCTCCTCCGCCGTGAGTGAGATGGGCGAAGCGGTCGGCGTGCGTGTGCAGCTCGATTCGGTACCGCTCAAATACCAGGGGCTGCAGCCCTGGGAAATCTGGTTGTCCGAGGCCCAGGAACGGATGGTTTTAGCCGTGCCTCCCGAGCATGAGGCGGCTGTGCGCCGTATTTGCCGGGATTATTCAGTGGAAATGACCGTTATCGGCGCCTTTGGTGCAGGGGGACGGCTCATCCTCAGCTATGGCGCTCAGCAGGTTGCCGACGTCGATATGGCTTTTTTGCATAAAGGTATTCCTCGCCGTACCCTCAAGGGCGAGTGGTCTGCGCCGCGCGGCGCAGACCTGCCTGATACCATCGCTGGGGCTGCTTTGGCCGAGGAGCTGCTGCGCATCCTGGCGCATCCTAACGTGCGCAGTAAAGAGGATGTGGTGCGCAAGTACGACCATGAGGTGCAGGGCGGCACATTGATTAAGCCGTTTGTGGGCGTGCATTCGGACGGCCCCTCCGACGGCGCGGTGCTGCGCCCGTTGGAGGCTGTGGGCGGTTGGCGCGGGCTAGCGCTAGGCTGCGGTTTCAATCCGGCTTACGGCGATATCGACCCATACGCTATGGCCGTGGCCGCCATCGACGAGGCCGTGCGCAACGTCGTATGCGTCGGCGCTGACCCGAAGCGGGTGGCCATCCTTGACAACTTTTGCTGGGGCAACCCCAACCTGCCCGACCGCATGGGTTCCCTCGTGCGCGCTTGCAAAGGCTGTTACGACGGCGCCCTGCTCTATGGCACGCCCTTTATCTCGGGCAAGGACAGCCTCAACAACGAATATCTGGACGGTAAATCGGGTCAGCAAGTAGCTATCCCGCCCTCGCTGCTCATTTCGGCCATTGGTCTGGTGCCGGATGTGCGCCGCGCCTGCAGTATGGACTTGAAAACCGCAGGCAATCTCCTTTATATCATCGGGGAGACCCGCCGCGAGCTGGGCGGCTCATACTACTACCGCCTGCACGGTGCGGTCGGCACCTCTGTGCCCGCGCCTACCAAGAACGGCCCGCTGACGGCCCAAAAGGTGCATCAGCTTATCAGCCGCGGGCTGATATATGCCTGCCATGATTGCTCGGAAGGTGGCCTGGCCTTGGCATTGGCGGAAATGTCTCTGGCCGGCGAATTGGGACTGGAGGTTGAGCTGGGTAAA
>JAJFUJ010000185.1 GCA_021372475.1 Chloroflexota bacterium | reverse complement strand
ACAAGCTGATGAGCGATATGCTCAGGGAGCTCCAGGATAGTATTTTGCAGCAAGGGGGGATCAACAAAGAAGCGCTGCATACTTAAGCTTTACGGGCAATCAACGCCACCCAGTCGTCTTCCTGCTGGCGTTCCGACAACTCGAATCCAGTTTGCTGCAGCGCCAAGGCTACATCATCTGCCCGGCTGGCGATAATGCCCGAAGCTATCAGCGTGCCACCCGACTGGAGGACATCCGCAAGCGCATGGGACATTGCGATAATCACATCCGCAAAGATATTGATCGTTACCAGGTCATAGCCGCTGCCCGAGTGAATGGAGATCTCGGCCGGTGTTTCGGCAGTCAAGAGGGTAGCCTGAGCAGCGTTAGCCTGGGTGGCGCCGTTAAGCCTAAAGTTATCCTGGGCGACGTGCACAGCCACGCTGTCAGTATCGATGGCATCAATCAGCGCTGCGCCTTGTTTTGCCATAGCGATCGAGAGGATTCCCGAGCCAGTGCCGACATCCAGGGCGTGCATACCAGGCCGAATATAACGCTCAAGGGCAGCAAGACACAGACGCGTAGTGGCATGCAAGCCAGTGCCAAAAGCCATGCCCGGATCGAGCAGTATGACCATCTCGCCGGGCAGGGGGGTATATTCACGCCAGGTGGGCACAATGACGGTGTGCTGTCCGATATGCTGCGGCTCAAAGTAGGCTTTCCACGATTCGGTCCAATCCTCGGGGGCCATCAAACGCACGACCGGTTTCGTAATCGAGGCGACCTGTCCCAAAAGCAGCAAAGCAATTTCCAGCTTTTGCGCCGTTTCGCGCTCCCATTCGGGCAGATAGCCCTTCACAACTGCGCGGGCTTCTGGGCGTTCTTCGACAACAGCTCCGCCGCTGCAATAGCGGTTGAATAGGATAACCAAATCATCGATGGCCGTCTTCTCAGCCTCGACGCTTAGTTCGATCCAGCGTTTATCTTGGTTCATTGTGTTTATAAACCTAGGGCATCTTTGATACGATTCAGAATCCCCTTTTCCTCTCCAGCAATGCTCTCGGTGCCCAGGGTTTTGCCCAGTTCCTTGAACAATTGCTTTTGGCTGGAATCCAGGTTGGTGGGTATCTGGATATTGATGATGATTACTTCATCACCGCGGTCTCTACGCTGCAGGTACGGAATACCTTTTCCCCGCAGCTTGAACACAGTCCCCGTTTGTGTGCCGGCAGGGATCTTGATCTTATCAGTGCCTTCCAGCGTGGGGACTTCGATCTCTGCCCCCAAGGCAGCTTGAGTGATATTGATATTCATATTCAAGAGGATATCATTCTCACGCCGAGTAAAATAGGCATGCGGTTTGACATGCAGCACGACGTACAAGTTACCCGGAGGTCCGCCGAATGCACCTGGTTCACCTTCGCCGCTCAGACGAATGCGGGTTTCATCGTCCACACCTGCCGGGATATCTACCTGAATGGTACGTTCTTGTTCGACCTTGGTAGTGCCGTGACAGGTAGTACAAGGCGTAGATATCGTTTCACCACGGCCGCCGCAGCGTGGACAGGTGGTTACGTTAACAAACGCGCCAAAGATGGATTGCTGCGAGTGTCTTACCTGGCCAGAGCCGTTACAATCGGGACAGCGGATCGGTGACGTCCCTGGTTCGGCGCCGCTGCCGTGGCAGGACGGACAAGTCTCCATGCGCCTGATATTAAGCTCGTGCTTTTTACCAAAGACGGCTTCTTCGAAGGTTATCTCCAGGTCGTAGCGTAAATCAGTGCCGCGGTTCGGCCCCGGTTTGCCGGTGCGCTGCCCAAAGCCGAAAAAGTCTTCAAAGATGCTGCCAAAACCGCCCATATCAAAACCACCAAAGCCCTGCCCGCCGTTGCCCTGGGCAAAGGCCTGGTGCCCGAAACGGTCGTATTGCGACCGCTTCTCGTCGTCATTTAGAACCTGATAGGCCTCGTTGATTTCCTTAAATCGTGCTGCGGCATCCGGCTCTTTGCTTACATCCGGATGATATTGGCGCGCCAGCCTGCGATATGCTGAGCGTATGTCCTCTTTCCCTGCATCACGGGGTATCCCTAACACCTCATAATAGTCGCGCTTGTTTTCAGCCATCTGGTCTCATTTCACACGAAAATGCGGTGAGTATAAAGATATGCGTTCAATTATACAAATATAGGGACGTTCGAGTTTGAACGTCCCTACTGGAACACTAACTTTTGCTAGACCTCGTGAAAGTCACCCTCAACCGTTTGACCGTCATCATTGGGTTTTTGCTGGCCGGAATCTGGCGGGGGATTCTGACCGCCGCCTTGCCCATAAGCGCTTGCTCCGACCTTTTGCAGCGCCTCGGAGAGCTCCTCGCTCTTACGTCGCATATCATTGACATTGCCACTCTTTAAGGCATCACGGGCGGCTGTGATCTTGCCCTCGACGTCAGAACGCACGTTGGCAGGCACCTTATCACCCAAGTCCTTTAAGGTTTTTTCAGCAGTATAGGCCAAGGTGTCAGTTTCGTTGCGTACCTCGGCCTCTTCCTGTCGCTTCTTATCCTCGGCGGCATGCTCCTCAGCGGTTTTAACCATCCTCTCGATTTCTTCTTTTTTGAGGCCGCTTGAGGCAGTGATGGTTATCGTCTGTTCACGCCCGGTGGCCTTGTCTTTGGCTGAGACATGCAGGATGCCGTCGGCATCAATATCGAAGGTTACTTCAATCTGAGGCATTCCGCGCGGCGCAGGGGGTATACCGTCCAGGTTAAAAGTGCCAAGCTGTTTGTTATCAGCCGCCATCGGACGTTCGCCTTGAACAACATTAATCTGCACCTGAGTCTGCATATCCGATGCGGTAGAGAAAACCTGGCTCTTGCGGTAGGGTATGGTAGTATTGCGCTCGATCAAAGGCGTGGCAACACCACCCAGTGTTTCGATACCCAGGGTAAGCGGGGTAACATCCAGCAGCAATACATCGTTAACCTGACCGCCCAACACGGCCGCCTGAATTGCCGCACCTACGGCTACAACCTCATCCGGGTTGATGCTCTTGTTGGGCACTTTTTTGAAGTACTCTTCTACCCGACGCTGCACCAGCGGCATACGGGTTTGACCGCCCACAAGCAACACTTCGTTGATATCACCCACACTGAGGCCGGCATCCGTCAGCGCTTGGCGCACTGGTGCCATAGAGCGGTCAATCAGATTCGCGGCAAGCTGTTCGAGCTTGGAACGCGTTAAGGTCATATTCAGGTGCTTGGGGCCAGATGCATCAGCAGTGATAAAAGGCAGGTTGAGCTCACTCTGCTGTGTGCTGGAGAGCTCGATCTTGGCCTTTTCTGCGGCCTCCTTGAGGCGTTGCAAAGCCATACGGTCTGTGCGCAGGTCAATGCCTTGTTCTTTGCGGAAATCATCGATAATCCAGTCGATGATGAGCTGGTCGAGGTCGTCACCGCCAAGGAATGTGTCGCCGTTAGTCGATTTAACCTCAAAAACGCCGTCGCCAATATCCAGAATCGAGATATCAAAGGTGCCGCCGCCCAAGTCGTATACAGCGATTTTCTCGTCGCGTTTTTTATCGAGGCCGTAAGCCAATGCAGAAGCAGTAGGCTCATTGATGATCCGCATCACTTCCAGCCCAGCAATTCGCCCGGCATCTTTGGTCGCCTGACGCTGGGCATCATTAAAGTATGCTGGCACTGTGATAACGGCCTGGCTGACCTTTTCACCGAGATAAGCCTCTGCATCAGCCTTGAGCTTGGCTAGAATCATAGCTGAAATTTCGGGTGGCGAATACTCTTTACCATCCATAACAACCCAAGCATCGCCGTTCTGCCGTTCGACGATTTTGTAGGGCAAAACGCGAAGCGCCTTCTGAACTTCAGGGTCGTTGAATTTGCGCCCCATTAAGCGCTTGACCGAAAAGATTGTGTTCTCCGGGTTGGTGATTGCTTGCCGGCGGGCCAACTGCCCTACCACGCGCTCGTGTGTTTTAGGGTTGACGGCCACTACCGATGGGCACAAGTTACCCCCTTCGGCTGTGGGGATGACTTTAGGCTCTCCGCCTTCCATAATGGCGACGACTGAGTTGGTCGTGCCCAGGTCAATGCCGATAATTTTACTCATGTAAGTGCTCCTTGATCAGAACTGTATAGTTATATGTTTAGTCATTGATTGCAGGTCCGGATGATGTTTTGACGGATGCTACACGCACGACCTGGTCTTCCAGGGTATATCCTTTGACGAATTCATCGAGGATTATCCCTTCGGGCTGGTCGCTTACCTCGGTTATTACCGCCTCATGGTAAGTGGGGTCAAACGGTTGGCCAACTGTAGCGATCTCTTTGATGTCAAAGTCATCCAGGATTGACTTGAATTTGCGCTCAATTAACAAGATACCCTTCACCCAGGCATTGTCTGCCAAGTCCTCTGGGGTATGCTCCAGAGCACGATCGAGGTCGTCAAGGGGGGGGAGTATCTTCCTTATCACCCGAATACGCAACTCGATCTCTTGTTTCTGACGATCGCGCTGCTGCCGTTTGACATAGTTGTCATATTCAGCGGCTGCGCGTAACCATTTATCCTTATACTCGGCTGCCTTGGCTTGCCAATCTTCGGCAACCGGGCCGGCCGCCTCTTCTATTGAATCGGGAGGCCGCTGGTCTCCATCTTGCATATCACGACTCCTTCGATATTTTCTGTTTTGAAATAACGGCGTCTTATTCACCGCCGTACACGTTTGTCAGCAGGCTGTCCATCAACTGCGCCATATAGCGTACTGTGGATATCGCCCTGCCGTATGCCATTCGCGTTGGGCCGATGACGCCCAGAATGCCGCTCGCTCGGCCGCGTATGCCATAAGGTGAGAGCACCAGGCTGACATCATCGATATACTCATAGGTGCCTTCGCCGCCGATGATGATTTGCACGCCGGCCGCGTCCATCATACGGCCCAATATTGTTTCCAACAGATGACGTTGCTGCAGCACACGCACAACCTGACTGAGTTTGCCCGATTCAACGAATTCCGGTTCGCGCAGTACATTCTCCAACCCATCGCTGTAAACTGCGCTCGTCCAGCTCTCTTCACACTGCTTCATCAACTGCAGCACGCGCTGCAACACGACGGATTCGAAGCCGTGCATTTCTTTGCCGTCTAACTGGCGATTGGCACGTATGTCAGCTAGGGCGCTGCTCCCCAGTAAGCTGTTCAGTTTATTTGAAATCAGGCTCAGAGCATCCTGGCTTACAGGCTCGGAAGGTACTAGCATCTCCTGGTGAATGCTGCCGTCCTGTAAGACGACCACGAGAAGCACCAGGGCATCGTTTATCAGGATTAGCTCAAGGTGTTTGAAAGCAACCTGCTTACCTTGCGGAGTTGTCACGACTGACGCGGCTCGCGTGTTGTGCGCCAGAATGGCGGCGGTCAGCCGCATCCACTGCTCTAAGTTGAGCTGTAATTGATAAAACTGGTGCCTGATCTTGCGCTGCTCTGGGAGCGATAATTCGACTTGATCCATCAATTGTTCGACGAAATATCGGTAGCCCTTAATCGATGGGATACGCCCTGCCGAAGTATGTGGCTGATATAGAAATCCCAATTCTTCAAGTGTTGCTAGTTCATTGCGGATCGTGGCTGTGCTTACACCCAGCCGCCCTTCAGCGCGTATAGTGAAGGAGCCTACTGGGACAGCGCCGATAGTATATTCCTCGACGACGATCTTGAGGATTTCACGTTGACGCTCTGAAAGAACATCCGCATTTATTCTGTTGTTTTGAGCTGATGACTCAGTCATCATCTGTATCGCCTTAGCAGTCAACTATTCAGAGTGCCAATATGATAGCATTGATGGTGACTGCTGTCAAGCTAGCGGCTTGACAACTTAGCACTCTATAAACAAGACTGCTAGTATTATATAACATTGAGCCATATATGTCAATTATTTTAAGTAGCAATTGTATACATGCATAACCAGGCCAGCTACGTCTATGGTATTGCCGGCCTGGTTAAGAGGAGGAATTACCTGAAAGGGCTTTACAGCGCTGCTATTATCGCATCGGCCATTTCCTGGGTACCGACTGCCGTCGGGTCATCACGGCGGGCCTTGAGGTCATAGGTCACCGACTTGCCTTCCCGGATGACCTGACGCACAGCGCGTTCGATGCTATCGGCAGCTTGCTGTTCGCCGAGATAGCTCAACAGCATCGCTCCACTGCGTATCACGGCCGTCGGATTGACTTTATTCTGTCCGGTATATTTGGGGGCGGAGCCGTGCACCGGCTCAAAAACAGCAATTCCATCGCCGATGTTAGCTCCAGGCGTAACGCCTAATCCGCCAACCAATCCGGCGCACAAGTCGCTGACAATATCCCCAAACATATTGGTTAGGACCAGGATATCGTATTCCTGGGGACGTTGCACGAGCTGCATACATAGATTGTCCACAATACGGTCATTGAAGGCGACTGCGGGATACTGCGCAGCCACCGTCTTGGCTGTGTTCAGAAACAGCCCGTCGGTTATTTTGAGGATATTGCCCTTATGCACCGCGGTAACCAGCTTGCGGTCGTGGTTGACGGCATAATCAAAAGCAAAGCGCACGATGCGTTCGCTGGCTCGACGGGTGATGATGCGAATCGCTTCAGCAGCTTCACCGGGGATTACTTCGTGCTCAATCCCGGCATAAAGGCCTTCGGTGTTTTCCCGTACGATGACTAAATCCACATCCTTGTAAGGTGCAGGCACGCCTACAATACTGGTGGCCGGACGCAGGTTGGCATACAGGTCAAGCGCCTTACGCAAGGCAACATTAACGCTGCGAAATCCTTTGCCTACAGGTGTCGTAATGGGCCCCTTGATGCCTACCTTGTTACGGCGAATCGATTCCAGCACATGGTCGGGTAAGGGTGAACCGTATTTGCTTATGACCGCTTCGCCGGCTTCCAGCACTTCCCAGTCGATCGAAATGCCCGTTGCTGCTACCACTCGGCGCATGGCAGCGCTGACTTCGGGACCGATGCCGTCGCCCGGGATTAGGGTAACCGTATAGCTCATCTTGGCTCCTTATATAGATGCAGTTTCCTTAACCATATTCAACAATCCGCCCGCCAGCACGATTGCTGCCTGACGGTCGGAAAGCGTACATGCAGCCTGGAAGGTGCTGCTGGTTGTCTCGTTCACAATGTTCAACGCAGATTTGGAATGCAAGGCACTGGCGATATCCAGAATGCGCAGGCGGTCTCCCTTATGGCATTGGGCAATATCCATGGCGTTTACGAATGTGAGCGGCAGGATACCCACGTTCAACAAGTTCGCCTGGTGGATACGCGCGAAACTCTTAGCCAAAACGGCGCGGATGCCCAGGTACATCGGCACCAAAGCGGCATGTTCTCGGCTGGAACCCTGTCCATAGTTTTCACCCCCTACGATAACCCCTCCGCCGGCCGCTTTGGCGCGCTCGGGCAGGGTCGGATCCAAACGAGCAAAAGCATAGGCGCTCATCGCCGGGATGTTGGAGCGCAGCGGCAGCACTTGTGCGCCGGCCATCATAATGTCATCGGTACTGACATTGTCACCGGTCACCAGCAGAATTTCCCCACTGATGGGATCATCCAGCTTGCTGCGGGTAGGAAGCGGCTTGATGTTGGGCCCGCGAATTATCTCAATCTTTGCTCCCGAAGGCTGGGGCGGGATAATCATATTATCATCGACCAGGAACGCGCTGGGTATCGCTACCTGAGGTGCAGCTCCCAAACTGCGCGGGTCAGTCAATGTCCCATTAACAGCGGCTGTTGCGCATACCTCCGCACTTGCAAGATAAACCTGCGCGTCACCGGTGCCCGACCGTCCCTGAAAGTTGCGGTTGAAGGAACGCACGGATACGGTGCCGCTAGCGGGTGCCTGCCCCATACCGATGCAAGGGCCACAGCCGGATTCCAGGATACGTGCGCCGGCGGCAACCAGAGTAGCCAGAGCGCCGCTTTGCGCGATCATCGTCAACACCTGCTTGCTGCCCGGACTGATGGTTAATGATACATCTGGGTGAACTGATTTACCCTTGAGAATTGCAGCAACCTTTTCGAGGTCAACCACAGAAGAGTTGGTACAGCTCCCGATGCAAACCTGTTGCACTTGCGTGCCCGTAACCTCGCGTAGCGGGATGACATTATCCGGGCTGTGGGGCTGGGCGATCAGTGGCTCGAGCTCTGCCATATTCAGAGTGATTTCCTGGTCGTACGTTGCGTCCTGATCGGCGGAGAGCGCTTGCCAAACGTCACCACGTCCCTGCGCTATTAGAAAATCATGCGTAATTTCGTCGCTTGGAAAGACCGAGGAAGTGGCGCCGAGTTCTGCGCCCATATTTGTGATGGTGGCTCGCTGCGGGACAGTGAGGGATGCCACACCGGGGCCCGCATATTCGATGACCTTGCCGACGCCCCCTTTGACGCTCAGGCGACGCAGCAGCTCCAGGATGACGTCTTTTGCGGAGACCCAGTCTGGCAGTTCGCCTACCAGCCAAACGCGCAAGACATGGGGCATATTCAGGTAAAAGGGTGATCCAGCCATCGCTACAGCTACATCCAACCCACCGGCGCCGATTGCCAACATGCCGAGCCCGCCTCCAGTTGGCGTGTGGCTGTCAGAACCAAGCAGGGTCTTGCCTGGAACACCGAAACGCTCCAGATGCACCTGGTGGCAGATACCGTTGCCCGGTCGCGAGAAATACAATCCATATTTAGCCGCAACCGACTGCAGGTAGCGATGATCATCCGGGTTTTTATAATCACTTTGCAGCATATTGTGATCTACATAGCTAACCGATAGCTCAGTAGCCACCTGTGCACGTCCCAACGTCTCAAACTGCTGGTAGGCCATCGTGCCAGTAGCATCCTGGGTGAGCGTTTGGTCGATGCGAATGCCGATTTCTGCTCCTGGCAGCATTTTCCCACTGAGGAGATGCGCGCTGATGATTTTTTGGGTTAGGTTTTCGCCCATTTTATTTCCTTTCTGGCATATGAAGATTTTCTCACCATCGAGGAAGCATGACGAATGCCCGCAAGGGTATCATTCATTATGGACAAGAGAGGTTTGGAGGCAAATTAGATAATAGCGGGAGTCGCTAGTCTCGTTTAAAATGCAGGAGCTGCGAGGCACTATTGGCTAGATGGCTGCCGATCTGTTCAAGCTCCTCATCTTGCTCTGGGCTGAGTGATGATACTGCCCATAAAATGCCGGTTCCGCCTAGAATAGCCGCAATTGCGCCTAAAATAGTGAGCAAAGTATCTTTAGACAGATACATATGAACCGACCGCAAGCCGTTGTTGATTACCTTCGGCAGCATGACTATTGTTTTACCCAAGTTAAAACCCAGCGGAGCGCTTGCCTCGGGTGGTACTAAAAGGAGGGTGGTTATCGTAGCAACGACAAAAGTTATTATAGGAACCCATACCGTCCAAGGCAGTAACTTCCACTTGGGTAAATTCGTCTGAGTCTCTATAATTATTTTAGATACATTCGGGCGCAGTGTGGGGGTGGCGCTTTCTACTGGATACGCGCGCAAAGCAGCTTCAGTCAGGATCAGCTTCTTCTTGAGCTCTCGACATGCAGCGCATTGGTAGAGATGAACCCTTACCGCCCAATAAGCGGGCGTAGAAGGTTCTCCGTCTGCCACATATTGGGCGATGTCGTAGAGTGGGTGCATTTGTAGAGACATATTATTCTCCATTCGTATCCGGCAGCATCTTGGCCAAGGCCACGCGTGCGCGGTTCAGATGGGCTTTTACTGTTCCAATAGGCAGCATAAGCAAGTCCGATATCTCCGCATATGACAACTCTTCCTGATAAAACAGAGAAATCACGAGGCGGTATTTATCACTTAATGAATCAACTGCTGCCCAGATCTTATTATTGCGTTCGTTTTTCAATGCCTGCCGCAGCGGTTCAAGGCTGGGTTCCGGAAGCGTCTCAAGGAGTCTCTCGTCATCCACCATCTGTAGCTGTCTGCGGAGTTGACGCTTACGGTTTAGGCAAGTATTCACAACTACTCGGTACAACCACGTGCTGAACTTACTTTCGTTCCTGAAAGCTGGCAATCCCTGCCATATCCGCATATAAACTTCCTGAGCAGCGTCCTGAGCATCTTCTCGGCTGCCAAGGATGCGGAATGCCATATTATAAATGTTGTCCTGCGTTATTGAGACCAGTTGACTAAAGGCGGCAGTGTCGCCTTGTTGGCAACGTATGACGAGTTCTGGTGCAACCTCAATCACCGTAGTTCGGCTTTATGCTGGTCAGCCAGCAGGCTGGCATCTCATCCAGGCTGAGCCTGGTCATTCGTCGACGCCGTGTTACTCTCGATTGCCTCTTGGGGCTCAGCAGGAGATTGCTGGTCTGGCAATGGTGTGGGTTGTTCGGTAGTATTTCCAGACATAAAGTATATTGTCACCATACCGACGCCAATGAATAACGGCACCAAACCACCCAACAGCCAAACTCCCATCCCCAGGGTTGATAGCCCAAGCAGCAATGCCAGACCACTCATACTTGTAATCACCCCGCCCCATAAGACGCCGCGTTTGCCGGAGCGTCTTGGCAGGTTTGCCTGATCGGCTTCTGGTGTAAACCCTAATTGCGCCAAGGCTACGCGCTCTTTATAAGCAATGTACCGATTGAGCGAGAAAAAGCTCAGCACGGTAACAAGCAGCACCCAAATAATCGTGAAGAGCGATAGAAGCGTGAGATTCATCTCATTCCTTCTTAGTCGACCAACTTCCTACATATACTATAGACACATCCAAATTATGGAAAGTTGCAAATGATTCAGTCAGCCGGGGAATCCTCCAGTATATTGAGTTTTGATGCTGGCGCGCCGTCTAGCGGAAGAGCCAATGTCCATATTTCGTGAGCAGCGACTTGAACTGACCAGTTCTTGTGCCAGGCCGGTGCTGTAACAACGATCTCTGTACCGCGCCCACTCGTCTCATAACCGCGCACCAGTAATTGTTTACTATCCTCCGCTAGTTTGACTACTGATAGCACGATATTGGCAGGCTCTACCTGCAGCAGCGAGAGCGCATCAACGTTGCCAAGATGCGGTAGAGCAGTCCGCGTCTGCAAGGGCTCAAGCAGCTCAAAGCTCTGCCGGTCAGGCTGGGCGGTCTGCCAAGCGCCAGCATGTGGCAGCAATAAGCAATGCACCGACTGCTGCCCCTGGTCGGTAAAATGGTAATCAACGCCCGGTATTATCTTGCGCGGATCATGAAATGCATAGATTGGGCTACGCAAAAGCGAAAGGCGCAGCTCGTTTCCCAAGGCATCGTAACCGTATTTGCTGTCCGTGACCAGGCTCAGACCCATCAGACCCTTGGCACCGTCACCGCTCAGGTCAATCCACGCCTGGCATGGCTCCTCCTCACCATTTGGCTGGCGCTCAACCGCGCCGTACGGAGCTGCTGCGGTAACCCGAGGTGCTTTAACTGCTAACGGGAAGGCCAACTTGAGCATCTTGAGCTGCTCATGCCAGTCGATATCCACATCCAACTCGATGGCCTTTTGTCCGGGTCGAAGCGTATAAGTTAAGGTGATATTCGAGCTGCCCCAGGTAGTGCATATCCTGATGGTCTGTCGTGTGCTGCCGCTGTAAACACACACTGGCAGTTGGCTGGCCGTAAAGCGGCCGCACTCGTTACGGAAAGATACGATATCGTGGCTCCAGGTGTCGCTGGGGTCATCGATGACGAGCGGTACACCGGCCTGCCCGGAAAGCATCTCAACTTGCTGAACTCGGTCGAATAAACTGACTAATGTACCGCTTAACGGATCGAACCTTAACTGCCAGTATTCATTCTCGAGAATAGTGCAGACCGGCACGGTGGGAGCCTCAACGGGTACATTGGTCTGGGGGATATCTAGATAGACAACCTTGGCTCCGAGCGGTGGGATATCCACCAGCGCCTCAGCATGGACGACATAACTATTATAATCGAACTCTACTCCCAACAACTGGGTTGGCATCCTATTCCCGAAAGCATCGGTAAGCTGCGGTTTGCCCGGGAACTCTTTCCAGTCATAGTGCCATCCGCCCATCGTGATGTCGAACTGTACAGCCTGTTTTCGTCTCCAGGGCAGCGTATTCCAGATGATAAAGGGGCGGTCGCGGTTCGCGACTTCTAGATTGCTTTGCAACGCGGTTTTTGCGCTCTCACTGATTTCCTGGCATGTCTGGCGTGCCTGTTCATACGTATTCCAGACATCGTCATAGGCAGAGCGAATCGATGTACCGGCCATGATGTCGTGGAACTGATTGAACAAAACACCTTGCCAGGCTTTAGTTAAGCGTTGTTGTTCATCTGGTTGGCCAGCCAGCAGATAGGCCAGTGTGGAGAGCCGTTCGGCAGCCATGAGCTTATGCTCGATTTCGCGGTTTTCGCGCTTGACCCTGGATAGCGCCGTATAACACCCGCGAGCATGATGCTGGAGCTCCTCGGCCACTACAGGCCACTCCTGACCGGTCGCTGTCATCTCTGCAAAATATCGGTCAGGGCTGGAGAAAACCGGGTGCAGCGCTGGATCCTGCTTCTCGATCTCGCTAACCTGAGCCACATTATACCTGGTCGGGCCGCCGCCATGGTTGCCCACACCATAAAAACACATGATGCTGGGTTGTCCCGCTGGGGCAAGAGCTGCGGCTTCCTGCACGCGCTGCAGCATATCGGTCTCTGCGGCACTCGGGTAATGCAGCGGTGGACGGCAAGCCAGTACACACTGTCCGCCTGGTGCTTCCCACCAGAACGGACCGCCCGGCAGCGTCTTTTCGTGGGGCCCCGGTCTAAAGAAGACATAATAGTTCAATCCGCTGAGCTTGAGGAGCTGCGGAAGCGTCCCGGCATGGCCGAATGAATCGACGTTATAGCCTACCGTGGCGCGCTGCCCGAAGGCTCTCAACAGATAGCGCTGCCCGTACAGTGCTTGTCGGGCGAATGACTCGCCGGCGGGGATATTGCAGTCAGGCTGCAGCCACCAACCATTCACGAGCGCCCAACGCCCAGCGGCCACCGCTTTTTGAATGGCAGCAAATAGCTCGGGGTCATCTTCTTCAACCCACTGATAGGTAATAGAGCCTCCGCTGGTAAAAACGTAGCTGTCGAATTCGTTCAACATCATGATGGCGGTACGATAAGTAGAGAGCACCTCGGCTCGTCCTTCGGCCATCGGCCAAAGCCAAACCGGATCGATATGCGCGTTGCCAATCATATGTATAGTAAGGGGATGCGCAGCTTGCTCCGTCATCAAAAGACGCTCCTTGATATTTTTGAATATATTGGATGAATTATACCATGCTGCGTTTGTTGCTGCTAGAGCACTTGATATTCCTCGTAAATAGCCTAAGATGCCCGATATATCACCCGCTTAAGGGGGCAACCAGATGGCAGACCTTACTTATTTCGACTGGCTGGTTAAGGAAACACCCACCAAATGGTGGAATGATTCGGCGGATCCAGCGGAACTATCCAAAGCTTTGACAATGGGCATTTCCGGCGTAACGACCAATCCCGTGTTGGCAAACAGGGCAATCCGCAGCAACCCGGATCACTGGGATACCGCCGGAGCAACTAAAGGGATTACCGATGCGGAGGAGCGCGCGCAGCGTTTGATGGGGCTGGTAGTCCGCGAGACAGCCGGCCGGATGGAGCCTATCTACCGCCACTCGAAGGGAGTGGATGGTTATGTATGCGCCCAGGTTAATCCTTCGCGAGCCGGTGAGCGCGCGCCGATGCTGGCCATGGCGCAGCGGTTTCATAATCTGGCGCCTAATATCGCCGTAAAACTGCCGGTAACAGCGGCCGGCCTGGATGTCCTCGAGGAGTGTGTGGCGAACGGTATTACTGTGACGGCTACCATTAGCTTTACGGTTCCTCAGGTATTGGCTGTCGCCGAACGCCACCGCCTGGGTTCGCTACGGGCAGAAAAAAATGGGCTTGAGCCGGGCAAATGCTTTGCCGTGGTAATGGTTGGACGATTGGATGACTATTTGCGCGAGATCGCCGCTGATGCGCAGGCTGACGTACGCGAATCCGATATCGTCCAAGCGGGCATTGCCGTCGTCAAGCGCGCATATGGTATATTCCAGGAAAAGGGTTACAAGGCAGTGCTCTTGCCTGCCGCACTGCGCGGTGTGAACCAGATGCAGGAATTGGCCGGTGCACGCCTGGTCATGTCCATCCATCCCAAAGTGCAAGGTATGATTCTAGCCGCCAATCTGCCCCAAGAAGAACGCATCGATATACCAGTGGCTGCCGATGTATTGGCGAGGCTGAGTAAGGTCAACGAGTTCGTGCGGGCATACGAGCCGAATGGACTGCGTCCGCAGGAATTCGCTGCATTCGGATTAACCCAGCGCACCCTCTCGCAATTTATCGAGACCGGCTGGTCTCAATTGGAGAGCTACACCATTTAAAGATGTTACAGGCCGCCTTTCGCAGGGCGGCCTGCTCACATTAGGCTTGGCGTGCCGAACAAAGCTCCGGCTGACTCACATGCCGTAGATAGCGGCCGATGCGCGTGATCCCCTCGGTAAGGTCCTCACAACTGGCGCACAACGAAATGCGGATGTAACGATCACACAATTCCCCGAATGCACACCCCGGGCCAACAGCGACATGTTCACTTTCCAGCAATCCCTGCGCAAACGGCAACGACCCGCATGGCTGGCTGGATATGTCGATGAGCATATAGAACGCGCCGTGAGGATAGGATACTTGGAGCCCATTGCGCTGCGCAATCTCCACCGCCAGGTCTCGGCGCCTGCGGTAATTGTTGCGCATTTCGACGGCACAGTCCTGGCAGCCTTCCAAGGCAGCGATGGCTGCATGCTGGGCAACGGTATTGACACAGGAGACGATCGGCTCCTGTATCTTACTCATTACCGCAATGATATCCTCAGAGGCAACCGCGTAACCTACGCGCCAGCCGGTCATCGAATAGGTTTTTGATACTGTAAAGATGCTGATTACGCGGCCGTCTGCATCCCACTGGGCTGGGCTGATGTGCTTGCCCTCAAAGACGAGCTGGTCATAGGTTTCATCCGAGATCATGTATAAATCGTGCCGGCGGCAAAAGTCGAGGCAGGCTCTCAATGTGGCTTGATCATATACAGCGCCGGTCGGGTTGGATGGGCTGTTGACGAGCAACGCCTGCGTTTTGGGGGTAACCAAAGTATCTAACACTGCAAAATCCGGCACGAACTCCTGCTCAGGAAGCGTTGGGTAGCGGATGCTTTGGGCGTTAAACATCGAGGCGGCCATTACGAAATTGCCGTAACCAGGATCAGGGATCAAAATACTATCCCCTGGGTCAAGCAGCACGCCCATAGCGGCATATACCGCCTGCATCGCGCCCACCGTGACGATGATGTTCTTAGGGGTCACATAAAGGTTATTCTCTCGCGCGAGCTTGGTGACGATGGCCTGGCGAAGGGCGAGCATCCCCATGTTAGCAGTATAGCCGGTATATTCGTTGCGGGCGGCATTTACCGCAGCTTCGATGATATGGGGCGGTGTGGCGAAATCCGGTTGGCCTAGTTCCAGGTGGATGGCATCAGGATAAGCAGCAGCGGCATCCAGCATCGCGCGGATCGGTGAACGATCAAAACTGTTCGCGGTTCTGGATAGCGGTTTCATTCTGCAGCTCCTGTTTTAGAAGATAAAAAAAGGCGCCAGCCAACGAGGACCGGCCTCGCTGCTCGGCGCAAGGAAACTCTTACTGGGCTAATAATAGTGAATCCGCTAGTTTCTGTCAATGAGATGGATGGTGAGGGTGTTGAAAAAGAGGTTCTTTCCTTATACTTGCCCACTGGGAAACAGGAAGCGTCATTCCGGCGCAGGCCGGAATCCAGTATTGATCTGATATATAGTGTAACATATCATATAATAACAAGAATAAAAGCAAGACTCGGATGGGTTCCTGCTTGCGCGGGAATGATCTGCGAGTTCGCAACTCTGTCTTTCAGACACTGCGGTATCTCCTATTGGATACTTTTTCAACACCCTCTGGATGGTGGCATTGACAGACGAGTCCGGCGGGTTTTACCA
>JAJFUJ010000053.1 GCA_021372475.1 Chloroflexota bacterium | reverse complement strand
GCCCATCACCTGGGCCGCCGCCTTGGCGAACTGGCTCATATACAGCCGGTAATAAAATCCGTGCGCCTCCAGCAGCGATTTGTGGGTGCCGCGCTCGATGATCTGGCCATGGTCAATCACCAGCACCTCGTCGGCCTTGCGGATGGTGCTCAGGCGGTGGGCGATCACAAAGCTGGTGCGCCCCTCCATCAGTTTGAGCAGAGCTTGTTGAATCGTCATCTCGGTGCGCGTATCCACGCTGGAGGTGGCCTCGTCCAGCACCAGGATGCGCGGGTCGGCCAGCACCGCGCGCGCGATGGCCAGCAGTTGGCGCTGTCCCTGGCTGAGCGTGCCGGCACGCTCGGAAAGCTGGGTCCTGTAGCCTTCCGGCAGGCGGCTGATAAAGCCGTCGGCGTTGGCAATCTTGGCGGCCGCGATGCACTCCTCGTCGCTGGCATCCAGCCGGCCATAGCGGATATTCTCCAGCACCGTATCGGAGAACAGGAAGGTATCCTGCAGCACCACGCCGAGGTTGCGGCGCAGGGCCTGCTGCTGCAGCGTGCGGATATCGACGCCATCCAGGCGAATGGCGCCGCTATCCACATCATAAAAGCGCGAAAGCAGATTGACGATGGTCGTTTTGCCGGCGCCGGTCGGGCCCACCAACGCTATCACCTGCCCAGGGTGTGCCGTCAGGTTGATATCCTTGAGCACTGGCTGCCCCGCGATGTAGGAGAACGAGACGTGGTCAAACTCGACCAGACCCTGCACGCGGCCTGGGTCGGTCGCCTCGGGCAGATCGCTCTGCTCGGGGCGCTGGTCGAGCACCTCAAAGACGCGCTCGGCACCGGCTAGCGCCGCCTGAATCGAATTGTAGAGGTCGGCCAAGGTCAGCAGCGGGTCGAAAAAGCGCCGGATGTACATGATAAAGGTGGCGATCACACCGACGCTGATCATCCCGCGCAGCGCCATCCAGCCGCCCAGGCCGGCAATAATGGCGATATCCATGTTCGAGAGCACCATCAACATCGGCCGTAAAGTCATCACCAGTGTCTGAGCGCTCGTGCCAGCGTCGCGCGCGGCGATGTTGGCGCGGTCGAAATCGGCCATCACGATTGGCTGGCGGCGGAACGCCTGCACCACCCGCGCCCCCGCAATATTCTCTTCCATCACCGCATTGAGCTTGCCCAAGCTGGCCTGCACGTTCTGAAAGCGCGGGCGCGCATTGCGGCCCACACGCAGCGTCAGGGCAAACATCAGTGGCATGATGAGCATCGCGCCCAGCGCCAGCCAGTGGTTGAGCACTATCATGATGACGAGAATGCCCACCAGGTTCAGCAGCGAGGAAACCAGGTCCACGATATTCTGAGCCACTACGCGATTGACGGCATCGATATCGTTGGTCATACGGCTCATCAGTTCGCCCGTCGAGTGGCGGTCGAAATAGGCCAGCGACAAAGTCTGCAGATGTTCGAAAAGGTCGCGACGCAGACTGCGCATGATGCGCTGCACGGCAGCGGTCATGACATAAGCCTGGCCATAGTTGGCGCCCCAGCTCCCCAGGTAGACCGCTAAAAGCAATAGGCCGATGCGCGATAATCCTGCCAGGTCGCCGCCGCTGATAAAGCGGTCGATGGCCACGCCCACCAGGTATGGCCCTGCCAAATCAAGCAGGCCGCCGGTCACCACCAGAGCGAGCGCCAAGGCAAGGGGGCGCGCTTCGGGGCGCAGGTAGGAGACCAGCCGCAGCAGCACCTGGCGCGGGTTGCGCGCCCGCTCGCCCGAACCTAACCGTGCTGCACCTGGCGGTGTGCGGCGCATGCTGGGCAGGCCGGCCGGCGGCAGCCCCTGGTTTGCGGAGGGGGACTGTCTAGCGCTCACCGCCGTTCCCTCCCTCATCTTCTGTGCCCAACTGCGAGTGGTAAATCTCACGGTAGAGTTCGCTCTCCGCCATCAGGTCGCTGTGCGTGCCGCTGGCCGCGATGCGCCCATTATCCATCACCACGATGCGGTCGGCGTTGAGCGCGGTGCTGATGCGCTGCGCCACAACCACGCGGGTGCGGCCCTGCAGCGTCTCGTCCAGGTTATCCAGGATTTTACTGGCCGTCTCGAGGTCAACCGCGCTGATGCAGTCGTCCAGCAGCAGCACTTCGGGGCGCATCAGCACGGCGCGCGCGATGGCCAGACGCTGCTTTTGCCCGCCCGAGAGGTTCACGCCGCGTTCCGAGAGCAGGGTGTCATAGCCGTTGGGCAGATCCATGATAAAATCGTGCGCCTGTGCCACCTGAGCCGCAGCAATGACCTCCTCATCGAGGGCGTCCGGCCGGCCGTAGCGGATGTTATCGCGAATCGATAGCGAGAACAGGATGGTATCCTGCGGCACGATGCCGTAGCTCCCGCGCACCGCGTCCAGGTCAGCATCGCGCACATCAATGCCGTTGATGGCCACGCGCCCGCTGTCAACGTCATAGTAGCGCGGCAGCAGATTCACCAGGGTGCTCTTGCCGGAACCGGTGGCGCCCAGGATGGCGACCGTCTCGCCCGGCTGGATATCCAGGTCGATGCCGCTCAGCACATCCGGCTGCTCGGCGCCATCATACCTAAAGCTGACGTCCTCGAGCACAACATGCGCTGGCGCTTCGGGGATAACCACCGGCGCGGGAGGGTTCGCGATGGCCGGTTGGGTATCCAGCACTTCGAGGATGCGCTGCGCCGAGGCATCGGCCGCAGAGATCGAACCGACGGCCATGCCCAGCAGGTTAATCGGCATCATGATCGACCAGATATAGTTGTTGAACGCGACAATCTGGCCGAGGGTCAGGTGCCCGCCGATGGCCAGGCTGCCGCCATACCAGATGACCACCAGGATGGCCAGGTTAACCAGCAGGCGCATCAACGGCATGATCAGCGCCAGCAGCCGCCCCACGCGCGTAGCCTGGGTCATCACCCCGCTGTTTGCAGCATCAAAACGCCCGTTCTCAAAGGTCTCACGGGCGAATGCCTTGACCAGGCGCACGCCCGAGATGTTCTCCTGCATCAGCGTGTTCAGGCGGTCCATCCGCTGCTGCACCTTGAGGAACTGCGGCTGCGCCTTCCTGGCATAAATCACCAGGATGCAGACAGCCGTCGGCACGACGATGAGCATCAGCAGCGCGAGCTGCCAGTTGGTCATAATCAACAGAATAACACTGCCCACCAGCATCAGCGGGGCGCGCACAAAGAGGCGCATCGTCTGCATCACGAACTGGGTGACTTGAGCATTGTCGCTCGTCAGGCGGGTGATGAGGTTGCCGGTCTGCAGGCGGTCTAGATCGCTATAGGAGAGGGTTTGGATTTTGGCGAACAGGTCGCGGCGGATATCGGCGCCGACATGCTGCGAGATGCGGATGGCCAGGCTCATATTGAGCACGGCGCCCACTGCACTGACGGCGGTGATGCCGATCATGATACCCGAGATGCGCAAGATAGCGGCCAGGTCGCGTGCGTTGATGCCCTGGTCGATGATGGTCTGGATCAGGCGCGGCAGCGCCAGATCGCATACGATGCTGACGGCCAGCGCCAGCAGCGAGCCGGTGATAATCAAGCGGTAAGGTTTGAGGTAACGCAGGATGCGGACAAGCGATTTCATTGAGGCGCCAGGCCTTTCGCGTAATATCACAGCCCAGGCGCCAGTATAATCGAAAGCACGCTGGATGCAAGAAATTAGTTAGGGAGCTATGTAATTTGTTATTGACGTGGATTGAGAAGTCATTGGAGCCGCGGCGCCTCGCCGCCGCCACCTAAAGATGAGGGTGGCGCAGGCTTCAGGCGCACGGGTACGCGAGCGTTAACGCCTATTGCGGAGGATTGACTTATCAGCGGGCAGTGTGCCCGCCCAGGATTATTCCACTACCTCAATGTGCGTTTATCTGTGTAATCTGTGGCTGTTCTGCCTTATCCGCCGCGTATGCCTCCACCGCGCAGCGCCCCCAGTATGCCGCCCAGGCGAGGATCCCCGCCAGCTTGCTGCCGGCCATAAGCAGTTCCTCTATATCCGCGGTCAGGCGCAGCATGTCGGCCAGCACCGGCACAGCCAGGAACACCAGCGCCGTCAGCAGCAGCGGCCATTCCCCGGCCAGCGCCTTGCGCCAATTCAGCGCGAAAAATGCCAGCGCGGTGGCAATGTAGAGCGCGTAAACCACGCGCTCATCGATGCCGAGCTGATGCGGAATCACCACTTCATGCAGCATCAGGGCGTCGTCCAGCGCCAGCCACGCCGAGAACACTCCGCCCACCAGCAGATATTTGCGCCAGGCCGCGGCCTGCGGAGCCTTGCCCACGGCACAGGCGCCCGTCAACGCTGCGGCGGCGCCTGCTGTCCAGGCCATTACCCCAAGCTGCGACAGGATGCCGGTGTACCAGGGGGCGGCGCGCAATGCGGCCGCATCGCGCGTGAACTGCAGGTAAGGGACGTTGGTGCGGGCATGGAACCATACCAGTGCGCCAAGCAGCAAAGCCGTCGCCGCAAGCACGGCGAGAATTGCTGATGCGCTGCGGCGGAGCTGTGTAGCGGGTGGGTTGTGCGGTGTATGCATCGATGATGCCGGCTAATAATTGCGCCAGCGCGCCGGCACGCCGTAAAAGGTATAGCCGCCCAGGATGGCCTCAATGACCAGCCGGTCGTCATGTGAAGCGTACCAGATGACGACATCGGCGTGATCGGGGCACACGTCGGTACGCATCTCGATATTGGTAGAGCCGGGGTGCACCTGCCTGATCTGCTCCACAGTATCCGCGTGTTCGGTCAGCAGGCGCTCCACCTCGGCGGTCTCGGGCAGTTTACGGCACGGCAGGTAGTGGTTGTAGTTATCCTGCGTCAGGTCGTACAGATTGTGCATCGGGTGGACGGTGTATTCCACGAGTAAACCCAGCAGCGCTGCCCCGATAACCAGGATTATCGACAACGGTAAGCGTTTGCGGTTTCCTTTAGCCATTTTGTATCCCTTTCTGCCGCGCCCACCATTCGCGCTCCAACATCGCATATTGGTATTCGCTGCCCCAGGAGCCTTTGAACCAGGCATTTTCGATCTGGTGTCCCTCGCGGCGCAGTCCCAGGCGCTCCAGCACGTTTACCGAAGGATAATTCTCGTCATCGCAGCGGGCTGTCACGCGGTGCAGGTTCAGCGAGGTGAACAGGTATTCCAACAGCCGCCCGACCGCCTCATTGGCGTATCCCTGATGCTGCCAGGTGCGCGCCAGGGTAAAGGCTATCTCGGCCTGTTGAGGATCGTCGGCAAGCCGGATAAAAGCGCAGTCGCCGATTATCCCGCCCACCGCTTTGCGTTCCAACGCGAACTGGAACCACTTGCCGGCAACACCCGGCTGTATAGTGGACATCTCGGCGATAAACGCGCGCGCCTGAGCGAGGGTGTAAGGCGCATCCCAGCCCTGGTAGTGCGCCACCAGCGGGTCGGAGCGGTAGGCGCTGAATGCCTCCGCATCTTGCTCGCGCAGGGGACGCAATACCATACGCGGCGTTTCCAGGATTAGCATCGCGACCTCCTGTGGCTCTGCTTCTGGTGTGGTCGGCGGTGAGCCAGCCGCACCGCATAAACAAACCTTCACATGCTAAATATTGTACCCGTTCTGGCGCGCGCTCCAATTTTGCTATCTGCTGCAGCACGTGAATGTCTGTCGGGAGCATCTTCGCGCCAATGTGCTTATGCGGCGCCGTGTTCGAGCGCATAAGCATCCCGCCAACGCCTGATGCTGACACTGTGGGGGAATCCGCTAACAGCGCGCCCGAGGTATGCGGCACATCAACGATTTAGGGTGTTGAAAAAGAGGTTCTTCCCTTATACTTGCCCACTGGGAAACAGGAAGCGTCATTCCGGCGCAGGCCGGAATCCAGTATTAATCTGATATATAGTATAATATATCATATCATAATAAGAATAAAAGCAAGACTCGGATGGGTTCCTGCTTGCGCGGGAATGATCTGTGAGTTCGCAACTCTGTCTTTCAGACACTGCGGCATCTCCTATTGGATACTTTTTCAACATCCTCCAGCGATTTGCCCTTGACAGTCGGCGCAGATCTGCCCATAGTAGTGTTTGCGATAGTGAATTGCGCATATTTCTCCTGGCTGGTGAAATAAGGAGCACAGATATGGCGAACTGTCCGGCCTGCGGGGCAGAAGTGGCGTCGAATGTCTCGCGTTGCCCGAATTGCCATACAGGGTTGGTATGGCGGAGCGATATACCCGCCTCGGTATGGAAGAGCAAAGCGACCGCGACGATCTGGAAGGTCATTATCACCCTGATAGTGATCGCCATCGTAGTTATGGCAGCTATCTTGATCTTGCGCGGATAGACAATCGGCGCGGCTGGATGCTGCAACATGGCATGTACGGTGAGCTTTGGGTATCTTCATGGACGCTGCCTTTTTTCATCCCGCGCGTATCTTCTATACGCATGGCGCAGCGCCTTGCGATATACCGCGAGTTGCAGGTGCCTGGCGGGGGCACGCCTGCGTTCCATTCAATCTGTGTATCCTGTATGTTGCCAGGATTAAAATATACCGCGCTCAAGGCTTGGATTGAGAGGGTGATTAAACGCGTACAGCGGAGGGTGTTAGGGATATCCAGTTGGAGGCACCGCAGTGTCTGAAAAGGCGGGGTTGCGGACTCGCCTAGCATTCTCGTGCAAGCATGAATCCATCCGAATCTTGCTTTTATTTTTGTTATGATACGGTATATTCAACTATATATGACACTTACTGTTCCCTGGTTGGCAAGTATAAGGAAGAGCTTCTTTTCCAATGTTCTTTCTAGAAACTGCTTGACAACTCTGGGGTAGGAATATATACTAATATAGCTCGGGACGGTTAATACAAGAAACACTACAAAACTAAATGCCAGCGATGTCAGCTTCTAAAAGCAACGTGCGCTGTAGCCCCGAGAGCCGCTGCGATACAGGCATGGCAACTGGCTACCTCGAACTCGACGGAGGAATGAATGGGGGCAGAGTTTTCTCCAGCCAGACATGCTACGCTGCGTACCGTTTTGGCCTTGTTGCTTCTGCTGATGCTTTGCGCGCCGGCGCAGTTTTCACCCGTTAATGCCGCACAATCAGAAATACCCACGGCCGAATATGATGCTCTTGTGGCGCTCTACAACAGCACCGGCGGCGCTGGCTGGACGAATGTCTGGTCGCTGCCCAGCGATACGCCATGCAGCCTGTACGGCGTCACCTGTGCAGGCGGGCATGTCACCGAGCTGGCGCTCAGCAGCAACAGCCTGGTCGGCCAGATTCCAGCCGATATCGGTGGCCTCACTTATCTGGCGACCCTCGATCTGGCCGGCAACGACCTTCAGGGGCCTGTGCCTCTGGAGTTTGCCAGCCTGACAAACGTCACCTCCTTGGATGTCGGCAGCAACCACCTGTGGACGGATCTCATCGATGTGCGCACATTCCTGAACGCGCAGGATCCCGATTGGGAGAGCACCCAGGTGGTGACCGTTGCGCCGGTGGCGCAAGATGCCGCTGCATCGTTCAATCTAGCTTATCCCGGCGGCGGAGAGATTAGCGTCCAGGTGCCGACCAATTCCATCACCATGGATGTGAATATGGTGCTGTCGCCCATGCCGCTGCCGATGACTCCGATGGGCATGACCTACGCCGGGCAATCTTTCTCGTTGGGCGCCTATCGCGATAGTAATTTGATTGCAGGCTTGGCCTTTTCCAGCCCGGCAACCCTTACTATCATTTATACGGACGCCCAGATTGACGGGCTAAGCGAGAGCACGTTAGCGCTCTACGTGCGCGACGGCGATAACTGGATAAACGCGACCGACACCTGCTCGCCGGCTTCATCCTATCAACGCGATCCGGACAATAATACTCTGAGCGTGCCCGTCTGCCACTTGAGCGAGTTCGCCCTGTTCTGGACGGAGCAGCTAGAGATTCCGCCTGCCGAATACGAAGCCCTCGGAACGCTCAACGGCTACACCGGCGGCGATGGTTGGACGAATGCCTGGGTGCTGCCTACCGAGTCGCCTTGCAGCCTTTATGGTGTGACGTGCGCGGGCGGCCATGTGACGGGGCTGGAGCTCAACAATAACCATCTGGCCGACCTGCTTCCGCCCGCGATAGGCGCCCTGACTTATCTGACAAGCCTCAACCTGGCTGGCAACGAGCTGCAGGGGCCTGTGCCGTATGAAATTACCAGCTTGACGAGCCTCACCACCCTGGATGTCAGCAGCAACCATCTGTGGACGGATTTACCCGATGTGCGCGATTTTATGGATACGCTTAGCCCTGATTGGCAAGACAGCCAGGTGGTGACCGTTGCGCCAGTATCGCCAGACGCCGCTGTGTCGTTCAGCCTGGATTTCCCCGATAATAAGATTGCTGTGCAGGTGCCGGCCAATGCCATCACGATGTCCGTCAATATGGTGCTGACCCCCTTGGCTGCGCCGGGCAATGCGCCGACGGCCACGCTCTACGCCGGGCAGTCCTTTGCCCTGGGCGCCTACCGCGACAGTTCACTCATCTCGGGTCTTGCCTTCTCTCGCCCAGCGACGCTGACCGTCACCTATTCGGATGCCATGATTACCGATATTGCTGAGGGGTCGCTCAAGCTCTATGTGCGCGATGGCGATAACTGGGTGGACGCGGCCTCTACATGCTCGCCGCAATCTTCCTACTTGCGCGAGCCGCTCGCTAACCGCCTGAGCGTGCCCATCTGCCACCTGAGCGAGTTCGC
>JAJFUJ010000039.1 GCA_021372475.1 Chloroflexota bacterium | reverse complement strand
GGAGACTCGTCCTGGCGTGAAGTTAAGTAAACCTTCCCCATATACCTCCAACCATAACCGGGGATATAGCCAGCGACGTTTGCCAATACATGCGCTTGTATACATCCGCGCAGACTCACCTGTGCACCAAGGCTATATAATACCAGATACCAGGTTACTCCACCGAAGATAACGCAAAGCCATGTAATTATTAGCGAATACACGAGTGGCCAAATTCTAAGCGTGAGATTTGCTTGCTTCACTTGCTGTAACCCAACCAATAAGTTGGCACTTACGTAATAAACAGAAATGCAGACAACAATAATAGCAAGTATAGTAAATACGACATGCCCTTTCCGGCTATGTCTGACGCGGGTAAACCAATCCAACACGGGGATTTTATCGATACCTGGTGACTGCTCTGGCGACTGTGAGTCTTTGGGTTTATTGTCCAAGGTCCACCAGCCTGGGCGGCGACGGCCAATACGGAGGGTTGAATTTCTGGCCAGCACTGGCTGATTCTTTAGTGCATAGATAGAGAAAACTATGCGAAAAATTAAAAGGAATAAAAGGGGCTGCTAGCAGCTTCAATATACGGTGCGGATTTTGCTTATACCAAGACCAATCTCCCTTTTCGCCAGGCCACTGGAAGTTGAAACGAGTTACACGCTGCACCATCAAACCACCTGATTCGATAAACGCCCGCCAGTCATTAACAGCAGCAAATCTCTCTACAACCTGCTTATGGTCGGGGCCACGACCATGTCGCCCCACATTCCAGACAAGGTCAGGTAGGTAATATGCATTTGGCACTAAAATCAGGGCCTGCCCTCCCCATTTGAGTACACGCCTGATCTCTAGCAACCCTTTGCCAGGATCAAGCAAATGCTCCAGACTGCCAATTAGCGTCACATAATCAAAAGTTTCATCAGAAAATGCGAGAGCTTCTCCGTTGCCTTGGCTGATATTCGCCTCAGGCACGTTGATTCGTGCTGCTCGGACGGCCACTTCCGAAAGATCAATGCCATAACAGTCAATATGCCGCTGGTTGGCAAGATAAAGTAAATCACCCAAGCCACAAGCGATATCAAGCAATTTGCTCCCTGCTTTGGGATGCAATGTTTTTAGTGCCAGAAGATAATAGCTTTTATTGTTATGATATTCTTTTGTTGAATATATTACATTATATGCACGGGCAATATCAGAATGATCTGTTAGCAATGTATCACTCCTTACTTGGCATCCACAAGTTGTTGATATAGTGACAATGTCTGTCGGGCAGCGCGCTCTCTCGAATACACGGCCGTCCGCTCCAAACCAGCAGAAATGAGATGGTTACGCAAAGCTAAGTCACCCAGAATTAGCCTTATCTTTTGGCAAAAAGCATCTACATCTCGCGGGTCCTCGACTAGGAGAGCTGCGTTTCCCAGCACTTCATCAATAGCGTCTGAACGTGCTGCGACTACGGGGACGCCACAAGCCATTGCTTCGAGCGGCGCAAGACCAAAGCCTTCATGGAGTGAAGGGAAGACAAAGCAATCAGCCCCGCCTAATAAGGCCGGTAGATCCTCCTGGGGAGCGGCCCCTGTACGGATAATACGCCCTACGTGGCACTCCGATATCGCCTTTTCCAGCAGTGGATCAGTCATCTGTCGGTAAGGACGCCCAATCAACACCAGATCTCCCGAATAGCCTTGTACCTGGACAAGATTTTCATAAGCATAAACCAGTGTTGCCAGGTTTTTCTTGGGCCAAATACTACCCAGATGCACCAGGTAGTGGGCAGAAAGTTGGTATTTCAGGCGAACTCGATCAATATCGCCTTGTTTTGCTACGACGAACCCATCAGAGATTCCTTCATGGATAACTGTAATCTTGTCATCGGGGATATGGTAGAAGCGCATCAAGTCGCTTGCGGTGGTACGTGAAACCGCAATAAGGTGTTCCATACTTCTTAATGACATTTTCCCCAGTGTTCTGTAGTAAAATACATCAATGGCTGGGAATATCTCGGGATTGGTCAGCATTGTGAGGTCATGGATTGTCGCCACTGCTGGACATGGATTACCCAGCGTCACAAGATTCTTTGTATGATGTATTAGCTGAACCCTTTCATGCCTGAGGAGCTGCGGCCATGTTGCCTGAGCCCATAAGCGCATAGTAATGCGCTCATGAACTGGAGCAATAATTTGGCGTACATTAGGGTATTGAAGCTCCGGTTCTTCCTTATCAAGAAATAGCAAGTATCGGTTAACCTGGTCAAGGGCGAGCAACGGTTCCAGTAGATTAAATGTCGCGGAGCGACCGCCGCCTATTTTGCCAATACCCAATGCATCGATGGCGATTTTCATCGATCTAGCGCTCTCCTGGTTTCACTAACAGCCAGTTAAAATTCGGCACGAATACAATCAACTTATCTAGCAAACCTAATGGCAGCCTGCTCATCCAACGCCAGTGCTTCAAATCCTGGGACATCTCAAACTGCTCAGGATCATGAATCATCCGAGTGGTGTAATCTACATATATAAAGTTGTGAGTTAAGCGCCGTAAGGACCAGTAAGTCAGCAGATGTAAATCTGGCATCGGCTTGCGCCTAAACTGTTCGGCCAGCCAGTGGCCACTGTCGAGAGGAAGCCAATGCAGCAATGGTAGCTGCCAATGGTATTCGAATGGGTATAATCTGTTTGGGCCGCTAAAGAAGCAGATGCCATTCGGTTTGAGAATCCTCCATATTTCCTCAAACAACAGGTCGTTGTGCGCGACGTGTTCATAAACCTGAGCGCAGATGACGATATCGATAGTACCTGACTCAATCGGCAGATGGCGCGCATCGGCCTGGATAAATCCCAGCTTCGGACGTATGAGCTGTTTGGCCTCCTGCAGGTTATCAGGATCTGAATCAACGCCTAAAGTATATTGAAAATGCCCTGCCAACGACTCGGTAATTAGGCCGTAAGCACAACCAATATCTACGCAGTTTAATGATGAAAAAGGCTTGGTTGTCTCCCTAGAGAGTGCATGCAGGATCTTTACTGCTTTACGGTGTCGGAGCGTTACATCATTTAGCGGTTGATTCATGCATTCACACACTTATTTTTCTACGCAAGCCTGCATGTAAATCCCGCTAAACCGGTCAGCAATATCCCGCCACTGAAATTGCTTAACAAGCTCACGAGCTGCTTTGCTCAGTGATGCCCCTTCCATTGGATTTCCAAGTATTTCGATAACTGCGCAAGATATATCTTCTACAGATTTAGGTGATACCAAACGACCGTTGACACCGTCTTGTACTAGTGAATCAATCCCTGGTATATTGCTAGCGACTACCGCTCTCCCGGCTGCCATGGCTTCGAGCAGCACATTGGGTTGGCCGTCAACATTCCCATGGGCATCAACTACCGACGGCAACGCCAACACATCGCACATCGCGTAGAAATCGGGAGTATCCTGCCAATCTATATGCCCGACTACCTGCACAGCATCGGCAATGCCCAAAGTCTTTGTCCTCTCAATTAGCTCCGATTTGAGGTCTCCTTCACCGGCGATAATACATTTAGCCATAGGGAAGCTCTGCAGAACTCGCGGCATCGCATCGATCAGATAGGAAAATCCTTTCTTGAATACCAACCGGCCGATGGCGCCGATAACCGGTGCACCGGCCGCAATGCCAAGACGAGAGCGCATACGCTGACCATCACCTTGAGCAAACCGAGCAGCATCAACGCCGCACGAGACGACGTGCCCCTTACGTGGATCAAGTCCCGCACTTACAGAACGATCAAGCAAGTGTTGGCTGACTGCTGTAACGCAATACGCCTGCCTAAAACCGATTTTTGCAGCCCGTGCGTACATCTTGCTGTGTTCCGTGACAAATACATCGGAGCCGTGCATGCTGATCACAAGCGGTAGTTTGAGATATTTCGACACGAGACCGCCCAGGAATCCTCCAGGGACGCTCCAATGCGCATGAATAAGTTCATAATGCTCATGATGATAGAGCTTGACCGCACTGGAGATCATTGCCACCGCATAGCATGGCACCAATAGCGGTGCGATTGCCTTAAGTCTGACATCAGCTATCAACGAACGTCCGTGACCAAGTATATGCAGGTTTCTAGCCGGAGCGTATTTGAAGCGTATCAAATGCACTCCTTTGGTATCCATTGGTTTCACTGCAGGATCCCAGGGAGCGATTACATAAATGTCATGACCCAACTCTATCAGAGTTTGCGCCAACGACATCACATATATGCCCGCCCCATCGCCCGCCCAGCGCGGGTAGGAGGAGGTCAGCATACAGATCCTCATACCTTGCTCCGGCGCACGATGAGGTCAGCCAGGAGGCCGATGGCCGTCACTTGAACCCAGGTCATCATCAGCATCACCGTAGAGGGGGCAAAGTGCCAATTGTACGAGATGATGTCGTAAATCATCTTGCCGAAGCCCACCAGGAGAATTACCAAGCTGATGGGGATAAAAGCGCGCAGCGGATTAAAGTACATCAC
>JAJFUJ010000025.1 GCA_021372475.1 Chloroflexota bacterium | reverse complement strand
CTGCGCGCCCAACATGCTGGTCAACTGCGCTGCCAGCGCGCCGGGCCAATCAGCCGAGATGAGCGGCCGCGGGAAAACGTGCACCGGATGACAGGCATAGTTGGCAATAAGCGTGGGCAGCTCCAGGCGGCGGTTGCGCAGGCAGATAACGCCCAGCTCAGGATCAATCGGGCCTTCCAAGTAGCGGATTTGTGTCGGACCCAGCGGCTGCGGCCAGCTTGGTCCGGGCATGATGATGGTGCCGTCGCGCGCGACGGCGCGCCGGTTGTGCGCCAGGCGTCCCTCGATACCACTGCCGACGGCCATCTGCACCTCTTCAAGGCGCGTGCTGGCAGTGCGGACGGCCTCGCCCATGCGTTCCACCGCCCAGTTGGCATAGTCCAGGTCACCGCCGCGCAGCCACTCGAGCTCCGGCGGGATGCCCGGGTAATCCTCGCTCAGGATAAAATGCCCCAAACCAGGCGCCGAATGTGTCTGGGTAAGATGGGTGATTACCGCATCCGGGCTGACACCCAACAACTCTGCCGCTGCTGCACGTACCCGGTCAAGATACTTGCGCACGGGCACGCACAGGTCGGCAGCCACGATGCACACCTTGCGCTTACCGGCAGCAAGCACCAATGCCCGCGCGTTCAGGCGGTCGAGCACATATTTGGCCGGGCGGTAACGGCCTACATCGCCGGCTAACTGAACCCCTGCCCAGGGTGTGATATCCACCTCAGCAGCGCCTGCCATCAAGTTAGCAAAAGGCTTCGTTTGTGGCTGGTTCATAGCAACCTCCATTAGTTAGCGCACGCAGCGAAATCCCAGATCCTGCGCTGTCTCCGTCACCGCCACGCGTTGGCGCGTCCATAGTGCCTGATCATAACTGGCAAAAGACGAACCTACCACCACCGCCTCGCGCCCATCAGCGGGCGGTGCGTGCGGGGACTGATACGGCGCATAGAAATCCGCGGTCCATTCGCGGATGTTGCCGGCCAGGTCATATATCCCTGCCGGAGTGCGGTCGCGCTGGTAACTCCCAACATTCGCCAGGCGCGCATCAGCCTGGCGGGAGCTCAGATAGTTGCCCCCTGTCGGATCATCCTCATTGCCCCATGGGTATTCGCGCCCCTCGGTGCCGCGGGCTGCCAGCATCCATTCCGCTTCACTCGGCAGGCGCAGCCCCGCCCAGGCAGCGTAGGCTTTGGCCATCGCCTGGGTGATGCCCGTCACCGGCCGCAGGGCCTGCCCCGTCGGGTAGCTGCTGCCGTTCCAGGCCGAGGGGGCTGTGCCGCCGCCATCGACATAACGCTGCCACTGCACGTTGGTAACTTCAAAACGCTGAATGGCAAAGCTGCTGACCTGGGCGGTAACGCCGTCCGTATTCAGGGCATCCCTGCCCCCCAGAAATACTTCGCCAGGGGGGATATCGACCAGCAGCGCATCCAGTGCCTTGCCGGCCAATTCCACCTGGCCAGTGTTGCCGGCGGGAATACGCTCCAGGACTGCGAATGCCTGCTGGTAGCTGCCTCCGGCAAGCGACTCGACAGCGCCCTGAACCGCTGCATCCGAGGGGGCAGCCAACCGGTTATAAGCAAAGGCGACCAGCCCGAGAGCAGCCAGGATGCCGACAAGGATGGGCAGCCAGCGCTGCCAGCGCAATTTGGGTGCAGCCCGAACGACTTGCATCTGCGGTTTACGAGGCGCCTGCGTTTGCGATTGAGCTGTCGGCACAGCAACCTGCACCTGCAATCGCACACGGAATGGGGTAGGCAAGCCGACAGCGTGCTTGAATTGCGCCGACGCTTCCTGCACTATGCCTGCCGGCAGGCTGTTTGCGTCTCTCACCCTGAAGATAAACTGTTTGGATTCACCAGGGGCAAGGGCGTACTGGGATTCCTCGCACGTCAACCAGGGCACGGGCAGCTCTACCGAGCCACGGCAGCCCGCCGGTCCGCCGTTGGTAAGAGTTACGCTGAAGACAGGTTCTTCGCCCGGCGGAATCGTCCCAAGCGCAACGAGTTGAGGAGCTGCAGCAACCGCCGGCGCCGGAATCCTCGGGTTCATCCCGCGCAGGAAGGCATCCAGGCCGCCATTGGGCATGCGCGGGAATTGGCGAACTGCCTCCTGGGCGCGCTTGGCGGCACTGCCATCACCCAGAGATGTCTTCAGCCAGGCAGACAAACTGCCGTCATATAAGATTTCGCTGGCATACTCCCAGTTGCGCAGCGCCAGATCCAACAAACCCGTGAGCGTAGCGGCATGGTTGCCATCCGGGAAGATAAGCGGGGCAACCTGGCCGTTTGTGCCGGCCCGCCAATCCTCAAGCGCCTTACGAAACTGCTCGGCCGAGAGCCGCTGGTCGATATCGGATGCCAGCGCACGCTCCAGAATCTCCTTCAGGGGGGCGGGCAATGCCGACATCCCCGGCCAGCGGAAAGGATGGTCGCGCGGATCGTCACCGCTGACGAGGTGATAGAGCGTAGCCGCCAGCGAAAACACGTCCGTCTTGGGCACCGCCTCGCCGCGATAGAGCTCGGGAGGAGCATAGCCTATCGTGCCATAGGCCGCCGTCGAACGCGGATCTGGTTGGCTAGAGTTCAGGTTGAGATAGCGGCTGTGCGCTGTGCCGAAATCGACCAGCACTGCCTGACCGCTGTTTTGATCGATGATAATGTTGGCCGGCTTGATATCGCAGTGTACGACAGGTTCGGGTTTTGCTGCAGCCAGGTATTCGAGCACCCGGCTGATTTCGACAGCATAGCGGACGGCATCCTCCACCAAGATCTTGCCGCCGCCTGCTTCCAGCAGTTGTTCAAGGCTTTTACCCTCGATATACTCCATGACGATATAGTTATGTCCCGCTTCGCTGAAAAAGCCGTACATATCGGGGATATTGGGGTGCTTGAGCGCCGCCAGAATGCGCGCCTCGTGGATAAAGCGTTCGCGCGCCTGGGTCTCTTCACCCGGCAAGTAGTAGGCAATCATCTCTTTGATGATGCACAGTCGGTCGAATGCCTGGGTGTTTTGCGCGATATACACCGCACCCATGCCGCCTTTGCCGAGTTGGCGCACGATGCGGTATTGCCCATTATCCATCGTCTGACCAGGCGCAAGGGCTGAGCGCGCAACAGCAGGCAATACTTGACCGCAGCGCGCGCAGTAACGCGCGTTGGGAGCGTTATTCTGGCCGCATTTGAGGCAGTTCATTGGTAGCCAACTCGCCGTTATTTCGGATTCGCAGGACGGATTCTACGCTATCTTGTAAATGATTTCCATGCGCCGCGTACAGCGCCGATGAGCGCGCCGGAGACAAACAGGAGCGCCCACGTTATCAGATATAATCCAAGCAACAGCAACGGTGGCCCTAGCACCACCGGTAAAACGTATCCCTGCCAGTTTTGGGGATGGGCGATGGTCAGCCAGGGCAGGCGGAGGCTGATATCCGCGGGGAGATAGTACAAGCCAAGGCCGGTGGCGGCGCCCAGCACAGCCCAAAGAACGATCCTCAGCCACGGCCAGCGCTTGAACGGCCTTTCTAGCTTAGTCACTGTACGACGCAGAAAGCGCAGATTGCTTTTCACCAGGCGGAAGGCTTCCGGCAACGCGGCCGCCAGCGCCTTGGCTAAGACGCGTAAAACTTCACGCCACACCGAGACCTGGAGGGTAACCGGAATCACCACAGATTCCTGATCGAGTGTTTGCAGCGTTACATAAACGCTCTGCTGTTTACGCAGCGGCAACCCCTGGGCATGTACAGAGATCCTTACTTTAACCGGCGTATTGGCCCATAGATGAACTGTCGCCGGGTACACCTCGAGCCAGGGCACATCGGTGACGAGCTGGGCCTGGATGTAGCCGCGACCATTGTTCACCAGCGTAAGGCTGCGCGAGATGATGGCCACTCGGGCGACCGACCCTAACTGCAACTCGACGGGGTTTACCATCACCTTGGGTTTGGCGATACCTGGGTCCACCAGGCGTAGAAAATGCTCGAGGCCGGCATCATGGTTGGGGTAGGCCTTGACGGTTTCGTCGGCAATGGCGACCAGGTCAAGGCGATTCAGGTCGCGCAGCCACCGCGTAAAGTCGCCGTTGTAGAGAAACGAACGCGCAGCGTCCCAATGCTCATCGCAGAGGGCCGGCAAAGCGCCGACGCTGCGAATCTGTGAGCCACCCGGGAAGGTAAAACTTTCCAGCAGGCGTTTGGGCGCAGAGAAGGATTCGAGCGCCTGGCGCAGTTCCTGTGCGCGGCTGCGCTGCTCAGGGTCTACGCGCAAGGCATGTTCCAGGGCAATGGAAAGCTCGCGCGGCAGCGCCTTGAGCTTCGGAAATTGAAAGGGATGAGTGCGCGGGTCATCATCCGTCAGCAGATGATAGATGCTGGCAGCCAGCGAAAAAACATCCGAACGCGCGACGGGATGCCCCTGGTATTGCTCGGGAGGAGCGTAGCCTTCGGTGCCGTAAACGGATGCCTGGCTCTGCCCCAAGACGCCGGACGGCACCGCCAGGCGCGCTGTGCCGAAATCCACCAAGCGCACCTCACCCAGATGGGCTTCCAGGATGATATTGGCCGGCTTGATATCCTGGTGGATGACCGGATGCGGCAGCGCGTGCAGATATTCCAGGATGCGACACAATTGTATGGTATAGCGGATCACCTCTTCACGCGGCAGACGTCTGTAGGGGGCGGTAAGGGCGCCGTTACCGTTCTCGCGGGTTACAAACGACTCGAGGTTCTCACCCCGGATGTACTCCATGACGATATAGTAGCGCCCGCCCTCTATAAAAAAGGCGTATATCCTCGGCACACCCGGGTGAGAGAGCGAGGCCAGGGTACGCCCTTCCTCCTCAAAGCGCTGCTGCGCGCGAGCTTTTTCCTCCGCGCTCGAATTGTCATAGTACTCAAGCATCTGCTTGATAACGCACAGGCGTTCGAAGGCGCGGTAATCGCGGGCAAGGTATACCGCGCCCATGCCGCCTTTGGATAGGGAACGCTCGATGCGATAGTTCCCGCCGTCCAAGGACTCTCCGGCGGTCAACCGCCTGGCAAGCAAGGCTCCACAGTACGGACAATAGCGCGAACTTGGCAGCACTTCGCGACGGCAAGCAGGGCAGGATAGGCTCACGCGTTAACCTTAAAAATAAGCTTAACCCGTCCGGCGGTCACTTCATCACCATCAGCCAACGGCTGCTGAGTTCCTGCGGGCAGGCGTTTGCGGTTCACCATCGTAAAGTTGGTGCTGTTCAAATCCTCAATCACATAGCTGCCGCCAACCAACGTGATTTTCAAGTGGCGCCGTGAAACGCCGCCCTCGACTCCACCATGCGGAGTCAGGTCCACATCCGGGAAGACGCCCGAATAGGGGTCCTCGCGCCCTACCACGATTTCATTGCGGCCGCCAAAAGGCAACTCCACACCACTGGCAACCACGATCAAACGCGGCGCGACGGCAGGCGCAGTGCTCACTGCGGCCGGTGCGGTTAGCGGCGCCGCTGCGGCAGGCGCTGTGGGGGCAGCATTCAGAGCCGCACCGCAAGCTTCACAAAACGTGTCGCCAGCCTTGACCTTGGCGCCGCAGGTGGGGCAGGCGGCCTCTGCAGGCGCAGTCGCTTGCGCTGGGGCAGGTTGAGCCGGCTGGGCAGGGGCTGCCGGCACAGCAGGCTGGGTGGTCACCTCAGGCACCGCAGCGCCGGTGCTTGCCTGGGCCGACGCGCGCGCGCGCGCAGCTTTCAGGTCAGCGCCGCAGGCAAAGCAGAACTCTTCATCAGCGCCAACGACGGCGCCGCAATCCGGGCAAGCGTTGGCGGATGGCGCTGCTGCGGCTGGAGCAGCAGCAGGCACAGCGGTCGGCTGCGGAGCCTCGAGTTTGGCGCCGCAATTCTGGCAAAAAGCTTCACCGAGCAGATTATGCGTGCCGCAAGCCGGGCAGACTACATCGGTGGGCTCGGTTCCTTGCGCGGCCGCGGCGGGTGTAGGGGCCGGCGCAGTCTGAGCCGGCGCTGCTTGCACCGCTGCGCTTGGCGCCGATTCGGCGGGCGCAGCGGCCGGCAGGCGCGTACCGCACTGGTCGCAAAACACAGCATCATCCTGGACGACATTAGTGCAGTTAGGACACTTTCTCATGAGATTCTCCTTTCACGAGTTGCAGGATTCTACTAGCTATTATCGGTCAAGCGCTGCGTCAGTTTACGGGTTTGATAATGCAGCTTCTTTGTGCCCGAAGCGGACATCTGGCCGGTCTGTTCGAGGTTATTGGCCTCTTGCTGGGCCGCCTGAGCCAGCTCCGTCTCTCCCAGCTCCAGCAAGCGCGTGGCAGCCGCGCGCAGCTTTTGCGTGGCGCCGGCAATATCGCCGGCCTGGGCGTCGGAAAGAGCGCGTGTTTGCAGCTTGTAGGCGGTTACGCGCTCCACCAGGTTCATCACGCGCGCGTCATAGGTCTGGGTTTCGCTGGGGTTGCCGCTGTAGAATACGATAATATCGCCGCGTACCGAGGCGCCAGTTATGTTTTGGACCGGCAAATCGCAGGTAACCTGTGTCTGCGCGATACGGTAACGGCCGGGCTGGTGCGGGGGCACCAGGAGCTCTACCAGCACCGCCTTACCCGTCACCGCGTCCATCTCGCCCAGCTCTACCTGCACATCGCTCTCACCGATCGGGCTGTAGCCCAGGTTGGAGATGACCGGCGTAACCTGCCAAACCTGGCGCGGCGTCACACCGGAGACCAGCCGTACCACCATCTGCGCGTTGCGCAGCACCGCTTTTTGCGAACTCTCGACCGTCTGGGTGAACAGGGGCACAATCTCATCGGGCGAAGCAATCTGATCGGCATCCCCGCCGGAAAGCGCGCCGACCTCGTCCAACAGCTTTTCATTCCAATCATCGCCCAGGCCCAACGCCATAATAGGGATATGATGCTCGCCGGCCTCTTTGGCAAGGCGGGTGCACTGCGCCTCATCGCCGTAGGTTTGCCCATCGGTAAACAGCAACACCTTGTTCACCTTTTCGGCGCTGAATTGACGATATACTTCGCGCAAACCCAGGCTCATCCCGCGCGACATCTGAGTGCCGCCGCCAGCGCGAATGCGCCGGATTTTATCCGCCAGGTTGCCCTGGTTCGCCAGGGGCGCAGCGTCAGCAATCGTATCCGCCGAGTCGTTAAAGATGGTCAGGGAGACGAGATCGTCGGACGCCATCTTGGAGAGGGCCAGTTGCACGGCGTCGCGCAGCCGGTCGATTTTATCCCCGCGCATCGACCCAGAGTGATCGAGCACAAAGCCAAAGTTCAAGCCCATGCGGGAGCGAGAGATGATATCCTGCGGTTGCACCTCAACCAGCGCGTAAACAAGCTGCTGGGTATTGGTAACCGGAAGATACATCTTGTTCAAAGTCGTTGTAACAGCTAACGGATCTGCCATTATCACTTCCTCCTGTATGTTCCAGCGATATGCCTCAATTGTTCACACCAGCGCGACGATAACCGATATATTATCCTCACCGCCTGCCATATTCGCATTCTTGACAAGGCGGTCGCACGCTTGCTGTGGGTCGGCCTCGGCCAGCAGCACCTCTTCGAGGCCGTCATCATGGACCATCTCCCACAGGCCGTCGGAACAGAGAATCAAACGCTCGTCCGGTTTGAACTCGTACGTATACAGGTCAACCACGACATCCTGCCGATCGCCGATGCTCTGATAAATCAGGTTGCGCCGCGGATGGCTGTACACATCCTCCGGTTTGATTTGCCCAGTATCAACCAGGCGCTGCACCAACGAATGATCTTTGGTGATGCGCTGCAATCCATGTTGACCGAAGATATAGGTGCGGCTGTCGCCCACATTGGCAATATAAGCCGAGCCGCCATAAACGAGCGCCGTAGTGACTGTGCTGCTCATCTGGCTGCTGCGTTCCAGCCTGGCGCGGTGTACCTCCGTATTGGCAGCCGTCACGGCCGCACGCAAAGCTGCCGGAAACTGTGTCTGCTCCGGGATATCATCGGCAATGATGCGGTCCCATAACGCAGTTTTTACCTGCTGCCAGACGATATCGACTGTCATCCGGCTGGCGATCTCGCCCGAATCCTGACCTCCCAGGCCGTCCGCGACAATAAACAGGGCCAGGAGCGGCCGATTGCCGCGGCTGCAGATCCAGCCTTCCAGGTAATCCTCGTTATGGTCGCGCTGTTTGCCCTGATCGGTCGCCAGGCCCCAGCGTAAGTGCGCTCCCGCTCCGGCTTCAGAGGAGCTTCCGGTTGGGATTGCCTCCTGCTCGACGACCCCGTAATACTCGCGCTGGTCGATCGTCAGATGAATATCATATTCTGCCGGTGGAAGCACACGCATCTGCTCCTCCAGCGTTACGGTTCTGCGGGGATC